>NZ_BLJG01000060.1 GCF_009932375.1 Pseudomonas juntendi
GGTCAACGGTGTAAACCCGCCACCCCGCCACCCGATCCCATGGAAGCCCTGGACATGCTTACCCACTTCAGACCTGCCGAGGCCTCGGACGCGCCCGATATCGCGCGCTTCTTTCAACTGACATCAGAAGGCATGGCCGATTACATATGGAGCAAGCTGGCCGCGCCGGGAGAAGCATTGCTGAGTGTGGGCGCGGCTCGCTATGCCAGGGAACAGGGCGATTTTTCATACAGGAACTGCCTGATGGCCACCTGCGAAGGTCGCGTCATCGGCATGATGCACAGCTATGCACTGCATGCGGCCCCTGACCGGCAGGTCGAGACAGACCCGGTACTCGCGCCTTACGCCGACATGGAAATACCCGACACCCTGTACATCTCCAGCCTGGCCCTGGATGAGGCCTGGCGCAGCCAGGGCCTGGGCGTGCAGTTCCTTCGCCACGCCCAGCAACGCGCCGAGGACCTGGGCTTGCAGGGCCTGTGCCTGATCGACTACGCGGAAAACCACGGTGCACGGCGCTTCTACGAACGCCATGGCTTCAAGATCGTGAAAACCTGCCAGATCGTGCCGCACCCGATGCTCGCCGTCACCGGCGAAGCCTATTTGATGTATCGCCCTAACCCCCAACCCGCACGAGAAGTAACCATGACCCAGAAACTGACCGTGTTCCGCGAAATGGATATCCAACCGGTGCGCGACCTGCCCTTCTTCGAAGAGGTGGTGGAAGGCGACCCGCACACGCTGACGTCCAAGTACTACCACGATGAACAGCAAGGTCGTATTTCCGGCGAATGGGAGGCCAGTACCGGAGCGTGGCGTATCGACTACAAAGTCTGGGAATTCTGCCATGTGTTGAGCGGGCGCTGCGTGATCGAGCTCGACGGCTGTGCGCCGGCCACCCTCGCCGCTGGCGACACGTTCATCATCGAGCCCGGCGCCAAAGGCAAGTGGACTGTGCTGGAGGACATGAAAAAGAACTTCGTGATCCTCGTTCCCGCAAACTAGTCGGCGCAGGCGCGTGGGCGCGCCTGTCAATTCAGCGGCGTGACGCTTCCACGGCGCTGAATACCACCATGCCCACGAGCATGGCCGCCACGAACAGCCAGGCTTGCCAGTAGCCGCCAACCAGCAGCACCAGTGCCGGGCCCGGGCAGATGCCAGCGATCCCCCAGCCGACCCCAAACATGAGGCTGCCGCCCACCAGCCGCCGGTCGATGTCGCGCCGCGTCGGCAACTGCATCCGGCCACCCAGCAACGCCACGCTGTGCCGCCGCGCCCAGGTCATGGGCAGCAAAGCGATGCCGATGGCGCCAACCATGACCAGCGCCAGCGAGGCATCCCAGCGCCCGGCCAGGTCGAGAAACCCGAGCACTTTCGCGGGGTTTGCCATGCCGGATAGCAACAACCCCAGGCCGAACAACACGCCAGCCAGAAAACCACTGAGCCGCTGCATGTCAGTTACCTGCCAGCACATGACGAAGGATATAGACGGTGGCAAACCCGGCCACCATGAAACTCAGCGTTGCTACTGCCGAGCGCGGCGACAATCGGGAAAGGCCACACACACCATGGCCGCTGGTGCAGCCTGCGGCGTAACGGGTGCCGAGGCCGACCAGCAACCCGGCGACCACCAGCCACCCGGGCGAAACCGTAAAGTGCGCAGTCGGCAGGGCCGTAAACAGTTGCCACAGCAACGGCGCGGCGAAGATGCCAAGCAGGAATGACGCTTTCTCGCCACGCCCCTCCCCGCCACGTTGCAGCAACGACCCGAGCAGGCCGCTGATACCCGCGATACGCCCATTGGCCACGGCAAACAGCGCAGCAGCCAGGCCGATCAAGGCGCCGCCTGCCAGCGCCGTCCAAGGGGTGAAATCGTTCATGCACAGCGCCTCGAAGAATGCCACGTAAGGGAAACACCGACGTCGACATTATGGCATTGCTGGCATGCAGCCTCCATTGACGGTCGCCAACAGTGTCTGTGCCAACGCACCGCAGGTGCTGTCGTGCAGCCCATCACAACTGCCAAGTCAACCTTGAGAACGCTCGGGCGAGATCACCAGCACACTGGACGACAAGCGATGCAGTACCCGTTCGGCCGTACTGCCAATGAACCAGCCAATACCGCGGTGGTGATAGCTGCCCATCACCAGCACGTCGGTGTCATGGTTGTCCATGAACAGGGCCAGCGCCTTGGCCGGGTCACCGATGCGCATATGGCGGTGCTCGGCCGCTATGCCGTTGCGCTCGGCCAGCGCCTGGAAGGCATCGCTCTGGGCTTCATGAAGTGTGTGCGCCAAGTTGGAGTCGAAGATGATCTGGTCATTGAAACCCTCGATCTGATCCTCTGGCCTGGACAAGTCCACCGCCGCCAGGATGGTGCGGGGCAACGCATGGCTTGCCTTGTGCACCAGGTGCAGCGGGATGCGGGTTTCGCGCAGCAGTTGTATATCCAAGTTGTATATCCAGGGAAGTGAACATGGCGCGTGCCCACCAAGGCTCATGCTCGAAGGCCTTGATCAGCATGGCGAACGGCTGTTCGCGCAGGTGCACCAGGATCTCGTCGAGCGGGTGCTGCACCCACAGCACTTCGGTGGTCACGGTGACACCGCTGCGGCGCATCGGTTGCGCCTGGGCTTCGAGCCAGTCGCGGTGCTGCTGCACATAGCTTTCGCGCATTGCCGCCAGGTTCATTGACCAGGCCTGGGGTTGCAAGGCCTTCCACATAGTCGAACGCCACGATATGCAGCGCCCTGCCCTTGGCCTTGGCCAGCGCGGCGGCGCGGTCGTAGACGGGGGTCCGGCGCATCAGCGGCGATGCTATCAACAGCAGTCTTTGCGGGGTTTGCATGGCCCACCTCGGCGGTTGCGTTACGTGCTCGCAGCATCGTTCAGCCATGCTCGGCAGACTTGACGTTTGTCAACTGACGCGCTCACGACAACGGCATTCATCACAACGCGGGTATTTGACGCAGATCAACCGGTTGCCGGACGCCAGGCACAACCTGATCCCATCGCAACGCCCTCACCGTCAGGCAAGGTATCGTCAACCTGCGCGGCAAGCTGGTGGAAACACTCGACATGCCGGCCCTGCTGGCGCTGGAGAAAGGCGAGCCTGCCAATGGAAGACTGCAAGCCCTGACCGTGCCATGCTAGATACGCTGATGGCAGCAGCACCGCTGCTGCGCAATCGATAGAGGTTCACTAGCATGGACGACCCGCTCGCCAAACTCGACCACTACATCGAAACCCTCGGCCCCATCGCCGATGCCCTCGAGCAGCAGGTTGGCCCCTGCCCCGGTACGCGCCCAGCGCTGATCGCGTGGCTGATGGAATGGAAGGGCAGCCACCCGGCACACAGTAAAATCGAGGGTGATCCGCCCTGCTTGCCTGCCAGCCTGAAAGCGGCCTACCGCCAATGGGCGAAACTGGAGGCCAGCGAATAAAGGTAATCAGCCCGCTGAACGATTGCCGCGGGCCGCTGCGCACGGAGCATTGCGAGGTTACCTGCGGTCGAACGCCTGACAGACCTCTGGCACTGCGCTGGGCGGCGGTTCATGCCAGCCGCCGATAAGCGCGTGCCAGGCGTGATTCGGCCCACATTGAGGGCTTAACGGACGGGAAAAGACAAGTATGGTCACATTCGATCTGCACAGGATGTTGCTCGGCGAACTTCCGGTCACCTTTCTCCTGGAAGTCGCCGCTCGGGTATTGGCCGCCTTTCTCGCTGTGTTCTGCTTTCTCAAGTTCAGCGGGCGCCGCGGGATCAAGCAGCTATCGCGCTTTGAACTGGTGGTGATTCTGACCCTGGGGTCTGCGGCGGGCGACGTGACATTCTACGAGGATGTGCCGCTTCTGCCGGTAGCCCTGGTGTTCATTACCCTGCTCGTGCTGTACCGCGGCACCATCTACCTCATGAAGCGAAGCAAGACCTGCGAGGCGTGGATTGATGGCCTGCCCATCACCGTGGTCAAGGACGGCATGTACGAGGTCCATTCGCTGCGTAACCTGAACATTTCAGCCAGTGAACTGTTCATGGAGCTGCGCCAACAAGGCGTGGAGCACCTGGGGCAAGTCCGTTTGGGCCTGCTGGAGACCGATGGCGACCTCAGCCTGTATTTCTACACTGCCGAGGATACCCGCCCGGGCTTGTCCGTGCTGCCTGCCGAACACCGGCCCGAATACAGCTCGCCGCCCGCGGCCGGGCTATACAGCTGCGTAGGCTGCGGCTTTGCGACCTACCATGAGGCTGAAGATACGCGCTGCTGCGAACGTTGTGGCCATGGCGTCTGGTCGCCGGCCCTGGACACCTTGCGCAGTCGATAAAGCAGGCTGCCAACACCGGCAAGGCTAGAGTTTGAAGCGGACATGAATACAGCTCTTGCTGGCCTGGCGATCAATGGTCACCGCGGCGCTACCATACCCGGAATAGCTTTTGACCAAGCGCATACCCAGGCCAGTGCCCGTCGGCTTGGGGTAGTTGTCCGGGAAGCCATCACCTTCATCGCGAACAGTGAGCAGTGCATGGTCACCTGCATGCTTGACCAGCACGTCAATGGTGCCTTTGCCGTACTTTAGCGCGTTGGTGATCAGCTCGGAGATGACCAGGCCCAGGGGCGCCATACGTTCAGGCGGCAGCACGAAATCATCTGCCTCCAGAACGATCTTGCGGTCTGCCAAGGCCTTGCCCAAATCGCCGAGCAATGCATTCAGATATTCTTCAGCATGCACGCCTTGGTCTTCAGCGGTCTGGTACAGCCGCTCGTGAACACTGGCAATGGTGACTACCCGGCCAGCCGCGGTTTCAAGCTGCAGCTTGACCGCCGCGTCGGCTGCCAGGTTTGCCTGCAGCAGCAGCAGTGTGTTCACCAGGTGCAAACTGTTCTTGACCCGATGATGAATCTCCTCCAGATAGAGGTCGCTGCGGTCTTGCCTGGTGTTCTGCGCCTCGATCAGGGACAGCAGTTGGGCCTCGTACTGATGCCGTGCGGTGATGTCGCGCGATACGGCGATCACTCGCTCAACCTGGCCATTCACGCCCATGATCGGCGCCACCGTCACATCCCACCATTTCGGCTCAGTAGCCGATAACGGGCAATACGCTTCGAACCGAATGGTCTCGCCAGCGCCGACTTTACCCAGCGCCTCCCACACAATCGACCTGGATTCCCCTGGCCACAGCTCATGCCAGCGCTGGCCTGTGACTTCGGCAGCGCTGGTGTTCATGAAGGTCAGGCCAGCTTCGTTCATGAATTCGATGTGCCCGTCGGCAGACATGATCTCCACCCAGTCAGGGCTGGCATTGAGGATCGTCTCGGAATAGGGGTCGGGGTGAGGCGCCTCGACCCCTGCGGCAATCCGTTCGGCAGCCAGTGAAATGACGGTAGCGATCCCTTCCAGGAACACCAGGTCGCTTTCCACGAAATCCTCACCATTGCTGCTGTCGGCCTCAAGCACGCCGAATGGGCCGAGTACACCGCGAATCGGTACATTGATCGCGCGCTCGATACCGTATTTTTTCAGCAGCTCAGGGGTGCGGAACCTATTTTCCATGCCCAGATGGTTCGACAGTACCGGCCTGTAGGTGGCCAGCGCATACCCTGCCGGGCTGGCTTCATCTGCACCCACGGTAGCCCTGCCGATGTCTGCAGCATCCCAGCCAACCCCATGGGACAGGACGAAACCGTCGCCGTCCAATTCAGGCTGGAGCACCTTGGCGTAGCGCGTATTCATGCCCTCGGCAACCACTTCACAGGCGCGCGTCAGCAGCAGGTCGAGTTCTGTGACCTGCAACGACACCACGCCAAACTCGACAACCAGCTCATGTTGTCGGTGAAGGCGTGCATGGGTTCGATTCAAGGCTGCACGGATCGTTTCGTCCGTAGGTAGCTGCTGCATAGGGTTCCCTTTGTAGTGTGCAGGAACGCGTCCAGCCTCCATACGCAGCGAAGGCGGTTCGCTTACCGCCCTCCTACGATAGCCGCTAATCGATATACGCGCGCCAGTGCTCGCCCCGCTGCGCCAGCGTAGGGCTGGACTTCAATGGTCACTTTACGCGGTAAATTCAGGGGGCGGTGCATATTATGACGAGGCGTGCAGCAGCGCTGTGCCTGTTCAGCCGGTGGGTGGCGCCCCCTGCAGCGTTGCTACAGCTCATACGGGGTGGCCATGGGCCGCGTAGCACGCTGGCTCAAACCTTCCACCGCGGTAACCCGGGCAATTTCAATACCATTGCGCACGATGACAACCACCGTGCCATAGATGACTTGTTCGAGGATGTACTCAAGGCTGGTCTGGGCTTCGGACAGGTCATATTTGACGTGGTGCACGATGGCGTTCCTTTTGGGAGGTTCGATTGGGGTGAGGTTCACCCCGCAGGCAAGCGGCCCGTGTAAGGCCACATGCTGGTCAATATGATGATGCGCCCGCCGGGGAATGTGCTGCCTAAAAACGCCACCGCTGAAAAGATTTTCGATTATTTATTCTGATTCTCCAGAATTCGCACATTATCTATTCAGTGAAGTGAATGTCTGATCACTTCACAGCCCCATCAGGGCAAGTGCAAACCGGGGCCGGGTCGCGAGGCCCTCAATGCATTTTCACGCCTGCAGAGAAAGTCTTGCTTCATGCAGGCTGTTTTTCCAATCAATTGAAAGGCTTAGCCTGCACCCACTTTCCCAGCCTCTGGATACAAACCATGAAAGCCGTCGTCTATACCCAACCCGGTTTGCCCATTCAGGACCCACAATCGCTCTACGACACAGAATTGCCCCCGCCCCAGGCGGGTGCCAGGGATCTGCTGGTCGAGGTCAAGGCCATTGCGGTAAACCCGGTCGATACGAAAATACGGGCAAGCCGTGGCGGCCAACAGCCACAGGTGCTCGGCTGGGACGCTGTAGGGGTTGTGCGCGAGGTGGGCCCTGAAGTGACGTTGTTCCGGCCCGGCGACGAAGTGTTCTACGCCGGCGCCATCGACCGCCCGGGCAGCTACAGCGAGCTGCATGTAGTTGACGAGCGTATCGTCGGGCACAAGCCCCGTAGTCTGAATAACGCTGATGCTGCGGCGTTGCCGTTGACCTCCATCACCGCCTGGGAGTTGCTGTTCGACCGCCTGGGCATCGCAGAGCAGGCTGGCCAAGGGCAAAGCCTGCTGGTGGTCGGCGCTGCCGGCGGGGTGGGCTCCATCCTGATCCAGCTTGCCAGCAAGCTTACGCAATTGACGGTGATCGGTACCGCCTCCAGGGCTGAAAGCCAACAGTGGATCGAGGAACTGGGTGCGGATCATGTCATCGACCACACCCGGCCGATCGCCGCTCAGCTTGCAGCGCATGAACTCGAGTGCGTGGATTATGTGATCAGCCTGACGCACACCGATACCTACCTGGACCAGTTGGTAGAAGTGCTTCGCCCACAAGGCAAGCTGGCGCTGATCGACGATCCGGCGCAGCTGGATGTGGTGCCCCTCAAGCGCAAGTCACTGTCGCTGCACTGGGAGCTCATGTTCACCCGCTCGCTGTACCAGACCGACGACATGATCAAGCAACATCATCTGCTCGAACGTGTCTCCAGCCTGGTCGACAAGGGCGTGCTGCGGACAACCCTGGGCGAGCACTTCGGTGCAATCAACGCCGAGAACCTCCGGCGTGCGCACGCCGTCATCGAGAGCGGCAAGGCCCGGGGCAAGATCGTGCTGGAAAGCTTCTGACCGGAGCGCGAAGCAATCGCGCCTTGGTTCACGAGCAGGGGTGGCACCGCTCGTCGCTTCCTCGGCGCATTGGAACCAACGCGCAGGTACCAGCCTCCTCGAACCGGTATGAGCATTCTCAACTGCAGGAGCTTTTACCATGCGCGACTACCCTACCCCGCCGTTCCCGTCTCAACCGCAGAGCGTTCCTGGTACGCAGCGCAAGATGGAGCCATACCCGGATTGCGGCGAGCAGTCCTATACCGGCCATGGCCGGCTTACAGGCAAGATCGCCCTGATTACAGGGGCCGACAGTGGCATCGGCCGGGCGGTGGCCATCGCTTATGCCCGGGAAGGTGCAGATGTTGCCATCAGCTACCTCGACGAGCATGAGGATGCGCAGGAAACCGCACGCTGGGTCGAGGCGGCAGGCCGCCAATGCCTGCTGCTGCCTGGTGACTTGGCGCACAAGCAACACTGCCACGCCATCGTGGCCAAGACCGTCGAGCGGTTTGGCCGCATCGATGTCCTGGTGAACAATGCCGCGTTCCAGATGGCCCACGAAACCCTGGAGGAAATTGACGATGATGAATGGGTGAAAACCTTCGATATCAACATCACCGCCATTTTCCGCATTTGCAAGGCGGCGTTGCCTTCCATGCCCAAGGGCAGCTCGATCATCAATACCAGTTCGGTGAACTCCGACGACCCCTCCCCCAGCTTGCTGCCGTATGCGGCGACCAAAGGTGCCATTGCCAACTTCACGGCCGGCCTGGCGCAGTTGCTGGGCAAAAAGGGCATTCGCGTGAACAGCGTAGCCCCGGGGCCCATCTGGACCCCGTTGATTCCGGCGACCATGCCCGATGAGGCGGTCCGGAACTTCGGCTCCGGCTACCCCATGGGGCGCCCTGGGCAACCCGTCGAGGTTGCGCCGATCTACGTGCTGCTGGCATCTGACGAAGCCAGCTACATCAGCGGGTCGCGCTATGCCGTGACAGGTGGTAAACCGATTCTTTGAGGGCAGAGCCGCCCTGCCAACCCCGGCATTATCGTTCGGGCTGCGCGCCCAGCATCGCATGTACCCTGGCCACCAGCTCGTCTACGGCGAAAGGCTTGGTCAGTAAAGCCGATGGGTCGCGCAGGAGCTCGTGCTCGAACAATCCCGGGTTGGTGAAACCCGTCATGAAGATAACGGGCAGCGCCTTGCGAATCTGGCGGCTGGACGACGCCATCTGAAGACCGTCAATGCCGCCAGGCAGCCCGACATCCGTTACCAGCAAATCGATGCGCGTGTCGGAAGACAACAGCTGCAAGCCAGCCTGGCTATCAGCCGCCTCGATGACCGTACACCCCAAACCACCGAGCACATCACTGACGAACAGGCGCACGGAGGGTTCATCGTCAACGACCAGTACAGTACGGTCAGACCACCGGCCACACAGGCCATGCTCGAGTGCTGCGCGGCCCGCCAACTGCGGCTGGCCCCTCACTGCCGGCAGGGACAATTCAACCCGCGTCCCTACCCCCTCCTCAGAACTGATCCTTACCTGGCCACCCGACTGCTTGGCAAAACCGTAGACCATCGACAAGCCCAGCCCAGTGCCTTCGCCTATCGACTTGGTGGTGAAGAACGGCTCGCACGCCTTGGCGAGCGTATCTGCACACATGCCCATGCCGTCGTCGGTGACGCTGATGGTCAGATACTCGCCTGGCTGCAGTTCGGTATCCAGCCCAGGGCCTGCCTCCAAGGTATGGTTGGCTGTGGCGATCGTGATCGTGCCAGGCTTCTGCGCCAGGGCATCGCGGGCATTGATGCAAAGGTTCAACAGGGAGTTTTCGACCTGTACCGGGTCAACCAGGCACGTGGCCAACTGCGCGTTCAGATTGACCTTGAGGGCAATCGACGGTCCGACCGTGCGGCTGATAAGGTCCTTCAAACCCTCGACCAGCTCATTGACATCGGTGCGCACGGGCAGCAACGGCTGCCGACGGGAAAACGCCAGTAACCGGTGGGTCAACGCTGCGGCCTTCTGCGCCGCCCGGTGCGCGACTTCGAGGTAGCGCTCAACGTCTGCAGTGCGCCCAGCCTTGCCGCGCATCCGGGCAAGGTCAAGGCTGCCAATGATGCCTGCCAGCAGGTTGTTGAAATCGTGGGCGATGCCACCAGTGAGCTGACCGATGGCTTCCATTTTTTGCGCCTGGCGCAGTGCCTCCTGCGCCGCCTCACGCTCGGCAACCGCTTCGCTGACCCGCTTTTCCAGCGTGCGGTTCAGCTCCAGCAGTTCAGCTTCCGCCTGCTTGCGCCCGGAAACGTCAATCGATGAGCCGATCAGGCCGATGATCTGCCCGGCTTCATCGACCAGCGGGGCCTTGACTGACAACCAGGTGGTTGCCGAGCCATCGGGCATGTCGACCCGCTCTTCAACCTGCACGGTCTTGCCGCTGCCCATCACCAGCCGATCCGTTTCCATCACCTGGCGCGCCTGGTCCTTGTCTTCCAGGAATTCCAGGTCGGTCTTGCCCAGGTAGAATTCGGGCGGTTTGCCAATCAGCTGCGTCGCGCCGTGGTTGGCAATCAGCATCCTGCCGTCGAGATCCTTGGCGTAGACCACACCCGGCACGGCGGCCGTGAATGTGCGCAACAGCGCCGAGACCCGATCGCGTTCCGCTTCGGCGGCCCTGCGCGCTTCGATGTCCATGAGCACACCCGGGAACCGCACGGCTCGCCCGCTATGGTCCAGCTCGGCATGGCCGTTGGCTTCGATCCAGTGGTAGACACCGTCCTCGTTACGCACGCGGTATTCACAGCGAAACGCGCCGCCGTTGGCCACTGCCCGCTGGATATCCTGATGCACCCGCTCACGGTCATCGGGGTAAATCGCCGAAAACGCTTCAGCCAAGGGGATACCGGCCTGACACTGCTGCGCAGGAATGCCGAACGAACGGGAGAAACGCTCGTCTGCAGTGACCCGATCGTTGGGAATATCCCAGACCCAGGTACCGACGATAGCGGCTGCCTCCAGCACAAGTCGCAATTTTTCCGAGGAATCATCTGCAATAGAGAGTAATTCAGAACGGGTATTCAATGCCGACGGTGCGGCAACCCCCTCTTTATTCATGATCCACCTCTGTGGGAGCGTCATAATCCTGGCAATGTCGGCAGCCGCTGCTCACCGACATGTGACGCTGGTACAGGTCACGGACCAGGCTGTAGACGAAGGTGTACAGAGCCTATGACCCTAGCGCAAGTGTTGGACCACAAGCAGGGGCAAACAATTCAATAACTTGCAAGGGCTTGCTCAGTCGTGCAGCCGCTGACCGCGGCTCAGGTGACGCCGGTAGGCCCATCCAGCACCTGCCTGACCCGCCGAGCCAGGTCATGGGGCTGGCAAGGCTTGGATATCACCTCGAACTCCGAGCCGCCGATGTCGGTGCGCTCGATCGAATTTTCAGCATAGCCAGTCGTGAGCAATACCTTGATCTGCGGTTGCAGCCTGCGCACCTCCCGGGCAAGCATGACGCCGTTCATGCCGCCTGGCATGATCAGGTCGGTGAACAACAGGTCGTACCGCTCGCCAGCCTGGATAAGCTTCAACGCTTCCCGCGCATTGAGCACCATGTCGGCAGCGTAGCCGTAGTCCTCGAGCACCATTTTTGCCAGCTCTGCCACATCCGGGCGGTCTTCCACGATGAGGATACGCTCTGAGCCCCCACCGCGTTCGGCGGTCTTCACGGCGGGCTGCTGGACGACCTTGGCGTCGTCGACGGGGAAGTACAGGCGCAGGGTCGTGCCTTCCCCCTCTTCGGTGTAGATGCGCGCAGCACCCCCGGATTGCCTGGCGAAGCCGTAGACCATCGACAGGCCCAGCCCCGAGCCCTTGCCCTCTTCCTTGGTGGTGAAAAACGGGTCCATGACGCGGTCACGGATGCTGGCCGGCATGCCTATACCATTGTCGGTCACGGACAGGCTGACATAGTTGCCGGGCAAAAGGCCGTCGAAGGAATGGTTGATGTCGGTGACCAGCACATTGCGGGTTTCAATGAACACGTGCGGGCGCTTGCGCCCTATCAGCGCGTCGCGCGCGTTCATGAAGATATTGAGCAGTGCCACTTCGGCCTGCGTGGGGTCGATGCGGCAATTGCGCAGGTCTGCCTCGAAGTCGAATTCCACCAGAACATCGGCGCCGAAGGTCCGCTCCATCATGGGCCGCAGGTCCTCGACCAGGTGGTTGAGGTTGAGCACGCGCCCATGCAGTTTCTGCTTGCGGGCGAAGGCCAGCAACTGCTTGGTCAGCGTGCTGGCGCGCTCCACCGCCGTCTGCGCGTGCCCCACACTGCGGCGGATGCGATTGAGGTCGACCTGAGTCTTGTCAGCCTCATTGGCGATCAGCCCCAGGTACCCACCCATCACCTGCAACAGGTTGTTGAAATCGTGGGCGATACCGCCTGTGAGCTGGCCCAGCGCCTCCATTTTCTGGGCCTGGCGCAAGGCGTCCTCGGCATCGCGACGGCGGCTGACGTCCAGTTGCGAGGCAAAGTGATAGATCAGGTCGCCGCGCTCATTGAAGATCGGCGAGATGAACAGCGCGTTCCAGAAGCTGGAGCCATCCTTGCGATAATTGAGAATTTCCGTGGCGATATCCACACGCTGTTCGATGCTAGCGCGCAAGGTTGCGACCACCTCGGTATCGGTTTCCGGGCCTTGCAGGAACCGGCAATTGCGCCCGAGGATCTCTGCCAGCTCATAGCCGGTCATGTCGAGGAACGCCCGGTTGGCGAAAATGATGGGGTTATCGTCACGGTTGGGATCGGTGACGATCATGGGCATCCGCGTGGTTTCCACGGCCGCGAAGAACATGTCGTGGGGCAGCTCGGAAATATCCCCTGAAGCCTGGTTACTGACGCGGGCCTTTTTACTGCTCACGGAAAACTCCTCGATCATTACCGATGCAGGTCCAATCTGGACAACAACAGCGGGCAGATTGCTCAATGCAGACAGCAGTGCTGCCAGGCCTGCGCTGCCGGCGCATGTGGCCCACCGAATTTGCCAATGAATTGCCGTTTCTGAACGTTGCCGACTTGCCGAGTTCCCCGGCATGGACCATCTTGAAAGCAGCCACCGCAGGAGTCGTATCCATGAGAGCACTGACTTACCACGGGCCACAGGACGTTCGCGTCGACAATGTTCCGGATCCCATCCTCGAGCACGACGACGACGTCATCTTGCGAGTCACCGCCACAGCCATTTGCGGCTCTGACTTGCACCTGTACCACGGCAGGATCCCGGAGACCAAACCTGGCGACATTTTCGGCCACGAATTCATGGGCATCGTCGAAGAAACCGGGCGCGGGGTTACCCACTTGCAGGTCGGTGACCGCGTGGTGATCCCGTTCGTGATCGCCTGTGGTAGCTGCTTCTTCTGCCAGCTCGACCAGTTCGCCGCCTGCGAAACCACCAACCGAGGCCGCGGCGCCATCGTCGACAAGAAAAGCATCCCACCCGGCGCCGCCCTGTTCGGTTACAGCCACCTCTACGGTGGCGTGCCCGGCGGCCAGGCCGAGTATGTGCGCGTGCCGAAGGCAAATGTCGGCCCGTTCAAGGTGCCGACAGCGCTGCCCGACGACAAGGTGTTGTTCCTCTCCGATATCCTGCCCACCGCCTGGCAGGCGGTTACCAACGCCCAGGTGGGCCAGGGTTCGACGCTGGCGATCTACGGTGCCGGGCCGGTCGGGCTGCTGAGTGCCGCCTGTGCGCGGATGCTGGGTGCCCAGACCATCTTCATGGTCGATGCCAACCGGCACCGCCTGGCCTTCGCCCACGACGCCTATGGCGTAGTGCCGATCAATATCGAGGACGACGACCAACCGGCCGACAGCATCATCCGCCTCACCCCGGGTATGCGTGGGGTAGATGCCGTGATTGACGCGGTGGGTTTCGAAGCCAAAGGCAGTACCGCCGAAGCAGTGTTGACCGCACTGAAGATCGAGGGCAGTAACGGCAAGGCGCTGCGCCAGAGCATTGCCGCCGTACGCCGCGGGGGCATCGTGAGTGTGCCGGGGGTATACGCCGGGCACGTACACGGGTTCATGTTCGGCGATGCCTTCGACAAAGGCCTGACCTTCAAGATGGGCCAGACCCATGTGCAGAAGTTCCTGCCCGAACTGCTCACCTGTATCGAGAACGGGCGCCTGCAACCCGAACTCATCGTGACCCATCGCATGCCCCTCGAGGAGGCGGCCTTCGCCTATAAGATGTTCGATCAGAAGAGCTACGACTGCCGTAAGGTCATACTGGTTCCAGGTGCTGCGCCAAGTAACCTGGCCGCGAGCGTTGGCACATGGTTACCACGCCATCATTGAGGCGAGGTCTGCTACCGGCGGCGTTGCTCAGGCCAGCTGGATGAACACCGCATAGGCACCCAGGATCAGCCAGAACACCAGGAATATCCACGGTGTACGCAGCGAGAACAACAGCGACTTACGGTGTCCGGCCTGTGATGTTTCCGTCTCACTGAACAGAGGCGACTCGTCATAGGCCAGGCCCATCAACGGCTCGCTGCGCAGCAAATGGCTCTGTTTGAGTTGCCAGTGCTCGATGATGCGATAGGCCGCATGGATACCGGGCCAGGCATTGAGCGAGCTGAGTATGCCAAGCAGGGCCAGAAACGGCGGCACCACCAGGGTGAACATTTCGCCCCAGCTCTGGTTGAGGTTACCCATCGATGACACGAACGCGATGACCAGAAATGACTGTGCGGCCAGGTAGGCGTCGGTGCGGTTGGCAAGAATACTGGTCTCATACTGGATTTCACCGCGATAGAAATCCAGCCGCTCCTTGGGTGAGCCGAACATATGGGCGTTGTGCGCGCTGACCTCATGCTCCGGCGTGGTGGGGGTTATGATGCGCGGCACAGGTCGGCTCCTGATGGGTGAGATCTGATGAACCCTAGCGGTTGCAAGCACGCCCAGCCTCAGGCGCCGTGCTCACCCTGCTCGCGCGCTTCCTTCTGGGCGGTGGAGTCATGCGAAGTGCCCCCGGAGCCATCCGGGCGCTGGGCATCGTTGTCGCGCTCCTGCTCGCCGGTGGATTCGGCCTGCTCGGTGGCTTTGTCCTTCTCTGACGCTGTCATGGTGCGTATCCTCTGCTGTGTGGTGGTAATTGGGGCTAGTAACATGAATCTGTAGCCCCCGACGAAGTTCAGCGGGTCTTGCCAAAGCAGGATCAACGGCAGGCGGCGTGCAGGCGGTATCAGCTTTTGCCCGGCCCGCCATTCGAGAACTTCTTCACATCAATGGGCTGGGCAACGAACTCCGGGCCATCCCCCGACGCGCGCCAGCGCACATTCCCGATGCCATAGCGCTCAGCCATGGGGCGGCTGACCTTCTTGATCGTGTGCTGGCCAAAGCGGGGAATGATTCCTACGCCTGCATCACAGCTCGCCCAGTGCCAGGCCTCGGCGTTGTCCATACGCCCCAAGCGGATGATGAAGGTGCGGAATTCACCGTGAAGCTCATACTCGATCACATACAACTGCTGCCCTGCCATTGGACTCTCCTCCATCGATTCAAGCTAATGGAGTGAACCGACGCTAGAAAATTCAGAAATTTTTGACCACTTGGTCATTCCCCTGCTCAGTACGCCGGTTCGCTGATCAACCGCATTGAACCTTGCCGCTTGGCGCTGGCTCAACACTTCGCGACCGTGACCTTTTTCCCGCCTATGAGGGGTACCACATGAACGCAATCGAACTGTTGATCCAGGACCACCAGTTGGTGAAGAAACTGCTCGAAGAACTGTCCTCGACCACCGAGCGCGCGGTAAAGAAGCGTGCCGAGCTGCTTGCACGGATCAAGCAGGAAGTCGACATCCACACGGCCCTGGAAGAAGAGATCCTGTACCCGGCGATCAAGCAGGCCGGCGGCAAGGAAGAGGCCAAGATGTATTACGAGGCCAAAGAGGAACACCGCACTGTCGACTCGCTGGTCATCCCGGACTTGCTGCACACCGAAACCGGCACTGTAGAGTTCGCCGGCAGGGTCAAAGTGATGAAGGAGCTGCTCGAACACCATATTGAGGAGGAAGAAAGCGAGCTGTTCCCCACTGCCCGTAAGCTGTTGGGCAAGCAGGAGCTGGAGGAAATGGGGCTGGCCATGGAGGCGCAGAAGAAATTGCTCAAGGAAGAGCAGCGAGCGGCCTGACCTTGGCCTGCGCGCCCTCCTCGGGCGCGCAGCCACCGGCTTTATTCAGTAGGCGATTCAGTGTTGATCATCGGTGCCGCCTCTGCCAGCGCAAAGGCCCGGCGCTGCTCACGCCGACGTGCAAACGCACGCGCAGGCAACGGCTCCAGGCATTGAGGCTGGCCAGTCAGCAAGGCGCGCTCGATTGCCGCCACCACCCGCACGTCGCGCCAGCCTTCCTCACCGTCAGGTTCCGGCATTTCGTTGCGCAGGATGCAGTCGGAGAAATAAGCGGTCTCCCCGGCAAACTGGTCGACAATCGGGTTGACGTGCACACGCGTTTCGCCACCGATCGTGGCACGGTAACTGATAGCGACCCCTTCCCCGTAGCCGAAGCAGGGCGAAGCTTCGATCTCGCCTTCTGTACCCAACAGCTGGAAGCGTTCGGTGTCTGGCAACGTGTAGCTGACGGTGAACTGCGCCAGCCGCTCTTCGGGAAAGCGCAGGCTGACAGTGACCGTGTCCCAGGTTTGCAGGATGCTGCCCGGCGAGTGGACCCCCACTGCGCTGACTTCGATCGGTTCGGCATTGAACAACTGGCGGACCATGTTCAGCGGATAAGGGCCCATGTCGGGCACCGGCCCGGCAGCAAAACCGTTCTGTGCCCGGTGGTTGCCAGGTTTGACCCTTTGGGTGAAGGTCGAGGTAAACAACCGCGGGTCGCCGAAATGGCCAGCATGCACACGCTCGATCATGTCCAGCGTGCCAGGCTCGCAGTGCAAGCGGTAGGCGATCATCAGCTTTGCCCCCGAGCGCTTCGCCGCCTCGATCATCGCTTTGCAATCCGCCTCGCTGGTGCCCATCGGCTTTTCCAGCAGCACATGGATACCGGCCTCCAGTGCGGGGATCACAAACTCGCGATGGCGAAAATTAGGTGTAGCAACATACACCGCGTCCACCTCACCGGCGCTTAACAGCGTCGCATACTCCTCGTAGGCATAGGCTTTGAGCCCATATTGGGCGGCCAGGTGAGTGGCCTTCTGCGCATCGCCGGTGACCAGTGCAGTGATAACCGAGTTGTCGGTCTGGCCGATGCCGGGCATGAACGCGCCTTGGGAAATCGAACCACCTGCCACTACGCCATAGCGGATCTTGCCTGCTGCGGTAGGCATTGAGCTGTTCCTTTTCATCGGGATGGTTGAGCGCTTGAGTCATCAATTCGGGCGAGCCGATAGGTGGAGAAAATCCCGATATCGGCCTACCCCAGGGCTGGATACGTGGTTCTGATCAGAACCGTGACGTGCGTTTGATCATTCGCGCAGCTTTCCATCGACCTGCGCCAACTGCCGCTTGATGGCCTCGGTTTCTGCTTCCTGCTCTTTGATGGACGTGGGCGTAATCACCTTGTCTACCGCTTCGGTCTTGGGGTCGGGTTTCTCGAGCACAGGTCCAGGCACCTGCTCGCCACGTTGTGCCTCTTCCGAGGAAACGGGGCGTGGAACCTTGTCGCCGGTATTGCCATCGGTGTGTTTCATGAGTTTCTCCTCAGCTACGTCAGGTCTATTCAGAAGAGCATGCAGGCTGGCAAAAGTTTGATTTGCCTTCCCTCAAGGCCCAGTGCCGGCGTTGCCGAGTGGTCAGTTCGTGTACCCCTGGGCGGATTGAATGGAACGGTCAACGCGGCCACACCGCCTAACGCCATACCCACTCACCCACAGGAGAACCACCATGATCGACCCTTCTCATCCCGACCCCTATGTTGACGAGATACCCCACAACCCCGGCGAGCCGGTACTCGAACCCGAACCCGAGCCACCGAAGCAGGCGCCCGATTGGCCGGAAGACCAGGTTCCGCCTGAGGAACAGTCCGACGGTTGAACCCAGCGTTGCGCCATCCGTCGGCAGCAAAGCACGGGAGGTGCGCTGACCAGGACCAAATAAAGGTGATCAACCTCGATGGAGACTCACCATGAAGACTTACAAGCCCCACACGCTGTTTTTGGCGCTATGCCTTGGAGCCAGTGCGCCGCTGGCCCTGGCCGCCACCGACACGAACGACCAGCGTGCCCCTGCTACCCACACGGATGACAGCGGCCACATGAACGGCAACGGCGGCGCTACCGGGTCCGGCACACCAAGCGATGGCATGGGTACCGGGGCCGGCGGTACCGACAGCAATGACACGGATAAAACAGGTGGAGATGGCACCACCCAGGGCTCGGGTAGTGGCGGGACAGGGAACGGCCCCGGAACGGGTCAGGGTGGCGGATCTGGCACAGGTGGCAGCGGCGGGAATGGCGCCGGTGGTTGAGCCAGCCAGCCCTAGCGCGGTATATGCCCACTCGGGTGGCCCGCGCGCACTCACTTGAAACTTTACCGCCAGCTGCTCAGTCCAGACCCCTATCGATCACGCCTAGGGGTAACATGATGAGCAGCACAGTAGGTGACTTTCTGGTGGAGCGTCTGTACCAATGGGGTGTGCGGCGTATTTTTGGCTACCCTGGCGACGGTATCAACGGGGTGTTCGGTGCCTTGCGGCGGGCTGAGGGCAAGATCCAGTTCGTGCAGGCACGCCATGAGGAAATGGCTGCATTCATGGCCAGTGCACACGCCAAGTTCACCGGTGAACTTGGCGTGTGCATCGCAACTTCCGGCCCAGGCGCTTCGCACCTGCTGACGGGCTTGTATGACGCGCGCATGGATCACCAGCCGGTTCTGGCGATTGTCGGCCAGCAGGCGCGCGCCGCGCTCGGCGGGCACTATCAGCAGGAGCTCGACCTGTTGTCGATGTTCAAGGACGTTGCCGGGGCCTTCGTGCAGCAGGCGTCTACCCCAGCGCAAGTGCGGCACCTGCTTGACCGCGCGGTACGCACTGCCGTCGGCGAGCGCCGGGTTACCGCTGTCATTCTTCCCAATGACTTGCAGGACCTGCCTTATGAGGACCCACCGCGGGCCCACGGCACCGTGCACTCCGGCGTTGGCTACAGCAAGCCCAAGGTGGTGCCGTTCGCAGCCGACCTGCAGCGCGCCGCCGAGGTGCTGAACGCGGGGCGCAAGGTGGCGATACTGGTGGGGGCAGGCGCGCTGCAGGCCAGCGAACAGGTGGTGGCGGTGGCTGAAGCACTGGGCGCTGGCGTGGCCAAGGCGCTGTTGGGCAAGGCGGTATTGCCCGACGACCTGCCGTGGGTGACCGGGGCGATAGGCCTGCTAGGCACCGAGCCCAGTGCGCACCTGATGAACGAATGCGACACTTTGCTGATGATCGGTTCCGGCTTCCCCTACGCCGAATTCATGCCCAAGGAAGGCCAGGCCCGTGGCGTGCAGATCGACCTGCAGCCGGACATGCTCAGCTTGCGCTACCCGATGGAAGTCAACCTGGTGGGGGATGCCAGCGAAACACTGCAGGCCCTGCTGCCGCTACTGGAGCACAAGACCGATCGGCGCTGGCGGGCCAAGGTCGAAGGCTGGCGCGGCAAGTGGGACAAGACCTTGGCCAAGCGGGCCATGGCCAAGGCAGACCCCATCAACCCGCAGCGGGTCGTGCACGAACTCTCCCCGCGCCTGCCCGACCATGCCATCGTCACCAGCGACTCGGGTTCCTGCGCCAACTGGTATGCCCGCGACCTCATGGTGCGCCAAGGCATGCAGTGTTCGTTGTCAGGTGGCCTGGCGAGCATGGGCGCGGCGGTACCTTATGCCATCGCCGCCAAGTTCGCCCACCCGCAGCGTGGCGTGATCGCGCTGGTAGGTGACGGCGCGATGCAGATGAGCAACCTGGCCGAGCTGATTACCGTTGCCAAGTACTGGCAGCAATGGGACAACCCCCAGTGGATCTGCGCGGTGTTCAACAACGAAGACCTCAACCAGGTCACCTGGGAACAACGGGTCATGGAAGGCGACCCGAAGTTCGAGGCTTCACAGTCAATTCCTGATGTGCCTTATCACCTGTTCGCCATCTCCATCGGCCTGCAGGGTATCTACGTGGAGCGGGAGGAGGATATCGCCGACGCGTGGGAGCGGGCGCTGGCGGCTGACCGGCCTGTGCTGATCGAGTTCAAGACCGACCCGAATGTGCCTCCCCTGCCCCCGCACATCAAGTTGGAGCAGGCCAGGAACTTCGCCAGCAGCCTGCTCAAGGGCGACCCTGACCAGGCCGGGGTCATCGTGCAGGCGGCCAAACAGGTGCTCAGCACGGTGCTGCCGGGCAAGAAGTAACGCACCACGTGACTGCGCTACCGGAATAGGCCTCGGCTGTTCCGGTAGCCACCGAGGCAGAGCGCTTTGCCCGTTGCCTCAGTTGCGGCGGCGGCCGCCCAATTCGACCCACACAGGGGCGTGATCGCTGGCCTTGGCCTCATTGCGCACCCAGGCATCTACCCCCGCCCCTTTCAGGTAAGGGGCGAGCTCGCGGTTGAGCAGCAGGTGGTCGATGCGCAGCCCGGCGTTACGTGCCCAGTGGTTGCGGAAGTAATCCCAGAAGGTGTACACGCGCTCGTCCGGGTACAGGTGGCGAACGGCATCCGTCCAACCTTGCGTCAGCAGACGCTCGAAACAGGCACGGGACTCTGGCTGCAACAAGGCATCCTTGAGCCAGGAACGTGTGTCGTAAATGTCCAGGTCCGTGGGCACCACGTTGAAATCACCCGCCAGGAGCGCTGGGTGCCCATTGGCATACAGCGTTTGCGCATGCTGGATCAGGCATTCGAACCAGCGCAACTTGTAATCGAATTTCGGCCCAGGCTGCGGATTACCGTTGGGCAGATACAAGCACCCGATCAGCACCCCATGCGCCGCTGCTTCCAAGTAACGGCTCTGGGTGTCGTCCTCCATGCCTGGCAAGCCACGTCGCACCTCCAGCGGCTCGCTGTCACGCGCCAGAATGGCCACGCCGTTCCAGGCGGGCTGGCCCTGATAAAGACTGCCGTAACCTGCAGCCTCGATCTCCTGACGCGGAAACTTGTGATCAGCAGCCTTCAATTCCTGCAGGCAGGCGATGTCGGGCCGTTCGCGCTTCAACCACTCCAGCAATGCGGGCAAGCGGCTGCTGATACCATTGATATTGAAGGTGGCGATGCGGAGGTTTTTCATGCGTCAGGGTCATTCACGTGGGCCTGAACTGCGTCTTCCAGCGCTCGCACATGGGCTTCGTCGGCCAGTGCCTTGAGCGCCAGCCAGTCGTCCCAGTCGAGGGTGCCATCGTCGCGCAGGGCCTCGGCGGTGCGCAGCAGTTCATGGTGGTAGGCGTCTGGCGATTCGCTGCGGTAACTGACGTCGTCGTACTGCGCGTACCACGCTGCCAGTTCGGGAATGCTGCGTTCGATACTCATGGCGGTGCCCTCGCTCAATCATTATGGGTGAGAGCACCTCGAGCGCGCGATGTTCAGTCCGGGTACATCGGCGGTAGAGCGCGGCCGGCCACTGCACAACAGAACGGCGCAGGAACCAGCCCCAAAAAAAACCCGTGCTCCAGGCACGGGCCGCTCAGTGAGCAACACCCGCTCTGGATCAGTTATCCAGTTCGTCCTTGACGACCTTGCCGTCGCGCGGATCGACCTTGAACTCGTACTGCTTGCCATCGGCTTTGATGCCCTCACCTTCCCAATGGCCGTCATCGGCCTCGATCTTGGTGATTTGCGTGTAGCCAGCGCCCTTCAGCGTCGCTTCCGCCTGGTCTTTGCTCACCTTCCAGTCAGCACCAGGCTGGTCCGCCCACGCCGCCGTACTGCCCAGCGCGGTCGCCAGCGCCAGGCCAGTGAACAGTCGAGTCATCGTCTTCATCGCCAACATCCTTTTTCATGAAAGTTAGCGGTACGACTGGCGGCCGCACCTCAGCGTTCAGTTTTGTTTCGGGGGCATGGATGCGATGTCATCAGCCAGCACCGCCGGTGAATTGCGTTGGAACTTCGCGGCGGGACGATGGCCTCCTTCTCAGGCCTATCGAAAACGGAGAATCACGATGTACGACAAACTGAATGGCAAACGCGTGGCATTCCTGGTGACTGACGGTTTTGAACAGGTCGAGTTGACCGGCCCACGTGAAGCCCTGGAACAAACAGGCGCGGTGGTCGATATCCTGAGCGAAAAGGACGGCACGGTACGCGGCTGGAACCATGACAAACCGGCTGACGAGTTTACCGTGGATGCCACCTTCGACAGCGCGCAGGTGGACCTGTACGACGCCATTGTGTTGCCGGGCGGGGTGCAGAACTCCGATACCATCCGCCTGATCGAGGGCGCGCAAGCGCTGGTGAAAAGCCACGCTGCGGCAAACAAGCCACTGGCAGTGATCTGCCACGGGGCCTGGCTGCTGATATCGGCGGGCCTGGTAAAGGGCAAGCGGATGACCAGCTACCAGACCTTGCAGGACGATATTCGCAACGCCGGGGGCGAGTGGGTGGATGAGAAGGTGGTGGTAGACGGCCACCTTATCAGCAGCCGCAAGCCGGACGATATCCCGGCCTTCAACGATCAGTTGATCAAAGCACTGAGCGAATGAACCGCGTCAGCCAAGGCAGGCTGAGGTCGCGTTGATGCTGTGAGTTTTGCGCACCCGGTCCTGCAGCGGGTGCTCAAAGCTCCAACCGGCCTGCCAGCAAGGCACTCAGCACCCCGGCAAGGTCATCGCCATGTTCATCCAGCAGCCGCAAGGGTATGCCTTGCAAGACCGATTGTGACCCGGCGAGGTCCGCACCGACCAACGCCAGCGGGCACGCGACATCCATCTGCAAGGCGCGCAGTTGGCGGGCCAGTGTTGCGCTCACCGAGCCCTGTACGGCAATCACCAACGCTGCAGGCTGCACGGCGGCGCAGACCAGCGCCAGCTCTTCCAGTGGCTGATCACAGCCAAGCACGTCAATGCGCTGTTGCTCGCTGCTCAGCAACAGACCGGTGCACAGCAACTGCGCTTCAGCATGCCCTTCAGTGCCCGCCATGATCACGCGCGGCGCATTGGCCTGGTTCATCTGCAGGCGCATCAGGAGGCGCGCACGCAAGAAATTATCGAAGAACACCCATTGGCTGCGTTGGCCGAAGGCTCGCCCGGCGGCCAGTTGCTGCCAGACCGGCATCAGCACTTCGCGCAGCACCGTCGCCTTGGGCAACAACGTGAACAACTGGCCATGCAGCGCATCCAGCGCTTGGGCATCGAACGCCTGGGTAGCACGCAGCAGCGCTGCGCGCCATTCGGCAAAGGCCGAATCCGACTGCATGGCGGCTTTCGGCTGGGCGGCGAGGCGCTCACCGACCTTGCTGATCGGCAGCCCATGGTTGGTCCAGTGCAGAATGTCGCGGATACGCTGCACATCCTCGGCCGTGTACAGCCGGTGACCACCGTCGGTGCGCTGCGGGCGGAGCAAGCCGTGGCGCCGCTCCCAGGCGCGCAGGGTCACCGGGTTGATGCCCGTCAGGGTAACCACATCGCGCATGGGCAGCAGGTCGGCTTGAGTAGTATCAGTCATTGCACGGGTCGTCCGGGAAGTGCCCCATTCTAAACCGATACACACCTTCTGCGCAGTGCCGAACTGGGTCATCATGCAGCAAACTGCGCGCGAAGCCCTGCACAGAGGCTACGCTGCGCTTACTGAACATGACATTTGCGTAGGTAGCGCTACATGATCACTGCAAAACTCCTGCAACTGATGGTCGAGCAATCCAACGACGGCATCGTCGTAGCCGAGCAGGAAGGCGAAGACAGCATCCTCATCTATGCCAACACAGCTTTCGAGCGGCTGACGGGCTACCAGGCCAGGGACATCCTGTACCAGGACTGCCGCTTCTTGCAGGGCGCCGACCATGACCAGGAAGCCGTACAGCGCATCCGCGAGGCGATACGTGACGGCAAGCCGTGCCGGGAAGTCCTGCGCAACTACCGCAAGGATGGCAGCCCGTTCTGGAACGAATTGTCCATCAGCCCAGTGTTCAACCAGGCGGATCAACTGACCTACTACATCGGCATTCAGCACGATGTTTCCCGGCAGGTAGAGGCCGAGGCGCGGATCAAGGCGCTGGAAGCCGAGGTCGCTGAACTGCGGCAGCAGTTGGCGCAACGCGAAAGCTGAAATAGCTATACAAAAACTTTGACTTGTACAATTTTTGTCGTAGGCTTCGAGTATACCTGTACAACAATCGGGTGTTGTACAGGATTGTCCGGAGCCGAGCATGTCCGCTTACCTGCAGCAGTTCGCCGAACGCTTTGCCCACCTTGACGTGGACAGCCTCGATTCACTGAACACCCTGTACAGCGAAGACGTTGTCTTCCGCGACCCCCTGCATCAAATTCACGGGCTCGACGCCCTGCAGGCCTATTTCGCCCAGTTGTACGCCAATGCCCGCGATATCCGCTATGCCTTCGCCGCGGCGGACGAGGTGCTACCTGGCCAGGGTTACCTGCGCTGGACCCTCGAGTTTCGTCACCCACGGCTGGCACGGGGGGCACCGATAACGGTGCAAGGCTGCAGTTTTCTGCAGTGGCGTGACCGCGTCCATTTCCACCAGGATTTCTTCGACGCAGGCGCCCTGTTGTATGAGCACGTTCCACTGATGGGCGGGGCCATTCGCTGGCTCAAAGGCAGGCTGGCATGAGCCGCTGCTGGTTGACAGGCGCTAGCAGCGGCCTTGGCGCAGCCCTTGCGCAAGCGCTGCTCGAACAAGGGCACCAGGTCGCGTTGGGTGGCCGTCGCAGCCAGGCACTGCTGCCGTTGGCCGAGCGGTATCCGGGGCAGGTGCTGTTGGCCGAGGGCGACATTGCCGACGCTGCACAAGTGGCACAAATGGCCGCCCGCATCGAGCAAGCCTGGGGTGGGCTGGACATGGCGGTCTTCAATGCAGGCACTTGTGAATACCTGGAGCCCGGCCACTTCGACCCGGCGCTTGTCGAACGCGTGGTACGCACCAACCTGCTGGGCGTGAGCAACTGCCTGGCCGCCGCCCTGCCCTTGCTGCGGGCAGGCGTGCGCCCGCACTTGGTGGTGGTCGGCAGTTCGGTAACCTGGCTGGCCTTGCCCCGTGCCGGGGCCTACGGGGCGTCCAAGGCAGCCGTGCGTTACCTGGTGGAGTCGCAGCGGATCGACCTGGCACGCGAGGGTATCGACGTGACGTTGGTCAGCCCGGGCTTTGTCGATACGCCGTTGACCCGCCGCAACGACTTCCCCATGCCGCAACTGTGGTCTGCC
The DNA here is from genome assembly GCF_009932375.1 of Pseudomonas juntendi. Classification (GTDB taxonomy): domain Bacteria; phylum Pseudomonadota; class Gammaproteobacteria; order Pseudomonadales; family Pseudomonadaceae; genus Aquipseudomonas; species Aquipseudomonas juntendi. The sequence goes on from NZ_BLJG01000060.1 coordinate 25,030, forward strand.
GAGCGCGCGGCACAACATATTGCCAAGCGCTTGCCCCGGCGCCCGCTTGAAATCAACTTCCCGAGCCTTTTCACCTGGGGCCTGCGTGTGCTCGGGGCCCTGCCCCCGCGTCTGCGCCTGGCCCTGGGCCTGCGCTTGGCCCGCCACGAACAGGACTGACCCATGCGCATCGCCATTATTGGAAGCGGCATTGCCGGCCTCACCTGCGCCTACCTGCTCTCCCGTCGCCACGCGGTCACGGTGTTCGAAGCCGCGAGCTGGGTCGGCGGCCACACCCACACCGTGGACGTGGACTGGGCAGGCGAGCGCTATGCCATCGATACTGGCTTCATCGTGTTCAACGACTGGACCTACCCGAACTTCATTCGCTTGCTCGAGCAACTGGATGTGGGCTCACAACCCACGCAGATGAGCTTCTCCGTAAACGACCCACTCAGCGGCCTGGAATACAATGGTCATAGCCTCGACACCCTGTTCGCACAACGCAGCAACCTGCTGTCACCGGGTTTCTGGGGGATGCTGCGCGAAATCCTGCGCTTCAACCGGCAGGCTATCGCCGACCTGGATGCAGGGCGAATAGACGATCACACCACGCTGGGCAGCTATCTTCAGGCGCAAGGCTACGGGCAACGTTTTGTCGATCACTACGTGGTGCCCATGGGCTCGGCGATCTGGTCGATGTCCCGGGCCGACATGCTGGCTTTTCCGTTGCAGTTCTTCGTGCGCTTTTGCCGCAACCACGGCCTGCTGTCGGTCAATCAGCGGCCGCAATGGCGGGTGATAGAAGGTGGTTCGCGCAGCTATATCGGCCCGCTGAGCCGGCGGTTTGCCGAACAGGTACGGCTTGACTGCAAGGTTCACCGGGTCGACCGAGACCAGGGTGGGGTGACCCTGCACAGCGCTGCCGGCACCGAGCGCTTCGACAAAGTGGTATTCGCCTGTCACAGCGACCAGGCCCTTGCCCTGCTGCAGGCACCGAGTACACAGGAGCAGGCAGTACTGGGCGCCATCGGCTACGCCGACAATGATGTGGTGCTGCACACCGACACCCGCCTGCTGCCCCGCCGGCGCAAAGCCTGGGCCAGTTGGAACTACCGCCTGGCCGGCGACGGTCAGGCACCGGCCGCGCTGACCTACAACATGAATATCCTGCAAGGCCTGCAGGCGCCGGTGACGTTCTGCGTGAGCCTGAACCAGACCGCCCTGATCGACCCCGCCCAGATCATCGCCCGCTTCAGTTACGCCCACCCGCAATACAGCCTGGCGGCGCTGGCCGCACAGGCCCGGCATGCGCAGCTGCAAGGCGGTCAGCACAGCTATTTCTGCGGGGCCTACTGGGGCAACGGCTTTCACGAGGACGGCGTCACCAGCGCGCTGCAGGTGGCCAGCCATTTCGGGGAACAGCTATGAACAGCGGTCTGTGCCTGGGCTGGCTCAGCCACCGGCGCCTGAGCCCGCGGCCGCACGCCTTCCGCTACCAAGTCGGCATGTTCTACCTGGACCTGGACGAGCAAGCCTGGCTGATGACCCTGTCGCGCTGGTTACGGCGCTCGCGCCTGGCGCCGCTGAGCTTCCGTGAAACCGATTACCTGCCGGCCTTTACCGGCCAAGGGCAATCGCTGGCCGGCGCCGCGCGGCGGTTGGTGGGCCGAGCCACGGGCCAGGTGCCGGAAGGGCCGGTACGCCTGCTGACCCAGATGCGTTGCTGGGGACTGGCGTTCAACCCGGTGAGTTTCTACTTCTGCCACGACCGCGATGGGCACCTGGCGGCAATCCTGCTGGAAGTACGCAACACCCCTTGGCGAGAGCGCTTCCACTATGTGCTGCCCGTACAGGGCGGGCTGGCGCAGCCGTTCGCGGTGAACAAGGCCTTTCACGTGTCGCCGTTCATGCCGCTGGACATGGACTACCGCTTGCGCTTCCACCTCGACGAGAGCCGGGTGCGCATCCACATGGAAAACTGGCAAAGCGGCCACAAGGTCTTCGAAGCCGACCTGGCACTACGGCGCCAACCCTTGGACCGTCCCGCCTTGCACCGCTACATCCTGGCCTTCCCCTGGATGAGCCTGCGCACCCTGACGGGCATCTACTGGCAAGCCCTGCGCCTGTTCTGCAAGCGCACGCCTATTCACGACCACACCGCCAGCCAGGGCGACCTGGCACTTGGCCAACCTTGCGAGGACTCCGATCATGTCCAATCCCACCCTGAGCGTTAGCAAGTCAGCAGGCATCGCCCCTTGGTTGGGCGCGCTGGCGCGCAACGCTGTGCTGGCACAGCTGGGCAAGTTGCGCCATGGCCACCTGCGTGTGCTCTGCCATGGGCAACAATGGGCCTTCGGTGATGCCGCCAGTGCCCTGCAGGCGGAGGTGGAAATTCTCGATGATGCTGCCTGGAACCTGCTGGCGAGCAATGGTTCGATCGGTGCCGGTGAGGGCTATATCCATGGTTACTGGCGCAGCCCGGACCTGGCCCTGGTCACGCGGTTGTTCGTCGCCAACCTCGAGGTGCTCGACGCCCTGGAAGGGGGCCTGGCGCGGTTGGGCCGGCCCGCCCTGCGCCTGCTGCACCGGCTCAACCGCAACAGCAAGCGCGGTGCGCGACGCAACATACTGGCCCACTATGACTTGGGCAACGCACTGTTCGAACAGCTGCTGGACCCGACCATGATGTACTCGGCTGCCCAGTTCGAGCACCCCGACCAACCCCTTGAACAGGCCCAGCTTCGCAAGCTGCAACGCATCTGCGAGAAGCTTGAACTGGGCCCGGAAGACCACCTGCTGGAGATCGGCACTGGCTGGGGCAGCCTTGCCATCCATGCTGCCAGCCATCATGGTTGCCGGGTCACCACCACCACCCTGTCCCAGGCGCAATACAGCCATACCCTGCAACGGGTCAAAGACCTGGGGCTGGAGCGGCAGATCACCGTGCTGCAGGAGGACTACCGCGACCTGCGCGGGACATTCGACAAGCTGGTCTCGATCGAGATGATCGAGGCTGTAGGCCACCGCTACCTGCCCACGTACTTCCGCCAGTGTGGAGCGTTGCTCAAGCCTGATGGCCTGATGCTGATCCAGGCGATCACCATTCGCGATCAACGCTATACCCAGGCACGGCGCTCGGTAGACTTCATCCAGCGCTATATTTTCCCCGGCGGCGCCCTGCCCTCGCTCAGCGTGCTGGTCGATACGGCTAGCCGCCAGACAGCGCTGAACCTGGTTCACATGGAGGATTTCGGTGTCGACTACGCCCTGACGCTGCGGCACTGGCACGACAACCTGAAGCAGTCGCGCGCGGCGCTCGCGGCGTTGGGTTATGACGAGACGTTCCAGCGCCTGTGGGAGTTTTATCTGTGCTACTGCCAGGGCGGTTTCGAGGAGCGTGCCATTGGCGTGGCGCAGCTGTTGTGGGCGGCGCCGAACGCGCGTCGCGCGCCACTGCCTGTACCAGCGTGATGGTTACCCGCGGCCAGATTACCAATGCGCTGTGGCTGCAATTGGGCTGGTGGTTGTGCATATGGGGTGCCAGCACACCTTGGGTGCTGATGTTGGTGCCTTTGGGGCTGGCGCTGCACCTATGGATATGCACACAACCGCGGGCAGAAGCTTGGGCGCTGTTACGCGTGACCATGGCTGGGTGCCTGCTGGACAGCCTGCTAGGCAGCCTTGGTGTATTTGATTTTCACGCCTGGCCGCTGCCCCTATGGCTGGCATCGATGTGGTTGGTGCTGGCCAGCGGTTTGCGCCATAGCCTGGCTTGGGCAGGCCGGCCGTTTTTGCGCGGTGCCGTGGTCGGCGCGGTTGCCGGCCCCCTGGCGTATCTGGGCGGCGCCAGGCTGGCCGATGTCGCGCTGCCCCTGGGGCCTTTGGCAACCACCCTGCTTCTAGTGCCGATCTGGGCCTTGGCCTTGCCCTTGCTGGTGCGCCTGGCTGCGTGGCGCTGAGCGGCGACAGCGCTCGGAACAATAACGCACCTCGTCCCAGCAACGCGCCCAGCGCTTGCGCCAGGTGAATGGCCGGCCACACACCACGCACACCTTGCTTGGCAGGTTTTGCTTCTTCACAGCGGCCTGCCTGCATCCAGCTCGGCGAGCAACTGCTCGCCACGTTGCCACACACCATCACGGCGCGCGGCAGCCATCCGGTCGAGGTTGCGGTAGACCATTGCCAGGCGCGGGTTGGCCGACAGGCGTTGACGGTGGCGCATAAGAAAATGCCAGTACAGCGCATTGAACGGGCAGGCATCGGCTTCCACCACCTTGTCTACCCGATAGCTGCAGGCCTTGCAGTGGTCGGACATCCGCTGGATGTAGCGCCCACTGGCGCAATACGGTTTGGAGCCCAGGTAGCCACCGTCGGCATGCATCACCATGCCAAGCGTGTTGGGCAGTTCGACCCAGTCGAATGCGTCGATGTAGACCGCCAGGTACCATTCACAGATGGCGGCAGGCGCGATGCCTGCCAACAGCGCGAAGTTGCCGGTCACCATCAGCCGCTGCACGTGGTGCGCGTACCCAAGCCGCAGCGTTTGCCCTATCGCTTGCGCCATGCAGCGCATGCGGGTGTTGCCGGTCCAGTAGAACTCGGGCAAGGCGCGGGCGTTGCCGAAGTGGTTCAATGTGGCGTAGTCGGGCATGCGCAGCCAATACACACCGCGGACATATTCACGCCAACCGATCAGTTGGCGGATGAAGCCTTCGGCGGCGTTGAGCGGCACCCTGCCTTCGCGCCAGGCCTGTTGCACGTCTTCGCACAACTGCCGCACATCGAGCAAGCCTATGTTCAGGGCCGCGCTGATGCGTGAATGGAAAAGATACGGCTCACCTTCGGCCATGGCGTCCTGGTAGTCACCGAATGCCGCCAGACCGAAGTCGAGAAAGTGCTGCCACAGCTCAAGCGCCTGCTGCTGGGTGACGGGGTACTCGAACCCGTCTATCTCGCCGTAGTGGTCGCCGAAGCGCTGGCGTACCAGCGCCATCACCGCCAGGGTAATGGCATCGGGCGTAAAGCGCGCCGCGAACGGAGCGCCCAGGTTGCGAGGCAGTGGTTTACGGTTTTCACTGTCGAAGTTCCAGGTGCCCCCGGCAGGGCTGCCATCGGGCTCCAGCAGCAGGCCGCACCGCTTGCGCATACCGCGATAGAAATGCTCCATGCGCAACTGCCGGCGACCCTCGGCCCAGCGCGCGAAGGCCTCACGCGAGCACAGGAAGCGAGTGTCGCGGTGCCACGTCAAGGGCAGCCCGGACTCGCGCAACGCGTGCTCCAGCCGCCACTCGCCACATTCGGTCAGGTCGATCTGCGCCGCGCCAAGCCGTTCGCGCCAGCGGCGCAGCTCACCGACGATGGTGCCGCTGTTTTCGCTGTCATCGATCGGTACGTAGTGCACTTGCCAGCCGCGCTCGCGCAGCGCCTGGGCAAAGTGGCGCATGGCACTGAAAACGAGCACGATCTTTTGCGGGTGATGGGGCACATAGCGCGCCTCGCCCTCCACCTCTGCCATCAGGATAGCGTCCTGGGCAGGGTCCAGTGCCTTCAGGCTTGGCAGCTCCAGCGATAACTGGTCACCCAGCACCAGGCCCAGGCGCACGGGGCGGCCTACCACTGGCTGGCCAGGGTAATCGGCACGCGCAACGGCGCAATGGGGAAGTCACGTTGCCCGCACATCTCATCATGCACCGACTGCTGCACCAGCACGCATGGCACCTCGGCCATGTCAGCCAGCAAATCGCGCAGTTCGGTAGTGGAGCGCAGGCGCACAGGCTGCCCCTGCGCATCGCTCAAGGTAACCGGGCCGGTTGCGGTAATTGCACGCAAAACGTAGAAGCCACCTTCCAGCGACAGCACTTCAAGCTCTTCGATCTCGCCAGCATCCACGTGCTGGGCCAATGCATTCAGGTTCATGGCGTAGCCTCCGGCAGGCGGCGGAAGAACAGCGTGATCTGGCCGATCTCCACGCCTAGTTTGCTCATGCTCGAGCGGTTGATCAGCGTGTCGTCATCCATCAGGTACATCCAGTCGTCCAGGTCCACCTCCCAGTGCTTGCCGTCCACCGGCAAGTCCAGCCGGTAGCGCCAGCGCAGCGCATTGCCCGCCACTTCGCCACGGGCCTCGCCGATCACGTCGCCGGCCGTGCCCCGCCAGCGCCCAGGCCCGTCCGGCACCAAGGTCCAAGTGCGCTGTTGGCGCGTGCCGTCGCTGTACACGAAGTGCTCGTCGAGAATCAGCCGCTCACCTTCTCGGCGGCTGTCGATGCGCACATGAAACCGCTTGACCACCTCGCCGGAACGCTTCTGGAACATGCCCCAGGCCTGAACCGGCCGGGAGAAGAACGCCGCCAGGTCGAGCTTGGGTTGCTCACCGGCATAATGCTCGACCCCCACGTTGCCGCAACTGCCCAACAGCAGGCAGCCAACCAGTAACAGCGCTTTGCCAACGTTCATGTCACGGCTCTCCATCGGTGCCGGCCAGCCCGAGCAAGCGCTGCCGTAATTGTGGGTCCCTGGCATTCGGGCCGAGCCAGATGGCGAAGAATGCCCGGGCAAAGACAGGGTCGGTGATTTCGCGGCTGAGTTTGCCGTCAACGTAAAAACGGCAGCCTTGGCCCGGCAGGTAAACACCTGTTATGCGCATGCCAGGGCTTACGTCGACGAATGCCTGTTGCAGCAGCCCGGTCAGTTGCGCGCTGCGTTGTGCCGTCATGCCGCCCCCGTCGAGCCTGCGCATTTCTGCAAGGCTGGCTTCGACCAAGGTGTCTCTGGACAGCGAGCGGTGGTAACGCAGCTCCAGCGCGAACGGCTCATCCCAGCGCTGCACGGGGCCGGCCGCCCACAGCCGCGCACTGTACAAACGCAGGCCCCACCAGCTGAAATCGCCTTCACCCAGCCGTTGTGCGGCCGGCACATCCGCACGCCAGTCCGCCACAGCCGCCGTGGCCAGGGCGGTCAGCAACAGACACAGGGATGTGAATCGGGCTGGGACTGCCATGCTGGCCTCGGCTGCCATGACTAATATTGTACAAACATAGCAGCTTGTACAGGTTTGTCACCCGCAATGTACAGATTTTTGCATCAGTTCAAAGGCAGCCGCAGGGTTGCCGCCAAGCCACCGCTCGGTCGGTTCTCAAGGTGAACATGCCCGCCCAGGCGGTCAATGATGGTGGCGACAATGGACAGCCCCAGCCCGGCACCGTTGGGGCTGTTACGGCTGTAGAAGCGCTCGAACACGCGCGCTATGTCAGCCGGCTCGATACCTGGCCCTTCATCCTCCACGATCAGCTCGAAACGGTTTTCCAGGCGCCTGAGCAGTACGCTGATGCGCCCTCCCGGGGGCGAATGCTCGACGGCGTTGGAAACCAGGTTCTGGAACGCGATGGTCAACGCACCGGCGTCGATGCCCAGGTGGTGATCACCCTCACCAATATCCAGCGATGGCTCCAGGCCGCGGTCGAGTATCCAGGGAGTCAGCTCGGCCATGGTGTCGGTGACCACCTCACCCAGGTCGACCTTGACCGCGGCGTGCTGGCCCAGGCGCGGCTCGACACGGGCCAGGGTCAGCAACTGGTTGACCACCCGAGTCAGCCGGTCCACACCGCCAATCAGAAAGCCCAGCGCCTTGTGCCGTTCGGCCTCGCTCGCGGCCTCGAGTGCGTTCTGGGCATGCAGGCGCAACACCGCCAGCGGCGTGCGCATTTCATGGGCGGCGTCGGCAATGAAGCGGTGCTCGCGCCGCAGCATGTCTTCGATCTGCGCCAGCAGGCGGTTGATGGCCGCTTGCATGGGTTCCAGCTCCGAGGGCAATGGCGCCAGGCGCAAGGGTTCGAGTGAATCGGCGTGGCGTGCGCGAATGACCGTGGCCATGTTCTGCAAGGGGCGCAGCCCCCAGCCGATCGCCACCCAGACCAGCAACACCAGAGCCAGGCTGCCGAGCAGGAAGGGGAACAAGGTATGGCGCACGATCCGGTCGATCAGGTCGTAGCGCACATCATCACGTTCACCCACCCAGATGACCCAGTGCTTTTCCGGCACCGGTAACACGAAGCCGCGCCATTGCCGGTCACCACTGGAAAAGTCGTAGAACCCGGGTTCGGACGGCGGCAGCGACAGCTGCGGGGCACTGGGTGTATGCACCAGCAACACGCCCCCCTCACCCCATACCTGGAATGCCAGCTTGCTTTCGTAGGGGTGGCCAACCCGGTGGTGGCCGGCCTGGGCCAAGGCGTCGTTGAACGCCTGGTACATGGCCTCGCGCGAGCCGCCCTGGACCGGCAGGCTCATGACCCCCTGCAGCAGGCGGGCGTTCTGCGCCAGGTGGGCGTCGTACACTTCGTTGATCTCGTGGCGACTGTCATGATAGTTGTACAGCGTCAGCAGGCCTGTACCCAGCAGCAACAGCAGCATGACCCGCCACAACGTCCTTCGCCGCAACGAGGTCATGCCTTGCCCTCGACCAGGTAGCCAATGCCCCGCACCGTGCGGATCAGGCCGTTGTTGAGCTTTTTGCGCAGGTGGTAGATGTGCACTTCCAGGGTATTGCTCTCGGGTTCTTCATCCCAGCCATACAGCAGCTGGGTCAGGCGTTCGCGGGTGAACACCTTGCCCGGCTGCGCCAGCAATTCATGCAGCAAGCGGTACTCCTTGGGGGTCAGTATCACTTCCAGCCCTTGGTAATGTACCTGCTGGGTAGCGGGGTCGAGCATGACCCCGGCATGCTCGATCAATACCTTGGCACGCCCGGCGCTGCGCCTGAGCAAAGCCCGCAAGCGGGCCTTCAGCTCGTTGAGGTCGAACGGCTTGACCAGGTAGTCGTCAGCGCCAGCATCCAGCCCGGCGATGCGATCATCCAGGGCGTCCCGCGCGGTGAGGATCAGTACCGGCAAGCTATTGCCAGCGCCTCTCACGCGCCGAAGCACCTCGATGCCATCCAGGCGCGGCAAGCCCAGGTCCAGGATGGCCAGGTCGAATGTTTCATGCAGCAGCGCGTGCACGCCATTCTGGCCGTCGCGCAACCAGTCGAGCGTATAACCCTCCTGGCGCAAGCCATCGCAGATCCCCTCCCCCAGTGCGGTATCGTCCTCAACCAGCAGTAGCCGCATGTTCAGTCCTGTTTGTCCTTGATTGCCTTGAGTAAAGCCGCGATATCCGCTCGCCGGCCTTGGTCCGCCAGTTCACGCCCCGGCCGCGGCGGCGCCTGCATGGCCTTGTGCAAGGCAGCAGTGGCTTCAGCGTAGCGCTTTTGCCGGTACAAGTGGTCGGCCCAGAAATAGTTGCTGTCGATGCCGTTGGGGTTGATCTTGAGGGCTTCGCGCAACAGCTGGTCCGCCTTATCGCCGTCACCGAACCCTATCGGCCAGCCCGGCACCTGGTCGTAAAGCGTGCCAAGGCTGGTATAGGCCGAGCCCTGCAGGGCATCAGGGTCCAGCTTCATGGCCTGCTCCAGGCTGGCCTTGGCGGACTTGACCTTGCCCAGCGCACCGAGCCCACCCACGGCGCCAGCCCAGCTGCTGTTGATGATGCCTTCCCAGATCAGCGGCTCGGGGGTGCCGGGGTGCTGCCTGACGAATGCCGCCGCCTCACCGGACAACTTCTCGAAAGCATCAGCGCGCTGGGCCTTGGGCGTCTGATACTGGATTTGTGCCCAACGCTGTTGCAGCGCGCTGAGCTGCTGGTTTCCGGCTGGGTCCAGTGCCCAGGTGAACGGGGTGAACGCCAGCAGGCTGACGAAGGCCAGTCGCTTCATTTGCTCGACTCCTTGATATGGCCACCAATGTAGCGGCGAATGACAGGCAATTGCTTGCGCAGGGCACGGTCGACCACCCCTGGCAACATGCCGTTGATGCGTACGAAGAGCTTTTCCGGCCACCCCAGGTACAGCTCGCTGCGCTCCGACTGGACGGCCACGAGCACGGCGCGGGCGACATCGGCCGGGTCGTCCATGCCGACCTTCAGCGCCTGGTTGAGCGCGGTGGCGGCGCTGCTGTTCATGGTGGTGCGGGTGGCCCGCGGGGCGGCATACAGCACATTCACCGTGGTATCGGCCAACTCACGGCGCAACGCCTCGGAGAAACCGCGCAGGGCGAACTTGCTGGCACAGTACGTGGCGTAGCCGGGGTAGCCGATCGAGCCGTAAGTGGAACCGACATTCACCACCAGCGCCTTGGGTTGCTCGCGCAGCAGGGGCAGGCAGGCACGGGTCAGCTGCAGGGGCGCCTTGATGTTGATGTCGAGCAATTCATCCAGCGCGTACTCGTCCAGCTGGTCCAGCAAGGCAAAACGGTTTACACCGGCGGCATTGATCAGCACATTGACCCCGCCCATTTCGCGGGCGCGGCTGACCACCTGTTCACGCCCGGTCGGCGTACGCAGGTCGGCCGTTTGCCAACGCAGGCGCCCAGGGTAGCGGTTCATCAGCCCCGCCAGCTTGCCCATGTGCCGGCTTACCGCGAGTACCCGGGCACCGGCTGCACACAATTGCTCGGCCAGTTCCAGGCCGATGCCGCCACTGGCCCCGGTCAGCACCACCACCGACTCATGCAAGCGCATGCTGCACCTCGGCATGCTCAGTGCGTGGCAAACCTTCGAACATGGCGGTATACAGCGGGTACACCACCTTGGCGGCGTGCAGCACCGCCTGCTGGTCGGCCACGTCGTCCAGCCGGTCCATCAGGCTTTTGTAGGTGACCATGTGGTCCTGGTCCAGCGCGCCGTGGGAACTGAGGTAGCTGAAGGCCTGGTTGGGCAACCCGAGGGTGCTCTGGATCGCCCCGGCAGCATGGGTGGCCAAGGCGATGCTGGTGCCCTCCAGCACGTTGACCATGCCGAACAACCCCACCGGGTTGCCCCGTGCGATAAGGTCGTACAGATAGGCAACCATCAACTCGATGGGCAAGGCAGGCCGGCCGTCGCGTACCGCCTCCCAGTCACCGCCACAGGCCTTGATATCGTTGAGGATCCACTGCTCGTGGCCGTACTCCTCCTGGATGTACTCGCACACCGCGCCGCGCAACCACTCCAGCCGCGCCGGCAGCCGCGCGCCGCACGCCATCATCAGCGGTACGGTATGGCGCACGTGGTAATAGGCCTGGGTGAGGAAGGCGATGTAGCTGGCCCGGCTGACCTGGCCGGCCAGCGCCTCGCGAATGACCGGCACCGCGAACAAAGCCTGACGTTCGTGGCTGGTTTGCAGCTGCAGGGTGTCGAAAAATGACATGGTAGACCTCATGACGGAATGTCGGACAACAAGGGTTGATAACGCTGCAGGATCGCCTCACGGCGTGGGCGGCCATTGGCGGTCAGGGTGTGCTCGGCGACCGAGAATGGCGCTGGCAAACGCCGCCAGGCATGCACCCTGGCGTAGTCGGGCAAACTGGCATTACTGTGCTGCACGGCCTGCCCGATAGCCGCGTCCGTGGTGCCCGGGTCGAGCGGCCAGAGCAAGGCCACGTTGCGCGGCATGCCCTCGCCATGAACGAACGCCTGGGCGATCACCCCGCTCTGGGTCAGCTCGGCTTCTACCCATTCAGGGTTGACGTTGCGCCCGAAGCTGGTGATGAACTGGTGTTTCTTGCGCCCGTTCAGGTGCAGGTAGCCTTCATCATCGAAAAAGCCCAGGTCGCCGGTAGCCCACCACGCGGTTTGGCTGGGCGTGTCGCCCAGATAGCCAAGCAGCAGGGTCCCGGCAACCAGCACCTCACCGTCTTCGGCGATGCGCACCTGCACATGCGGCAAAGGCCGGCCGACACTGCCTGGGCGCACCGCACCGGGGCGGTTCAGCGCCACCACAGAGGCACATTCCGACAGCCCGTAGCCCTCGAATACCGGCAAGCCTACGGCCTCGGCCCGCGCCAGCAGGCTGGGCGCCACACGGGCGCCACCCACCGCAACGAAACGCAGCATGCCAACCCCCATCAGCCCGCGCTCGATTGCCGTGACCAGCCCCAGCAGCAGTTGCGGAACCAGAATCAGGCTTTGTGCGCCGCTCAAGGCGATGGCCCCGAGCAGCCGCTTGAAATCGACCTGGCTGGCCCCCCCCATGCCCAACTGGGCCTGTGGGTACAGCATGACACTGGCCCCTGCCAGCAAGGCGGCGTAAACGCCCAGGTTCTCCAGCAACACGCCCAGCGGAAGCACAGCGAGGTAGCGCCGAGGCTGCGTAGGCCGGCTGGCCTGTTCCAGTTCGTGTGCGACCCGCAACATGGCCTGCGCGCTCAGGCACACGCCTTTGGGGTTGCCGGTGCTGCCAGAGGTGTAGGTGACCTTGGCGGTGCCTTCAGGCAGGGCCACCGCAGGCAGCGCTGGCCGCGACCAGAAGCCTTGCTGGTCGACGAAACCCAGCCGCCCGAGCAAGCTCTCCCAGGCGGGCGGGCCGAGCACCAGGCTGGCGCCGCTCTGTTGCAGGCAATGCTCCAACTGGGTTGGGCTGAAGAAGGTGGGCACCGTCACGCAGGCGCGCCCCGAGACCAGCGCGGCCAGGTCCCACAACAGCAGTTCGGGACCGTTATCCAGCCCCAGCACCAGCACACCGGCCTGACGCTGGCGCAGGGCCTCGGCACGCTGTAGCACCTCGGCAAGCAACTGCTTGTAGGTGTAGCGTGCACTGGCCCCTTCCAGCGCGGGCGCATCACCATGGGCCAGCAATGCCTGCCAGAAACGTTCAAGTTCAAGCGGCATGGCCGGTCTCCTCGTCCAGCACCGGAAAGCCCAGGCGGCGAAACACACCAGCGCTACGCAGCAAGTCGAAGCCTTGGCCGATTTCGCCCGCGTACACCTGCGGATGCTGGGCGTAATAGCTGCCCCATTGCGCAACGGGCTCGTCCAGGCGTGCCGGGTCGGCCTGCGCCAGCACGGTAGGTGCCAGGCCCAGGCGCTGGAAACTGTTGATCAAGGTGGAGGCACCGGTGAACGCCACCCACTTCAACCCACGGGTAGCAAGCAGCCAGGTCACGGCGGTGATCATGATGCGTGCGCTGCCGGCGCTCAGCGACGCCAGGTTGCCGACCTCGACCATGCACTCGCGGGCAACGGGCAGGCTGGTCAGGCGCGAAACCGCGGTTTCCAGGGGCACGTCCAGGTAACGCTCGAGAAACAGCGGCCCACTGCTGGCCGGGCGCAGACCCGCCGCCGCGATCAAGTGCCCGTGGCTATCACGCAAGGCCAGCAACTCGGGCAGGTAATGGTGTACATCGGCGTGGTGAACTTCAGCGAAACAGCGATGAATGAACTGCTCGAGCGCCTCCCGGTCAGGGTCGTCCGGCAGGTGCAGGGACAAACAGCCGTGATGCGCTGCATGGGTGCCTATCGGCAATGGGAGCAGGTGGCTCCAAAGGGTATGGGTCATGGAACTCCCCCCTGGTTAATGGGTTGGGCGAAGTATCAGTGACGAATCTGAAGGGAATCTGAAGCCGGCTGAACAAACGCCCGGAAACCGAACGGTCGATAGCCAAGCCGTTGCTTTTATCTACCGCCTGGCCCAAGCTCAGCCCTTCTTGCCGCCATGGACCCCCCGATGCCCAGACGCAACCGCTACCTGATCGCCATGCTGCTGTTGATCCTGGTATCGGCCCTGTTCGGGTACCTGTGGCGCGATACTCCGCCAGCCCAGCCGGCCTTGCCGGCGCATAGCTATGCCAAGGCCCTGCGCCAGGCCCACGACGGTCGGCCTGGCGCTGCCAGGGTGCTTTACCAGCAGTTGCAACGCACCGACTTGCCCGCCATCCGGCGCGCAGCCCTGTACGCCGAGCTGCCCAACTACCCTTCGCCACTGGCCTTGAAAATCGCCCGGCAAGACCTGGAACACGCCGAGCCACTGGTGCGCCGTGCCGCCATCGCAGGTATCCGCCGGCTGCTGCCTGCGGCGCAGCGCAGCCTGGTGCTTGGCCCGCTGCTGGACGATGACGACCAAAGCGTGCGCTTCGCTGCCGTGGACGCCTTGCTTGGCCTTTCCCCGGATGACATAGGCCTGTATTTCGGCCCGCTGCAGGCGGCCCTGGAGCAATACCAGCAAGCGCTGGCGCAACAACCCGAGGAAGCAGACGCGCAAGTGCACCTGGCGCGCTTGTACATGCACGAAAATGACTACACCCAAGCTGCGGTAGCCCTGCAACGTGCATTGACCGTCGCCCCAGGCAACCTCGATGCGCTGGCCACCCAGGTGCGCCTGCTGGAACGTCAAGGCCAGCACGATGCCTCACGCCAAGTGCTCGGCAAGGCATTGGCCCTGAGCCCGGACTCGGCCTTCCTGCAATACCAGCTGGGGCGCTGGCTGATCCGCCACCAGCAACGTGAGTACGCCTTGCTGGCACTGTCCCGCGCGGTTGAACTGGACCCGGACAACGTCGATTACCGCTATACCCTGGCGGTGACCCTGCATGCGCTGGAGCAACTTGATGCGGCGCAGAAGCAGCTGGAAACCGTGCTCAGCCAGCAACCGGCCAACCGTCGCGCGCGGGTGTTGCTGATCCAGTACTGGAAAGAATCCGGCCAACTTCAGAACGTGCAGGTGCTGCTGGCCGAGCTGGAGCAGCAAAACCCGGATGACCCCGCACTGCAGCAAGGCCTCTAGGCCTGCCTGAAACCTGTTGAACCCTGAGCCCGTGCCCAGGGTCCAGTGGTTATCAGGCCACTCTGCAGGAGAATGCCTTGGCCAGTTCGTTGGCGCTGGATGAACGTGCGTTGATCCTCGCCCCACCGCCGTTGGCGGCGCAAACCTCGCACCTGCTGTCGGCGGCCGGCATCGATTGCCTGTGTGCCACCGACCTGGCGCACCTGCATGCGCGCCTGGCAGAAGGCGCCGGCCTGGCGATCATCGCCGAGCAGGTGTTCAACGCAGGCCCTAGTGCCCTGCTGCAGGCCTTTATCGACCAGCAACCGCACTGGTCGGATCTGCCCATCGTGCTGGTGACCCAGGGGGCATGGTCGGCCACCCGCGTGCACAATCACCCGGTCGGCAACCTGACCCTGCTGGTGCCCCCTTTCGGCGACGACCAACTGCTGCACATGACCCAGTCCGCGCTGCGCCACAGGCGTCGGCAATACCTGACCCGCGACCAGCTTGAAAACCTGCAGCAGCGGCTGGATAACGGGCTCGCCCAGCCTGATGAGCCGACGGAGCGCTACGCCCAGGCCCGCTTCCAGGCGCGCAAGATGGAAGCTATCGGCCAACTCGCTGGCGGCGTGGCCCACGATTTCAACAACCTGCTCACCAGTATTGGCGGCAGTTTCGAGCTGATCGACCGGCGCCTCAAGCAAGGCCGCGCCGACGGCCTGGACAGTGTGTTGCGCCTGGGCCGCGAAGCGGTGTCACGCGCCGCCCGCCTCACCCACCGTCTGCTGGCCTTCTCATGCAGGCAGTCGTTGCATAGCCGATGCGTCAACCTGCATACCCTGTTGCAGACCAAGCAGCTGAAGGCTCAACTCAAGCCAGGGATAAAGCTGCAGGTGAGCATCGCCAAAGGCCTGTGGAACGCGGAAGCTGACGACCAACAATTGCGCGAGGCCCTCGACAATCTGATCCTCAATGCCTGTGAAGCCATGCCCAGCGGTGGCCTGCTGCGGATCGAGGCAACCAACCAGCCTATCTACAGCAGCCCCATGGTCGACGGCCCCCTGACCGCCGGCGATTACCTGCGCCTGAGCGTGATCGATAACGGTCAGGGCATGGCGCCAAGTACACTGGAGCACGCATTCGAACCCTTCTTCAGCACCAAAGCGACCAGCCAAGGCATCGGCCTGGGCTTGTCGATGGTGTACGGGTTCAGCAAGCAATCCCATGGCCATGTCACCCTGCACAGCCAAATTGGCAAGGGCACGCGGGTAGACCTGTACCTGCCGCGTCACATCGACCAGGCACCCTCGCCCGCCCAACCGCTGGTACCTGCGCAAGCCACACACGGCCACCGGGTGCTGTTGGTCGAGGACGACCTGCATGTTCGCGAACTGCTGTGCCAGGCCCTGCGTGACAATGGCTTCACGTGCCTGAGTGCGGCCAACGCCGAGGAGGGGCTTGAGGTGCTACGCGCCTCGCACCCCATCGACCTGCTGATCAGCGACGTAGGTTTACCCGGCATGAACGGTCGGCAACTGGCGGAGATTGCACGTAGCTTGCGCCCCCGGTTACCGGTGCTGTTCATTACCGGCTACGCGGAAACCGCGATGGCGCGCGAGGGCTTTCTGGGGTGCGATATGCACCTGATCTGCAAGCCATTCGAACTGCGACAGCTGCAGGAACAGGTGGCCATGATCCTTGGCCAACCCTGAGGGGCTCACTGTTCAAGCATGCGCAACGCCTGGTCTGCCAGGTCTGCCAGCGAAAACGGCTTGTTCATCAACGCTGTGCCAGGCTGTTCGAGCAACTGGGGCTCCACCGGTTGCCCCGCATAGCCCGTGATGAACAGGATGTTCTGCTGCGGCAGTTGCATGCGCATGGCCTTGGCCACCTGGCGCCCGCTGAAGCCGCCCGGCAAACCGATATCGGTGATCACCAGGTCGAACGGACCGTCATGGCGAAACCGCTCCAATGCGGTATTGGCGTCGCTTGCGTCAACCACCTGGAAGCCGCGCTCAACCAGGTATTCACGCATCACCGCGCGCAGATTGAGTTCGTCATCCACCAGCAGCAGCCGCTCGCCCTGGGCCATGCGTTGCGTCCTTTGCACCGGTTTGCACTCATCAGGAAGCGGCTCGAACGTTCTGGGGAACAACATCGACACCTTGGTGCCCTGGTTCGGCGCAGACTCGATCCACGCATAGCCCCCCGACTGGCCGACAAAACCGTAGACCATCGACAGCCCCAGGCCGGAGCCACGGCCGATGGGCTTGGTGGTGAAAAAAGGCTCGAACGCCTTGGCGATTTCCGCAGCCGACATGCCGTGGCCATCGTCCTCAACATGCAAGGCCACATAGTCACCCGGCGGCAGCCCGTTCTCGTCCGGGAACGCCGCGGTCAAGCGTTCGTTGACGCTGCGGATCGTAACATTGCCCCGCTCCAGGCACGCCTCGCGGGCGTTGGTACACAGGTTGATCAATGCATTTTCGAGCTGGGTGACATCCAGGTTGACCACCCACGGGGCGACGTCCAGTTGCCAGTGCAAGCACAACTCCGGACCCAAGGTCCTGCGCAACAACGGCTCGCACAGGCGCAACTGCCGGTTGAAATCCAGCGGCTTTGGCGCCAAGGGTTGGTGGCGGGAAAAGGCCAGCAAACGGTGGGTCAGCTCCATGGCCCGCATCACCGAATCGCGGGCAACATCCACATAAGCAGCGATCCGCTCCGGGCGCCCCTCCTGGAGGCGGCGCTGGAGCAGCTCAAGGCTACCGCCGATACCAGAAAGCAGGTTATTCAACTCATGGCCCATGCCCCCGGCCAGTTGCCCCACGACTTCCATCCGTTCAGTGTTGCGCATCAGCGCTTCGGACTGGCGCGCCGCCTCTTCGCGGTCCTCGCTGATATCCTGGCCGACTACGGTGAGCAAGCGCCCGTCGAAGCGCGCGCTCCAGCGGAAGGTATGATAATGCCCATCGCGGTGCCGCAAGCGGGTCTCGATCGAGTCTGCGCTGCTGGCTTGCAGTAACGCCGACACCACCACCTGCACCTCGGTCCGATCTGCCGGGTGCACCAGTTCCAGTACCGACACCCCCTGGATCTGCTGTTCGTCCCAACCCAGCACCCGGTGCCAGGCGGGGTTGGCGGCATGCACCTTCAGCTCCGGGGTAACCCTCATCATCGCATCGCGTGACATCTGCCAGATCTGCTCGCGCTCCAGCACATGCCGCTCGATCTGCTGCTCGAAGCCTTGCGCCTGCTCGCGCCAATGCCGGTGTGCCTCGACGCTGGCAGTGGTCTCGATCACCGTGTGCAGAAAGCCCGCGACATTGCCTTGCTCATCGTGCAGGGGCGCGTAACCGAATGCGCACCACAGTGGCTCGCCGCACAGGTCACTGCCGATGCGCAAGGGAGGGTCCTCGACAAAGTTCGACTGCCCTTCCAGGGCCTTGAAAACCCACGGCCCCACTGTCGGCCAGATTTCGCGCCACAGCGTGTCGAACGCCTGGCCGAGCCCATCCGCAGCGCCGCCGCGCAATGCACGGTAGGCATCATTGTGCACCACAGTCAGGTCTGGCCCCCAGACCACGGCACAGGGGAACGGCGACAGGTGCATCATATCCACCGCGATGCGCAACGAAGCCGGCCAGCGCGGCAGCGGCCCTAGGGAGGTGCGGCTCCAGTCCAGCTGCACGATCCGGTCGTCAACCGGCCTGCGGGCTGCGACAGCAGGCGGGTGAAGGCGGATCTGTGGCTCAAGGCCAAGTGATGATTTTTTGGCGACCAATGTCATGGCTCCAGCATGGCCAAGGGGGCTGCGGGTAATGCTATTGAAGTTAGCACAGCACGTTCGGCCCACCATGGCGGAGTTCAAGGTGCTGGCCCGGCTGGCAGGCCGATAGGGCTTACGCAGGTTTGCGCAATTACTGTCACGCGCGCTTTCTTCGGCCTACAGCCGAACGACCATCGAACACCTAGGCTTTGGGCTCGGCTGTTCAACTGGAACAGCGTTGCAGCGGAGCGCAATAGGTCTATGTCGTACATCGTCAACGCCGGGCGTAGCATGCTGGAGTTGCTGTTGCTGATCGTGGTGGGGCTGGTACCCGTGGTATCCGGGTTGCTGGTGATGATCCTGCAACTGCAAACGAAACTTGCGGAGAATGCGGCTGTTTCCGTGAAGGAAGCGGTTTACAGTGTCGATCAGGCATTCAACCGCATGCAGGAAACCGCGTTGCGTTCACTACCGCTGGCCGGGCAGCCTTGTGCCAGCGCCCTTAACACCTTGCAGGATCATGTCACCAGCCTGTCCATGCTCAGGTCCCTCACGCTGGTAGAGGGCGAGCAGGCCTATTGCAGTACCACGCCGGACCCGCTGGAGGATTTGACCGCATTTGCCACGTCTGGCCGCCAGGTCGAGATTTCCTATGGGCTCGCCGACACCCGCCGCAAACTGCTGGTGAACCTGTATACGGCCGACAATAATCAGGGTGTCATTGTGACGGCGTATGCCTCGCAGCTTCGCAGCGAGCTGGACGCTTTCCAGGACGGGTTGACGCTGCTGCTGGAATTCGACGACCGCTACCTGTGGAGTGGCGGCGACAGCCGCGCCGGCGCACGCCCCTCGCAGGACGAGTTTTCGACCAGCATGCTTTCGCAGAAATACGGCTACCGGGTCGTAGGGGGCTATGCCGAAGGTTTCACCGCGCGGGAGATTCGCCAGTCGATGCGCCAGACCCTGCCCTCCTTGCTGCTGGTGGGGGTTCTGACCGCCTCGGTGGTTTTCCTGGCGCTGATGAAAGGGCGCGCGAACAGGCGTAGCCGCGCCGCCGAAGGGACATGACGGCGGCGCCACTACC
The DNA here is from genome assembly GCF_009932375.1 of Pseudomonas juntendi. Lineage (GTDB taxonomy): Bacteria > Pseudomonadota > Gammaproteobacteria > Pseudomonadales > Pseudomonadaceae > Aquipseudomonas > Aquipseudomonas juntendi. The sequence continues at coordinate 44,418 of NZ_BLJG01000060.1, forward strand.
AGCGTGTCAGTCGGTGCTCAGCACGCCGCGACGCACCTGGTCACGCTCGATGGATTCGAACAGGGCCTTGAAGTTGCCTTCACCAAACCCGTCGTCGCCTTTACGCTGGATGAACTCGAAGAACACCGGCCCGAGCAGGGTTTCCGAGAAAATCTGCAGCAGCAGGCGCTTGTCTTCCGGCTGCGAGGCACCATCGAGCAGGATACCCCGCGCCTGCAACTGATCGACCGGCTCGCCATGGCCGGGCAGGCGCTCTTCGAGCATTTCGTAATAGGTTTGTGGCGGCGCCGTCATGAAGCGCATGCCGAACCCCTTCAGCGCGTCCCAGGTCTTGAGCAGGTCATCGGTCAGGAAGGCAACGTGCTGGATGCCCTCACCGTTGAACTGCATCAGGAACTCCTCGATCTGCCCGGCACCTTTCGACGACTCTTCGTTGAGCGGAATGCGGATCATGCCATCCGGGGCGGTCATCGCCTTGGAGGTCAGGCCGGTGTACTCACCCTTGATGTCGAAGTAGCGGATTTCACGGAAGTTGAACAGCTTCTCGTAGAAGCCCGCCCAGTAGGCCATGCGCCCGCGGTAAACGTTGTGGGTGAGGTGGTCGATGACCTTGAGGCCGGCACCGACCGGGTGGCGGTCGACACCCTCGATGAAGTTGAAGTCGATGTCGTAGATCGAGCTGCCTTCCTCGAAACGGTCGATCAGGTACAGCGGCGCACCGCCAATGCCCTTGATCGCCGGCAGGCGCAGTTCCATCGGGCCAGTTTCGATTTCTACCGGCTGCGCGCCCAGCTCCAGCGCACGGGCATAGGCCTCATGGGCATTGCGCACACGGAAGGCCATGCCACATACCGATGGGCCATGCTCCGCGGCAAAATACGATGCGATGCTTTTGGGTTCGTTGTTCAGAATCAGGTTGATGCCACCCTGCCGATACAGGTGCACATTCTTGGAACGGTGGGTCGCGACCTTGGTGAAGCCCAGCATCTGGAATACCGGCTCCAGTACGCCAGGGGCCGGGGCCGCCAGTTCGATGAATTCGAAGCCCAACAGGCCCATTGGATTTTCGAAGATATCAGCCATGTTCGTGTCCTCATCTGCAGCTAAAAATTAGTGATTGCGTGGGATGCGGAACAGAAATGGCGGGGCGCACGGGATACCTCGCACGCTGCGGGCGAGGAAGTCACCTATGATCAGCTTGAACCCATGGTATGTCATATGGACCCATTCTCGGCGGGCTTGATCCTTCGGCACTGAAGGACCTTATTGTTTTATTCGTAAACCGATTCTACATTGCGTAAATGCCTTTGTCGCGTTTTTGTTAAGGCCCCTGCCCGACTAACGGCTATGCTCTGTTAACCCTTCAGCGTAGCCTTTCAACGTAGCCACCCAGCATGCCCCTTACAGCCAAACACCGCAGCGTCTTCAGTTGGCGCACCCTGTTACCGCTGGTGGTCGGTATGGTGCCGGTAGTGAGCGGCCTGGCGATCATGCACTGGCAGATCGAACGGGAAATGAAGGCCAGCAGCCACACCACCACGCAGCAGGTGCTCGGCCATATCGAACATATCCTCGACAACCTGTCGAGCGCCGCCGACAGCTTGCTGGCGCACACCGATGTCCCCTGCGAGCAAGCCCAGTTGCTGTTGCGCACCCAGGTCACGCGCAACGCCTTCGTGCGCTCCACCAACCTGTTCAGGCACAACAGCATTTATTGCACGTCGCTGTTCGGCGCATTCGATGAGCCAGTCAATCCCGCCGACTATGTCGATGGCAAACTGTGGCTGATGGATGGCAACTCGGTCACCCCCGGCCACCCACTGTTGGTGTACAGGGCCAGCCAAGGGGACCACGGTGCGATCAGCACGGTCGACGGCGATCACCTGCTGACGGCGCTGCGCCTGATAGGCGCCGACGAAGCGCTGTACATCCGCGTCGGCGACGCCTGGATGGGCAAGGACGGCATCGTGCACCATGGCCAGCCGCCGGCCGCTGATCACGCCAATGTGCTGCTGGCCTCCACGCGTTATCCGCTGAGCGTACAGGGCGGGTACAGCGCCGCCGAGCAAAGCCGCCTGTGGCGCAGCCATTACCCTGCCCTGCTCGGCATGCTGCTGGTGCTGGGCGTGATCGCAGGCCTGGTATGCCACTGGCAGGTGCGCCGCGCCAACTCACCCCGCGCCGAGCTGAGGCGGGCGCTGGAGGCCGACGAATTCCTGCCGTACTTTCAGCCGGTGGTGCGCAAGGGTGATTACCGCTGGGCCGGCGTCGAAGTGTTGATGCGCTGGAACCACCCTCAAGAGGGGCTGGTACGCCCAGACCTGTTCATCCCCTACGCAGAGCACAGCGGGCAGATCGTGGCCATGACCCGGGCACTGATGATGCACACTGCGCAAGCCCTGGCGCCCTATGCAACGCTGCTGGAGGACGGCTTCCACGTCGGCATCAACATCACGGCCGACCACTGCCGCGACCTGACTTTGCTGGAGGACTGCCGCACGTTCCTGCAGCACTTTCCCCCAGGCCGGGTGGTGCTGACCCTGGAGCTGACCGAGCGCAAGCTCATCGAACCCACGCCCGTGGCGCTCGAGCTGTTCGAAAAGCTCGATGCCATGGGGGTGAAGATCGCACTGGACGACTTTGGTACCGGCCAGTCCAGCCTCAACTACCTGCTTCAGTTCAAGGTCGATTACCTGAAGATCGACCAGCGCTTCGTGGCCATGATCGGTGCCGATGCGCTGTCGGTGCATATCCTGGAAACCATCATCGAATTGTCAGCCAAACTGGGCCTGGGCATTGTCGCCGAAGGCGTGGAAACCGAAACGCAGCGCGATTACCTGGCTAGCCATGGCGTGGACTATCAGCAAGGCTACCTGTTCGCCAGGCCCATGCCTGCACAGCAGTTTCTCGAAGCGCTGGCCACCCGCCCCGGCGCCTCGCGGTTGCCGCAAGCCGCGCCCCCTGAGATCATTGGCGGCTGACCTTACCGCTCCACTCCTGTATTCGAGGCATTCGTGTCAAAAGGCATTGTTTCATCCGTCGTGGCGTCCTGCATGTTCGCCGTGATGTACTTCTATACCTCGTTGCTCAGGCCACTCGATGGCGAAGAGATATTCGGCTGGCGCACGCTGCTGACCCTGCCCTGCCTGACCTTGTTCATGCTGGTTTCGAAAGACTGGAAACGCGTCGGCCAATTGCTGGGGCGCGTGCGCCGCACGCCGGTGCTACTGCTCGGCATGCTCGGCACTTCGTGGCTGATGGGGGTGCAATTGTGGCTGTTCCTGTGGGCGCCCCTGCACGGGCGCAGCCTGGAAGTGTCGATGGGCTACTTCCTGCTGCCGCTGGCCATGGTCCTGACCGGGCGGCTGGTGTACGGCGAGCGCCTGTCACGCCTGCAGGCAGTGGCCGTGGCCTGCGCCGCACTGGGTGTGGGCCACGAACTCTACCAGCATGGCAGTTTCGCCTGGGAAACCCTGGTGGTGGTGACCGGCTACCCCGTCTATTTCGTACTGCGCCGGCGCTGCGGCACCGACCACCTGGGTGGCTTGTGGTGCGACATGTGCCTGCTGCTGCCCTGGGCGCTGTATTTCGTGATGCAGGGGCCGCTTTCCAGCGCTGACCTGCAGGCGCACCCAGGGCTGTATGCGCTGATTCCGCTGCTGGGGGCGATCAGCGCCTGCGCCCTGATCGCCTACGTGCTGGCCAGCCGCTTGTTGCCGTTCAGCCTGTTCGGCCTGCTCAGCTACGTCGAGCCCGTGCTGCTGGTGGGCGTGGCGTTGCTGCTGGGCGAAACCATCGGCCCGGACCAGTGGTTGACATACCTGCCGATCTGGGCCGCCGTGCTGGTGCTGGTGCTCGAAGGTTTCAAGCACCTGCTGCGTCAGCGTCGCCGTTCGGTGTAAGGCGCACCTGCCTTACCCGCCGTTCTTCGATCGCCTCCACGGTCAGCGTCCAACCATTCCAGCGCAACTGATCACCCACCATTGGCAGGCGGTCAAGCAGGCTCATCACCAGCCCGGCGAGGGTCTGATAGTCCTCGGTGGCCCGGGCGCTGAAGCCGGTACGCGCCTGCACCTGGCTGAGGTTCAAGGCACCACTGACTACGAAACCCTCACCTTCCTGCACGATGCCAGGGCCGTCAACCTCGCTGGCATCCGGCAATTCGCCAGCGATCGACTCCAGGATGTCGGTCATGGTCAGCAGGCCGGTGAAGTCACCGAACTCGTTGACCACGAAGGCAATGTGCGTGGACTGGCCGCGCATCTGCTCCAGGGCGTTGAGGATACTGAAGCTTTCCAGCAGGTTCAGCGGTACCCGGGCCATGCCTTCCAGGTCGGGCTGGTTACCCGACAGCACCTCCTTGAGCAGCTCTTTCTTGTGCACGAAGCCCAACGGCTCGTCGATTCGGCCGCCGCGTATCAGCGGCAGGCGCGAATACGGCGAGTTGGCCAAGGCCTGGGCAATGGCCTCGGGCGGCTGCGCCAGGTCAATCACATCGACCTCGGTACGTGCGGTCATCACCGTGCGAATCGGCCGCTCGGCCAGGTTCAGCACGCCGCTGATCATCACCCGCTCGCGACGGTCGAACAGCACCTGTTCTTCGCCACCCTCGACCAGGTCGGCGATTTCCTCGCCCACCTCGTCAGCTTCGACGCGGCGGCCGCCCAGCAGGCGCAGCACGGCATGCGCAGTGCGCTCACGCAGCGGCTTGTGCTGCTGCAGGCTGCGCTTGCGCCGGGCGCGCGCCAGCTGGTTGAACAGCTCGATCAGGATCGAGAAGCCAATGGCCGCGTACAGATAGCCTTTGGGTATGTGGAAGCCCAGGCCTTCGGCGGTCAGGCTGAAACCGATCATCATCAGGAAGCCCAGGCACAGCATGATCACCGTGGGGTGGGCGTTGACGAAGCGGGTCAGCGGCTTGCTGGCAACGATCATGATGCCGATCGAGAAAATCACCGCGATCATCATCACCGACAGGTGCTCGACCATACCCACCGCAGTGATCACGGCGTCCAGCGAGAACACCGCATCCAGCACCACGATTTGCGCGACGATTGGCCAGAACGCAGCATGACGCAAGGTGCCGCTGGCTTGGGTCACATGCCCTTCCAGGCGTTCATGCAACTCCATGGTGGCCTTGAACAGCAGGAACACACCACCGAACAGCATGATCAGGTCACGGCCGGAGAAGCTCTTGCCGAACACCTCGAACAGCGGTGCCGTGAGGGTGACCATCCAGGAAATGCTGGCCAGCAGGCCCAGACGCATGATCAGCGCCAGGCTCAGGCCAATGACCCGGGCACGGTCGCGTTGATGCGGGGGCAGCTTGTCCGCCAGGATGGCGATGAACACCAGGTTGTCGATACCCAGCACCAGCTCGAGGACGATAAGCGTCAACAGGCCTAGCCAGGCAGTAGGATCGGCTAGCCATTCCATTAGCGGGTACTCACGAGGGCAGCGTCACGAGGACGGGGAAGGTTTGGCCAGGACGGCCACGAACTGGGGGGCTCCGCGAAGGTGCTCATATAGACCTTGATAACAATTAGGGAGAATGATGCTACAAGGACATCAGGATTGTCCGACAGCGTAAAACTATTACAAAACCTGTAACAGGCCGGCGGGCGGAATGAGGCCGGCCGCTGGGCGCGCATTTCGACGGGTCGCCTGGTGCGGGTACTTTCGTTCAATACACCCCACCGCGCGACCGGCCAGCATAGCCGCCTCACAACAAAATGGATCGCCTTCATGAGCTTGTCCCTCTCCATGGCCGCCTTCGCACTGGCGGCTTCCATCTCCCCTGGCCCGGTCAACATCGTCGCGCTCGGCAGCGGTGCCCGCCATGGCCTGCGGGCCAGCCTGGGCCATGTGACCGGCGCCACGCTGGGCTTCTGTGTGTTGCTGGTGCTGGTCGGCCTGGGCCTGCACCAACTGCTGGTGCGCTGGCCGGTGCTGGGCCTGCTGTTGCACTGGGGCGGTGTGGCGTTCCTGCTGTACATGGCATGGAAACTGGCCAGTGACAGCGGCGAGCTGGGCAGCACGCACCCCGAGCAGGCACCGTCGGCCTGGCACGGCGCCGCCATGCAGTGGCTCAACCCCAAGGCCTGGTTGGCAGCGGTGGCCGGGGTTGGCGCCTACACGGGCGGCGAGCAGCAGCTGCTGTGGCTGTTCACCTGGATCTACGGGCCTATCTGTTTCATTTCGGTAGCCTGCTGGGCCTGGGCCGGCAGCGTTATCCGCCAGTACCTGGGCAACCCGCGGCATATGCGCCTGCTCAACCGAGGGTTGGCCGTGCTGCTGGTCGGCAGTGCGCTTTACCTGGTGATCTGAGACCGGCCCGGGCCCGCCTTTGGCGGCAGACGCTGGCCTATGCAGGCGTGCAACCGCGGGCGCCAGCATTGCGGTAATGCCCCGGTGTTGCCGCCAGGTGCTGCTTGAAGGCGCGCTGCAAGTGCGCCTGGTCGGCGAAACCGGCTGCTTGTGCCACCTCGGCGATAGCCCGCCCTTGGCGCAGCTGCGCCCGCGCCAGTTGCACGCGCTGGTCGAGCAGATAGCCGTGGGGGGTCAGCCCGAAGTGTCGGCCAAACGCGCGGATCAGGTAGGAACGCGAAAGGCCACAGGCAGCACAGATATCCTCAAGCCGCAGTGCATCGCAGCGATGGGCACGGATGAACGCGGCTGCGGCCTCCAGCCGTGGGTTACGCACTTCGGCGGCCTGCGCGCTGCCCTGCAGCAGGGCGGGCAATTCACGGAACAGCGTGGCCAGGCGCGCCTCGCGGTCCGGCACACTGGCATCGAACAGCTCGGCAAAAGCCTGCAACAGCCGCTGGTACAGCACGGCAGAGGTGCTGAGTGTCTGCACCGGCAAGGTGAACCCCAGCGCCTGCAGCCACGGCCAGTCGACGAACAGCATCAGATAGGACCACGGCTCCCCTGCAATCGGGTTGCAGGTATGCACGACCCCAGGGTTCATCAGGACGGTAGTGCCCGCCGCAACCTCATGGCGCTGATCGCCATTGAGGTAAGTGCTACGCCCACCGGTGATCACCCCAATGGAAAAACTTTCGTGGGAGTGCGCGGCGTAGCACACCTGGCGCCCGTCGCCTACCTTGCGGGCCTCGACAAAGGGTAGCGCAGGGTCGCGCCAGAACCGTGATACCTCGAGCATTGCCATCCCCAGTTGCCGTGTGCCTGGATACTACACAGTTATTGCGGGAACAGGTCCAGGGTGCGTTCCACTTCACCGATATCGACCCTGAACCCGTCGCCTTCCGGCAGGCCGACCACGAAGCCGAAGTGTTGCTGATCACGGTCGGTCAGGTACTTGTAGTAGCTGACGAAGCGGTTCGGCGGCTGCAGCGTCAGCAGGCAGCCACCGGGCTGCAGCACATTCACGCCATGCACCAGTTGGCTACCCTCCACCCCAATCACCACCTTGGCCCCGGCACAGGCGGCGATGATGCTCGGCACATCCGACTTGAGCGGGTTGACGATGCGAAAACCCCGTGTAACCCGCAGGTGCTCGGCAAGCGCCAGCTCGTTGCGCAGCAGGCGCAGGTCACCATCACCGCCGCGCAGCAGGAACACCCCCGGGTGCGGCGCATGGGCGACATGCGCCAACAGCTTGTCGCCCATGGCACGGTAGCGGGCATGCCGGCTGCGGTTGTTGCTCTGATCGTCGAACAGCACCAGCTCCCGGAAAAACGCACTGCGCAAGCGCAGCGGCTGCATGTCCAACCAGTCTTCGTAGGCCGGTGCCTGGGTGAACAAGGGGTACCTGGCCGACGGTGCCGTGGTCACCGGCACACCCTCGTTGCAGGCCAGCGCATACGTGGGGCAATCCTCCATCAGCCAGGTACCGAACCACGAGTTGCCATTCTGCGTGCAGTAGATGGCAGCGCGGTCGATTTCATGGTCCACCACAATGCGCGGGAAGGTGTTCGGCTTCTGCGACAGCCAGTGGCTGGCCTTACCCTTGTACAACGCCCCGTCGACCAGCCAGACATCCTTGATCAGGTAGCCACGGGTCGGCCCTTGCAGCGCACTGATGCCACCCTCCATGGTGCGCGCCGGGTGCACGTAGGGGTAGAACCGCTTGCCTTCCCATCCGGTGACCCGCTCCAACTGCCCCGGCAGGTAAATGGCCGGTGGCGACACCGTGGTCTCGCCCGGGGCGATGTCCCAACTTTTGCTGGCAAGGCTCTTGACGTCGATTGGCGGGGTTCTGCCCAGCCGTTTGCGGGCGATGTAACGGTAGGCAGCCAGGGTCCAGCTGCGTGGCGCAGCGGCCGGCGAAGCATTGAACTGCGAGATGTCGCTTGTCATGAAGCGTCCCCTTGATGGCGAGGTTCAGCGCATGGCGCAATAGGATGACTCAACGCATCCGTGCGCCCCTTCAACTGCACATGACGCGCTGCATGATGGGGGGAGACTGCTGGTTGGCGTAGCGGTTGCGCAGGGCCTGCACGAAGGGTTCGCCAATGGCGTTGTCGCCGTAGAGGTAGATCTTGTGCAGGCCGCCGAACACCATCTCATGGTAGCGGCTGGCAACTTCCTCATCGCTGGGGCCTGCTGGCAGGCCCAGATGCAGGGTCAGTTTGTCGCCTTCCATTGCAAACATCGGCGTGTCCCAGAGAAACTTCGCCGTGCCGGTCTTTGGCAGCCGCACGAACAGGTAAGCATGGTTGCCCAACGAATCGATGTCGCCCCCACGCCGCCGCTTCCACTTCAGCAAGCCGTCGTCCGGGCGCGCCAGGCACAGGCCGATGTCGTAATAATCGAAGCCGTGTTCCAGTGCCCATTCCAAGGCCATGAAGGTGGTGATCGAGTTTACTTCGCGCAACTTCCTGGCGTCTGAAAACACCGCTTCGCAATAGCCGAAGCGCAAGGTGCTCCAGTAACGCTTGCCATCGCGCACCACTTCGCAGCCAAGGTGGCAACCGATCACTTCATCGCCGCAGGTGATCAGGTCGAGCCGCCCGACACTCTGGGCAATGCGGAACACGTCGTCGGTGGGAAACTGCGCCGCATGTATGCCTTGCCTGGCAGTCGCGTACGGCCGCAACAGCTCACGGTCAGCCATGGCAATCTCGTCATCGGCAAGTGCCTGACGCATCTGATAAAGCGGGCGGTTCTTGCGAATGCTGCGCCGCAGTTCACTGTCGTAGCGCGCGGTGATGTCTTCCAGGGGGCGCCCCAGTGGCACCACGGCGCTCAGATAGTGCGGCACCGATAGCGCGCCGGTAGTGGGCATTTCGCTGATCAGCACCACATGGTCGGCAGGTGCGCTGGCACTGGCGCTTTCCACGATCGCCGCACTGCCCTGCCCCTTGCCGCCAATCAGCAGCTTGGCCATTTCCCGTTGGTGCTTGCGGCCGATGTAAAGGATCTCGTAAGGGCTTTCCTGTTGCAGCCGAAACCTGGCAACTTCCCAGCGCCACAAACAGGCGCGCGCCATTACCTCACGCACTTGGCTGCCCAACTGTCTGATTTCGTAACGGGTGGAGGGCGATATGAATTTTCGCGCCGCTGCGGTCAAGGTCGCTTTCATTTCTTCTTCCACGTCCTTTGAAGTGCCAGGGTGTATCGGAACAAGACAGATAAACAGCGAAAAAACATCTAACCCATTGATATTCAAAGGTTAGGTCGCACAGTAACTTCACATTCAGTAACAATTTAAGGTGGGCGAAATCACTTTGGCAAGTGGCACTTGGCTGGTATTTGTCTGAATTATTCTGGCGTCAAATTTCCTGCCGCCACTGCGTTAATTTGCGACAGATTGCTATAAGCGTGCCGACATCACGATAACCGGTTACCACTTCGCTATCGATAACTGGCGTTTGATGCCTTCTTTGCATAAAGAGGTGCATCATCATGATAGGCAACAATCCACACCACGCCCTGCTCGCGGCACAACTGCCGCATTGGGCACGCCGTGCCAACCCCGGGCAATGGGGCGCTTTACAGGCCAGTCAACATGCCCCGTGGCAGTTGGAGGACTGGTTCGACAATGCCGCACCCGACCTGCGCGAGGCGGTTTGCGCCAGCCAGAACCAGTTGCTGCATGCGCAAGCGGCGTTGGCAAAGGCGCTTAAAGGGCTCAAGCAGATCAGTGAGTTTGCCGAGCCACTGCTAAAAGGCCGCCTGGCAGAACATGGGCTGGACACGCCCTTGCTCGATACCCAACTACTGCGGGTCGAGCATGATTGGCATTGGCTGGGGCTGCGTCATCTTTACAGCCATCGTCGCGATAGCCTGCTGCAGGCTGCCCTGCAGAACTTCGCCGATGATGAAACCTTCAGACCCGAAAGTGCCATTGCCCTGGGTAGTGATATACAGGTGGTTGCAGTTGAAGTACCCGGCACGGTACCGATTGGCATGCAAGCGCCCCCAGCACACTTCACCCTGCGGTCCGAGCGCTACCTGGTGAAGCGCCTGCCGCTGGCACCCCAGGCATTCGCGACGCTGTGCCGGGAGCTGGACCTGGGCGGCGCCTACCAGACCCACCTGGACCAGCAGCTGGCCCGGCCCGAAACCCGGGCACTGGCTGTGCGCGCGCAGCAAGCACGCTTGCGCCTGGCCGCCGACCTGGCCTACCTGCGGCACCTGCTGGACGGGGCCTCACGGGACGAAATCCAGCGGCTGCTGCAAGGGCACCCCGTGCAATGTTGGCAGCTGGCGCTGTTCGGCATCACCCTGCACGAGGTCATGCTGATCGATGCCGGCGCGCACGGGCTGGTGCTGCATATGCCGGGCCACGAACCGGCCCTGCACCCGTGCAGGGACCTGGCGGCGGTGCACGCCACACTGGCAACCCTGCTGGTGGAACCCGCTGAACGCCAGGCATTCGCCGCCTATATCCAGCAGGATGAACAGGCGCACTTCTTCGACATGCTGCAGCAGAACCTGGATGCGGCCGGCAACACCGCCTTCGACCGCCCATGGCCACGCGCAGCGCAGGCTGACCTGCGCCTGACCCGCCAGGCGATCACGAGCGAACCGTTCGGCTACTGCCATGACCAGTATCTGCTGCGCCTCAAGCATGAAGCCAGCTTGCTTGCGGTGCCCACCGCAGCAGCGGACGCCAGCGCCAGGGCCAGGCGGCTCGAAGCGTGGGAAAACCTGGGCTGGGACGCGCTCAATGCCGCCGCATTCTTCGTGCCCGGTGTCGGCACCTTGATGCTGGCGGTGACCGCCTGCCAGCTGCTGGGTGAAGCGGTGGAAGGCTACGAGGACTGGCAAGCAGGCGACCGCCAGCTGGCCCTGCGACACCTCGAAGCGATTGGCCTCAACCTGGCCCTGCTCGGTGGCTTCGTGGCGGCGGGCCAGGCGGTGCCCAAACTGTTCGACAGCCCCTTGATGGACAGCTTGCAGGAGGTGCGCAGCAATGATGGGCGCTACCGGCTGTGGAACCAGGACCTGGCACCTTACCGCAGTGACGTGCAACTGCCGGCCGACGTGCATGCCAATGCCCAGGGCCAGTACCTGCATGAGGGGCGCCTGTTCATCCGGATGGACCGCCACCTCTACGAACAACGCTTCGATGACGCCCGGCAACAATGGCGCATCGTTCATCCGCAAGCAGCCGAAGCCTGGCAGCCGCCACTGGAGCACAACACCCAAGGCGCCTGGCGCGGCGAACACGAGCAACCCGGTGATTGGGCGCTGGAGACAAGCGTACGCCGCCTGGGCGAGGCCTACGCCGCCTTTACCCCAGAGCAGGTCGAACAAGCCGGCCGCATCTGCGGCATCGACAGCGAGCAGCTGCGCCAGGTGCATGTCGAAGGGCTGCCACCGCCCCCGCTGCTGCTCGACACCCTGCAACGCCTGAATGCGCAAGCCGCGGTGCAGGCCCTTGGCGACAGCGCACCGCCTGGGCTTTTCCAGCATCTTTACGAGGGTAATAGCGCGGTAGCGCCGGCGGTGCAGCAGTTGCTCGACACCTACCCACGGCTAACGTCCACCCTGGCCCGGCGCATGCTGATGCGCTTGAACGCCGCCGACACCGCTACCTGGCAAGCGCATGGCAAGCTCCCTGCGTGGTTTGGGATGCAGCTGCGACAGCTGGACAGTGAATTGCCGCTGGTGCGTGCCCTCGAGGGTGTGGTGCAACCGGCGTTTGCCAACGACGAAAGCGAACGGTTGTTGTTCAGTGCACTCGACGCTCTGCCAGGCTGGCCCCGCGACCTGAGCCTGCAACTGCGCGCAGCCAGCCCTCAAGGGCCGCTGCTGGCACGGGTTGGCAGTGAACACGCCAGCCTGCACAGCCGGGTCATCAAGTCGGCCGAAGGCTACGAAGCTGACCTGGGTCAGCGACCTGCCCCGGCAAAACGGGATCGTGACCTTTGCCGTGCAGTGGCGCAGGCGCTGCCTGCGCATGCCCGGCAATCCCTGGGTACGGCTGCCGACGGCAATGCCTTACGCGAGCACCTGCTGGGCTGGGTTGCCGAACACCGGCAGACCCTGCCACAGCGCCTGTGGGGGCCGCGGGCCGTGCGGCCCAGGCCAACGGGTGGCTTGCGCGGCGGTCGCCCGCTGGCGCCGCTTGCGCCTGAGCCCCGGCAAACCGGTTCGGTAGAAGGCGCTTATCGGCGGATCTACCCCAATGCCAGCGATGCCGAAATCCAGGCCTGGCTGGGCCATGACGAGGACGAGCCATTGGCCGACGACCTGAGCTCGACCACCCAACGCCTGCGCGATCTGCACCAGCGTCTGCAAGACCTGCGCGGTGACCTGCAACGCTGGGTGCAGGCAGACCCTGCGCGCGCAGCGCAGCGCCAGCCCGCGGTACGCCCATTGGTCAACGCCTGGCGGCGCCTCTCAACCCTGCCTTTTGCCGCCACGGGGCGCATGTACAGCCTTGAGCTTTCCGGCCTGGGGCTTAACGGCGAGGACCTGGCAAGCCTGGCGCTGCCGGATGATTTCGCTCATATCGAGCATCTTTCGCTCAGCCAGAACAGTGAGTTGAGCCACCTGCCGGCAACGCTTGCGCAGCGCTTCCCCAACCTCAAGCGCCTGATACTGTCGGATTGCCGCTTCGACCGTGTACCGCGCCTGCCCCAGCCGTGGCAATTGCACTGGCTGGACCTGGACAGCAACCGCATTACCTGGGATGCCAATGCCCAGCGAACACTGGACCGCTACACGCGGCTGGTGCAACTGGACCTGTCGGACAACCCGCTGATCAGCGCACCGGACCTGCGCAATCTTGCGCAACTGAAAACCTTGTTCCTGTCCGGTTGCAGCCTCGTCGAACTGCCGCAAGGCCTGGACCAGATCAGCGAACCGTTCGTGCTGGACTTGGCTTCCAACCAGTTCCAGCACCTGCCTGCAAACTTCGCGGTCACCCGGCCTGTCGCCGATGCCTTGCGCCTTGAAAGCGAGTGGCTGGGCGCGCCCGTGCGGGCTCAGATCGACGCCTACAACGCCGCGCACCAGGTCGACCTGCTGGTCAGCGAAAGCGACTACCTGGATTTCTTCGACGAAACAGGCCCCGACGAAGCGGCGCTGTGGCAGCGCTTGCCGCTGCCGTACCGCCGTGACCTCAGAGCCTTGCTGGACATGGAGCCATTCCAGTCTCAACCGCAGCATGCACGCGTGGAGTTCTGGCGACGGCTGGCCGTGCTCGACGCCGATCCAGCGCTGCGCCAGCAAGGCCTGATGCGCCCGGCCCAGGCACTGTTCACCCTGGCGCTCTGAGCAATCCGCAGCGCCTGGTCGAACAACCAGGCGCTGCGCTCACGGGTGTACCACACTGGTGTTTTTCCCGGCGCCGGTGCATGCTCAGTGCTGAAGCGATTCACCTGGCTTGAAATCCGCCCTGTAACGTGAGGTGCAGTAACCATGGACCGTCTGCTCGATTCACTCTTCCCCACCGCTGATAGCATCCCGGAAACCTGGCGCCTGGGGGGCCCACTGGAACAACGCGAATACCTGGTCAACGGGCAACTGCGACGCTGGGAAGGCCCGCTGGCCACGGTGCGCAGCCCCGTGTGGCTCAAGCAGGGTGACGAGGAACAGCAGGTCATACTGGGCAGCGCACCCTTGCTCGATGCCGATACCGCCCTCACCGCCCTCGATGCCGCCGTGCAGGCCTACGACAAGGGCCGTGGCGCCTGGCCGAACATGCGGGTGGCCGAGCGTATCCAGCACGTGGAGACCTTCCTCGCCCGTATGCGCGAACAGCGCCAGGCGGTGGTCAAGTTGCTGATGTGGGAGATCGGCAAGAACCTCAAGGACTCGGAAAAGGAATTCGACCGTACCTGCGACTACATCGTCGATACCATCAACGCCCTCAAAGACCTCGACCGCCGCTCCAGCCGCTTCGAACTGGAACAAGGCACGCTGGGCCAGATTCGCCGGGCCCCGCTTGGCGTGGCGCTGTGCATGGGCCCCTACAACTACCCGCTGAACGAAACCTTCACCACGCTGATCCCGGCGCTGATCATGGGTAACACCGTGGTGTTCAAACCGGCCAAGTTCGGCGTGCTGCTGATCCGCCCGCTGCTCGAAGCGTTCCGCGACAGCTTCCCGCCTGGGGTGATCAACGTCATCTACGGGCGCGGCCGCGAAACGGTCAGCGCCCTGATGGCCAGTGGCAAGGTCGACGTGTTCGCCTTCATCGGCACGCACAAGGCTGCCAGCGACCTGAAAAAACTGCACCCACGCCCGCACCGCCTGCGCGCGGCCCTGGGCCTGGATGCCAAGAACCCGGGCATCGTGCTGCCGCAGGTCGACCTCGACAACGCGGTCGAAGAAGCGGTGACCGGTGCGCTGTCCTTCAACGGCCAGCGCTGCACGGCACTGAAGATCCTGTTTGTGCACGAGGACGTGGTCGAGGCCTTCCTCGACAAGTTCCAGCGCAAGCTGGCCGCGCTCAAGCCCGGCATGCCGTGGGAACCTGGGGTGGCCCTGACACCTCTGCCCGAACCCGGCAAGGTCGACTACCTCGATGGCCTGGTCGCCGATGCCAGGGCCAAGGGCGCCCAGGTACTCAACGAAGGCGGCGGCCACAGCCGCGGCTCGTTCTTCTTCCCGGCGCTGTTGTACCCGGTCAACCACAGCATGCGGGTGTACCACGAAGAACAGTTCGGCCCGCTGGTACCGGTGGTGCCCTACCGCGACCTGCAAACGGTGATCGACTATGTGCTGGACTCTGACTACGGCCAGCAACTGAGCCTGTTCGGCAACGACCCGCAGACCATCGGCAGCCTGGTCGATATATTCGCCAACCAGGTCGGGCGCATCAACATCAACGCGCAATGCCAGCGTGGCCCTGACACCTACCCGTTCAACGGCCGCAAGAACAGCGCCGAAGGCACGTTGTCGGTGGATGATGCCTTGCGGGTATTCTCGATCCGTACCTTGGTCGCCACACGCTTCCAGGACGCCAACAAGGAACTGATCAGCGACATCATTCGCAATCGCCAGTCCAGTTTCCTGACCACGGACTACATCTTCTGACCGCTCGCTTTTGCGCCTGCATGACCGATTCGCGGCAACAGGGCACCGCACCGGTGCCCATTGCCCAGGAGCATCGACTCGACGGTAACCGAGCGGCCAGTTGAAAGCGGCAGCGCTTTGCTTGAAGCTTGAGGCTCGTAGCTTGGAGCTGCTTCATGCGAATCATCGACAAAACCGCGACCCAGGTGCGCAGCCTGACCCCCGCCGAAGAAGAGCTGCTGGTCGGCTTTGCCACCGGCACCCTGGGCGGCCCGCGCCTGCTGCAGGCCAACCAGCTGCTGATGAAGGTGCGCAATGCCAACCAGTGGCTGGCCTGCGATTGCCGCAACGATGCCTTGCCGGTGCTCAATGTCACGCTCAATGGCAACACCGGCACGCTGTTCCTGAAGAACAACCCGGGGACCGCCGAGCATGCGGCCGGTTGCCCCTTCAGCAAAGACGAGCGCGAAGCCGCCGAGCGCGAAAACGACCCCGCGCCACCCGCCGCCTGGCTGCCACCCGACACGCCCCTGCGGCTGATTGGTGATTTCCGTGCCGGCGGCGCTGGCGACGGTGGCGAAGGCAGCGAGCGACGCGCACAGCAGCGCCTGCTGGCGCTGTTGCTGACCTGGATCGAGACCAGCGGCCTGAACCTGTATGCCACGCACCTGAAGAAGGACCTGACCGGGCAGTTTGCCGAACTGCGCAGCGTGGCGAGCCGTTACCCGCTGCTGGAGCGGGTGCCGGCCAGCAACTACCTGGAAACCCGCCTGGACATGAAGCACATGATGATGCTCAAGGCGCGGTTGCGCGAAGCCAAGGTGTTCGGCAACCACCGCCGGCACGGCCTGTTGCTTGACTGCGTCGATCAGATCAAGGGGCGCAAGCTGTTCAACAACCGCAACGAAGACGGGTTCGATTTCCAGGGGCATCACTTGTACTGGGGCGGCAGCCGCACCAGCGGACCGCTGCTGGCACTGATGCTGTACTCGCCGACCAGTGCCGGCAGCCATTACTACGAGCTGATCCATGTGGCCAGCGTACCCGTGCTGTCCCGCGCCCACCTGTTCCCCGTGTACCGCGACGAGGAGCGCGAGCCGCTCAAGGCGTTGGTGTCGCTGGTCGACTGGATGGCCAGCAAGGGTGTGAAAGTGCAGATGCGCCGGCCGGTGATCGGCGGCGCGCTGGCAGACGAGTTGGTGATGACCTCGGATCAGGACCGGGTATTGTCGATATCGCTACTGGAGCAACCGCTGGGCCCCGAGCCGGACGCGGAGAACTTCAAGCGCTACGCCGATTTCAAGAGCCCGGAAACCTTCCGCAAGTTCGTTGCCGGGTTCTTCATGCGCGAACGCTGAACATCGCCTGTTGTTCGCACCCATTGGCGCCATGGGCCAGCCTGCACTAGCGTTGTGCTACCAGCCAGGCAAAACGTTCATGCGGAGCCCCAACCCATCATGCCGGACCTGCGCCCGAACCCGACGCTGTGCCTGCAGTACCGTGCCGAGCAGCCTATTCACCAAGCCTTCCTGCAACAGGCTGAGCGTTGCCCCGAAGCCCCTGCAATCATCACCGCGCACAGGCTTTGCACATACGCCCAGCTGGCGCAGATCAGCCAAGGTATCGCTGCGTATTTGCTGGAAAAAACCGTCAATAGCGACGACCGTGTGCTGATTGTTGCCGAGCGGGGCGCGGCACTGGTCTACGCCATGCTTGGCTGCCTGCGCGCCGGGCGGGCGTTCAGCGTGGCCGATGCGGCCTACCCTGCCGTCCGCCTGCAACAGCTCGCCAGCAGCTTGGCACCTCGGGTAGTCCTGCGCTGTGGCCAGGCACACGTCGAAGCAGCAGACGCCTGTGTGGTAACTGTGCCCCAGGACCCGGTCGAGGCACTGCATGCCTTTGACCGGCCAACGGCGCAACTGCCCGCGGTCAGCGCAGGGCAACCGGCCTACATCACCTTCACCTCGGGCAGCACCGGCGAGCCCAAGGCGATCGTTACCCATCACGCGCCGCTGGTGCACTTCATCGACTGGCATGTGCACCAGCACGGGCTGACCCAGGCCGACACGTTCTCGCTACTGTCCGGCCTCGGCCACGACCCGGTTTACCGCGATGTATTCACGCCACTGTCGCTGGGCGCCAGCATTGCCTGCCCGGCCCAGGCCAGCCTTACCGACCCTGCACAGCTGGCCAGCTGGATTGCGTTGCACCGCGTCAGCGTCATTCACCTCACCCCACCGCTGGGCAAGCTGATCGAGACCGGCGCGCAGCTGCAGGGCCAGCTGTTCAGGCAACTGCGTTACCTGTTCTGGGGCGGCGATGCACTCAGCCCGGCGCTGTACCAGCAAATGCGTGCCGTGGCGCCGAATGCCGTCAACGTAAATTTCTATGGCACCACCGAAACCCCGCAAGCCATGGCGTACCACACGCTCGACCCGACCGCGGAACAGGCCCGGGTGCCCCTGGGCAAAGGCATCGCCGATGCGCAACTGCTGGTCGTGAACGCGGCCGGGCAACTGGTGGGCGAAGGTGAAACCGGCGAAATCCTGATCCGCAGCCCCTATCTGTCCCTTGGCTATTGGGGCGACCCGGCGCTGACCGAAGCCAGGTTCATCACCAACCCGTTCACCGGGCTGGCCAGCGACCGCTGCTACCGCACTGGCGACCTGGGCACTTACCTGGCCGATGGCAGTGCCTGTTTCCTCGGCCGGGCTGACGGCCAGGTGAAAGTGCGGGGGCACCGCGTGGAACTGGCGGAGATAGAAAACACCATCAGCCGCCTGCCTGCCGTCCGGCAGTGCGTAGTACTGGCCAACCATGACCACCCATTGCCCCGCCTGATTGCCTACTGCGTGTTGCATCAGCCCGGCAGCGCCGACGACCTGCGCCTGGCTATCGCCCGCCAATTGCCGGACTACATGGTGCCGGCACTGTTCATCTTCGTGCAGGCCATACCGCTCACCCCGAACGGCAAGGTCGACAAACGCGCCCTGCCCGCCCCGGTTCAAGAGCCGACCAGCCAACCCTCGTCAGCGCTGGCCGAGAAGCTGTGCAGCGAGTGGGCACGAATACTGCGGGTGCCGCGCCTGGACCCACGCTTGAGCTTTGTCGAGCTGGGCGGTGACTCGCTTTCATTCGTACAGGCCTCGAGAGTGCTCGAGCGGTTGATCGGCCACCTGCCAGACCGTTGGGAAAGCCTGCCGGTCAACCGGCTGGCCGAGCTCAGCGCACCGCATGAAGGCGGGTGGCGGGTCATGGAAATGCCGGTGTTCGTGCGTATGCTCGCCATCATCCTGATCGTGGTCGGCCACCTCAGCGGCATGACCCCTTGGCCGATCGTGGGCGAAACGTCGGTACTGTTCCTGGTCTCTGGCATCAGCCTGGCGCGTTTCCAGCTCAAGGCCATTGAAACCCGGGGGGATGCACGCACACTGCTGCCGTCCCTGGCCGCCATCGTGGTGCCGACCGTGCTGTATACCGCGCTGCTGCAACTGGTGTTCGACCGGGTGCACTGGCAATCGCTGCTGTTGGTGTCCAACTGGTTTGCGACCGGCGAGGTTGGCCTGTTCAACTACTGGTATATCGAAGTGCTGGTGCAGATGATCGTGATCATTGGCCTGGTGCTGTCAAGCAAGCGGGTACGCCAGGCCGTCAACGCCGCTCCGTTCCGCTGGCTGATCCTGGCTGCCTGTACGCTGGTAGCGGTGGATGTGTTACTCGACCGCTGGGTGTTCGACGCCAGTGGCCTGCTGCACCGGGTGCCGCAACACTTCCTGGCGGTGATGGTGCTGGGCATGGCCGTGCACCATGCCGATACCCCCGCCCGCAAAGCGGTGGCCAGCGCGGTAGCGGTGCTGGTGGTCGCAGAACTGGACCTGATAGCGGTGGCCGGTATTGGCTGGCAGGCCGTCACCCACTATGTCGATATTGCCTTGCCGGCGATGCTGGCGCTGATCTGGCTGCGCGCAGTCCCCGTACCGGCCTGGCTGGCACGTGCGGGTGCGGTGATTGCTTCGGCCACCCTGTTCATCTACCTGACGCACTTCCAGTTCCAGTCGGTGGCGGACCGTATCGCCACATACCTGCTGTTCGAGGTTGCCTTGGCCATCGCCGGGGGCGTGGCCGTGAGTGTCGCGTGGAATACCAGCACGCGCTGGCTGCTCAGCCGCTGGCGCGCTGGCAGAAAAGCGCACGGGGATGATGACGGGGTGCAGCGCGTGACCTAGCCCGCCAGTTCAGCCAGGACTTCAGCCGACGTGGTGACCTGGCGGAAGTGGTGCTGCCATAGCTCGATGCCAAGCTTGCCGGAACGGTCCAGCGAGGAGCCGACCGTCATGTCGGTGACCAGGGTGGGCATCAGCCCGGCATCGAACAGGGCAAACCCGGCGGCCAGCACACAGGTTTCGGTTTGCAGGCCACACACCAGCACGCGCTCCACGCCCATTTGCCGAATGTACGCGATCGCTTCGGCGCTTTGCCCGTAACCATGCTTGACGAACACCTGGTCAGCCTCCACCAGGCTTTCGTCCTCTGCCGCCGGGTGCCAGCCAAGCTGGCGCGCAAACGGCGTGACCCGCTCGTCGTGCAGTTCGACCGAGGCTACGGTAGGAATATTGGCTGACAACCGACGCAGCCCATCGACCAGCCACTCGGGCGGGCTGAAGGTGGACTGGACATCGACGATTAACAACACCTGGCGCATGGGCGAATTCCGGCACGGGCAAAAGCGCGGAGTATAACGCGCCTGCACGGCTGCTGTGGCTGCCCACGCCTGGCTAGCGCTCAGGCACGGCCAAACTGCCCTGTAAAGGCTTGCCCCCCGGTCACATCCGGCGCTGTTTCAGCTATGATCGGGCATCCCGCCGAGGACGCCGTGAACCATGCCCGTAGACCTGCACGCGTTGTACCCCAGGCTGATCCACCTGATGCTCGACACGGTCTTCGTGGTCGACCGGGACAACCAGATCATCTTTGTCAGCGATGCCTGCGAAGCGCTGTTGGGCTACCGGGCATGCGAGCTGGTCGGTACCGCAATTACCGACTACATGCACCCCGAAGACCTGGCAACCACTCGCGCTTCGATCCTGCGGGTCATGAATGGCCAACCGCATTATGACTTTCACAACCGCTACATCCGCAAGGACGGTGGCGTGGTGCATATACTCTGGGCGGCCTGCTGGTCAGATGAGGCCCAGGCTCGCATCGGCGTGGCGCGGGACATTACCGCCCAGCACCAGGCCGAAGCCGAACTGCGCTTTCTGGCGCATCACGACTCGCTGACCCGACTGGCCAACCGGGCCATGTTCAACCAACGGCTCGACGCCGCCCTGGCCAGCGCTCGGCGGCATGACCGCCCATTGGCATTGCTGTTTATCGATATCAACGATTTCAAGCAGATCAACGATAACCACGGCCACAGCGTGGGCGACCGGGTACTGTGCACACTGGCCCGGCGCCTGGATAGCTGCGTAGCGGGCAGCGCGACGGTGGCGCGGATGGGCGGTGACGAGTTCACCGTGCTGTTGCCCGATTGCCCGTCAGCCGAGGTCGTGGCCACACAGGTGCAGCATATCCTGGCCGTCATGGCCGAACCGCTGGATGGCGAGTTGGCCGGGCTCCAGGCGCCTTCCTGCAGCATTGGCATCGCGCGCTTCCCCGAAGACGGCACCGATGCCGACATGCTGCTGCGCCATGCAGACGGCCACATGTACCGGGTCAAACGGCAACGCGCCGCGGCAGGCTGAACACAGATGAACAGGCGCGACCCTGAAGACGCTTTGCTCGACAGCTGGCAGCACAATGCCCAGGCCTGGATTGACACAGTACGCAGCGGCGCCATCGAGCGCCGCCGCGAGGTGACTGACGCCCAGGCTCCAGGGCACCGCGTGGTCAGAGCACTGGCTTGCGCACCGCGCCGCTCCGGGCTTTGGCCATGGCCGCCAGGCGCACCGCGACGTTAGCCGCACCGTAGCCGCTATAACCCCCCTTGCGCTGGATGATCTCGAAGAAAAAGCGCTCTTCGAAGGGCTCGGTGTACACATGGAACAGCTCGCCACCCTGGGCGTCGCGGTCATAGAGCACGTTGTAGTAAGCCAACTCGCTGAGGAACTCGTCGTCGAAATCGAAGCGCGCCGCCAGGTCGTCATAGTAGTTCAGCGGAATTTCCAGCAACGGCACACCGGCCAGCTTGGCGCGCGCCACTTCGCTGAAGATGTCGTCGCAATCGAAGGCAATATGGTGCACCCCGGAACCGCGGTAGCTGGACAGCGCATGGGCAATGGCGGTGTTGCGGTTTTCCGAAATGTTCAGCGGCAGGCGCAAGGTGCCGCACTGGCTGCGCAGGGCGCGGCTCTTGACCAGGCCGTACGGGTCGGGCAGCACCACCTCGTCGTCGGCGGCGAAATCGAACAGGCTCTTGTAGAACAACACCCAGCTGTCCAGCGACTCGGCTGGCAGCGCCAGGGCCATGTGGTCGATGCGGCGCAGGCCACCGGTGGCGCTCACGCTCGGGTCCAGGCTGAAGTCGGTGTCATACAGCGTATGCCCGGCGGTGCCCTGCTCTACCAGGTACAACAGGCTGCCATCGGGTGCGCGTACCGCCGGCACCTCGCACTCGTTGGGGCCGACCAGGCCGCGGAACGGCTGGCCACGGTAGGCAGTGGCACGCTTGAGCGCAGCCTGCTGGTCCTTGACCCGCAGCGCGGTGGCGCACAATGACGGGCCATGGGCTTCGAAGAAGTTGTGGCCAAAGGAGTAAGGCTCTGCGTTCAGTACGATGTTGATATCGCCTTGGCGCAGCAGCTGCACTTCCTTGCTGCGGTGCTTGCCCGCTTCGGCAAAGCCCAGCCGCTTCAGCCAGCTGCCCAGGCGCGCGCCAACGGCCTCATCGACCGCAAATTCCAGGAACTCGACGCCGTCATAACGACTGGCCGCGGGCGGGGTGAACAGTACGCCAGGCTCGATCGGGGTATTTTCCTGTTCCAGGCGCAGCCGGGTTTGCTCTTCCAGGTACAACAACGAGCGCAGGCCGTCGGCGGCGTTCTGCCGGGTAGGCGCTGCACGGAAGCCGTCATTGAAGATTTCCAGCGACAGCGGGCCACGGTAGCCGGTGGCCAGGATCGGCGCGAGGAAGCCGGCCATGTCCATTTCGCCTTGCCCCGGGAAGCAGCGGAAGTGGCGGCTCCACTCCAGCACGTCCATCGCCAGGATCGGTGCGTCAGCCATCTGTACGAAGAAAATCTTGTCGCCAGGGATGTCGCGGATCGCGCGCGGGTCGCCCTTCAGCGACAAGGTATGGAAACTGTCGAGGATCACCCCGAGGGCCGGGTGGTCGGCCTGGCGCACCAGGTTCCAGACCTGCTGGTAGGTGTTGACGTGGCGGCCCCAGGCCAGCGCTTCGTAACCGATACGTAGGCCACGCTTGCCAGCATGTTCGGCAAGCAGCCGCAGGTCGTCGACCAGCACCTGTTCATCGCCCAGGGCATCGGCCTGGACGTTGCTGCACACCAGCACCAGGTCAGTACCCAGCTCCTGCATCAGGTCGAACTTGCGCTCGGCGCGGTCCAGGTTTTTCTGCAGGCGGTCGCGGCGGCAGCCTTCGAAATCACGAAACGGCTGGAACAAGGTAATGGCAATACCCAGGTCGGCGCACATCTGCCGCACCTGGCGGGGGCTGCCGGCATAGTAGAGCAGGTCATTTTCGAAGATCTCGACGCCGTCGAAACCGGCGGCGGCGATGGCTTCGAGCTTTTCCGGCAGGGTGCCGCTCAAGGACACGGTAGCGATCGAACGCTGCATGGCGGGAGTTCCTTGTTGTTTGGAAGGTATACAGTGCCAGACAGGCAGAAAGACCTGTCACAGTTTATGGCACGATCGATTATTCGCAGGTAGAGTCGCTGCTTCAATCTCTTTGTACGGAATGGTTAGTTTTGCGTTCGATTATCGCACAAAACCCGTTTTAGCGAATTGCCAGTCAACTGGCCCGTGGTCAACATGATCCACAGACGCAGGCACACCGACCGCTGCCTCCTGCCTTGGCAAACACCCCTGGCGGAACCTGCGCAAACAACAATAACAACGGAGACAACGATGGCTCACTCCAGCTCGCAAGCAAAAAAAGCGACCGCCAGTGGATGGATAGGCTCGGCACTCGAGTACTACGACTTTTTCATCTATGCCCAGGCCGCTGCACTGATTTTCCCGCAGATCTTCTTCCCCAATACCGACCCGAAAATGGCCATCATCGCGTCGCTGGCCACCTATGGCGTGGGTTACCTGGCCCGCCCGGTGGGCGCCTTCGTGCTGGGCCACTGGGGTGATACCCGTGGCCGCAAGAACGTGTTGCTGCTGTGCATGTTCCTGATGGGCCTGTCGACCATGGCCGTGGGCCTGCTGCCCACCTACCACGACATCGGCTTCCTGGCACCGGCCTTGCTGGTGGTGCTGCGCCTGATCCAGGGCTTCGCCGTGGCCGGGGAAATCTCCGGCGCCAGTTCGATGATCATGGAGCACGCGCCCTTCGGCCGAAGGGGCTACTATGCCAGCTTCACCCTGCAGGGTGTACAGGCGGGCCAGGTCATGGCAGCAGCGGTCTTCCTGCCACTGGCGTACTTCATGCCCAGCGAGGCCTTCAATGACTGGGGCTGGCGCATTCCCTTCCTGATGAGCGCCATCGTGCTGATCGCCGGTTTCATCATCCGCAAGGAAGTGCATGAAACCCCGGCATTCGTGAAGGAAGAGAAACAGGACAAAGTAGCCAAGTCGCCGATCAGCGAAGCGTTCCGCCACAGCTGGAAGCACATGGTGCTGGTGATGTTCATGGCCCTGATGAACGTGATTCCGGTAGTCGCCACCATCTTCGGTGCGGCCTACGCGGTGCAGCCGGCCTATGGCATCGGCTTCGACAAGAGCGTCTACCTGTGGATCCCCGTGGTCGGCAACATCGTCGCGGTACTGGTGATTCCGTTCGTCGGCAACCTGTCGGACAAGATCGGCCGCCGCCCGACCATGATTGCGGGCTGCCTGGGCTCGGGCCTGCTGGCGTTCGTCTACCTGTATGCGATCAGCATTCAGAACGTGCCACTGGCATTCATCACCTCGATCGTCATGTGGGGCATGGTCTACCAGGGTTACAACGCGGTATTCCCAAGCTTCTACCCTGAGTTGTTCCAAACCCGCTACCGCGTTTCGGCCATGGCCATTGCGCAGAACATCGGTACCATGCTGACCGCCATGTTGCCGGCGCTGTTCGCCCTGGTTGCGCCACCCGGCTCGGACAACATCCCGCTGGTGATCGGTGGGCTGGCGTTCTTCATCACTTGCGTGTGTGCCCTGGCGGCCTACATTGCCCCGGAAACCCATCGCCTGGCGATGGAAGACCTGGGTAACCCGCAGGCCAAGCCGATGGAAAAGGAAGCCTATGAAGCCAGCCGCAAAGGCAGCGTCCAGGCGGTAAGCCACTGACAGGCGCGGGGCCGCAAAGCGGCCCCAGCCATTTCAGCCCTGAACCACGCCCTGCAAGCGCGCCCACAGCCGCTCCACATCGCCCCGCTCGGTCGGCAAGGCGCCGATCGACACCCGTACCATCCAGCGGCCATCCAGCGTCGCCGGGGTCACGTAGGCATCACCGCTGGCGTTGAGCCGCTGCGCCCAAGCCTGGGTGTACGTGTCCAACGCCTCGCCCTCCAGCCCCTGCGGCCGATGACGAATGCACAAGGTCTGCAACTGCACGGGCGCCAACAGCTCCCAACCTTGCGCAGCGCTGACCTGCCCTGCCAGCCAGCGGGCATTGTCCAGGTCGCGTCGCAGCCGCGCCTGCAACGCTTCCAGGCCCTCGCTGCGCAACATGAACCACAGTTTCAACGCACGGAACCGGCGCCCCAGCGGGATCCCCCAGTCGCGCAGGTTCTTCACCTCCCCATCCACTGCCGACTGCAGGTAGCTGGGGTTGGTGCTCATCACTCGGATCAGGTGCTGCGGGTCGCGCACGTAATAGATCGAGCAATCGAACGCCACGCCCAGCCACTTGTGCGCATTGACCACCACCGAGTCGGCCAGCTCGATGCCGTCCCACATCCAGCGGCATTCCGGCAGGATCATCGCCGAACCGGCCATGGCCGAGTCGACGTGCAGCCACAGGCCATGGGCCTGGGCAACTTCGCCGATCGGGCGCAGCGGGTCCACGGCTGTGGTGGTGGTGGTGCCGGTGGTGGCCACGACGGCGCAGGGCTGGTTGCCGGCAGCCAGGTCCTGCTCGATGGCCGCCTGCAAGGCCTGCGGGCGCAGCGCGTAGTGTTCGTCGGTGGGGATCAGGCGAATGTTGTCACGCCCGAAGCCGGCCAGCAGCGCGGCCTTGTCCACCGAGCTGTGGGCGTGGGCACTGACATACACGATCAATGGCCTGGCTTCGGCCTGCAGGCCACCCCGCACCAAAGCGTAACCGGTGGCGCGTTCGCGCGCGCTGATCAACGCCACCAGGGTGCTGGTCGAGGCGGTGTCCTGGATGACCCCGCTCCATTGGCCGGACAAACCCAGCAACCGGCGCAGCCAGTCGAGGGTGGTTTCTTCCAGTTCGCTCAGGGCCGGGCTGGACTGCCATGACAGGCCCAGCACACCCAGGCCGGTACTGAGGAAGTCACCCAGTACCGAGGACAAGGTGCCATTGGAGGGGAAGTAGCCATAGAAGTCAGGGTGCTGCCAGTGGGACAGGCCAGGCATGAGCAGTGCGTTCACGTCGTCGAGAATGGCCTCGAAGGGTTCACCTTGCTGGGGGGCTTGCCCTGGCAAGGCGGCCTTGAGGTAACCGGGTTCGACCTGGGCCATGACCGGGCGCTCGCCCACGGTCTGGCGGTAGTCGGCGATCAGGTCGATCAGCTGGTGGCCGTATTGGCGGAATTGCTCGGGGGTCACGCGGGCTCTCCTTTGGGTCATCCGTAGCCTGTTATGGCCCTATCGCAGGCAAGCCAGCGCCCACAGAGCAGGACGCTGGCTTGGACAGGGCCAGCACAGGCAACACAATGCCCCCAGTCTAGGCGCCTATGCCCAGACGAATAACCCCATGTCACGCATAGTTGCTATGGCAAACGCGCATGCCCACCCTGCACGCCGAACTGCGACTGGCGCCACAACTCGAATACCCGGTTGCGTAACCAACGGTGCTCGGCCGAGGCCTGCAAACGCTGGTGCCACACCACCCAGTAGCGCTGGCTATGGTCGATAAAGCCCAGCGGCCGCCAAGCCAGGCCATGCAGGCGGCTCAGTTGCCGGGCGATGTGCTCGGGGACGGTGGCCACGGCCTGGCTGCCGGCAACCACCTTGACCGTGGCACAGAAGAACGGCACCTCCAGGCTGACCCGCCGCTGCAGGCCCTGGGCGCGCAGGTGGCGGTCGATGAAGCTGTCCTTGTCGCCGCCACCGGAAATCCGCACGTGCTTGTGCGCCAGGTAGTCCGCCTGGCTGAGGGTGGCTTGCGCCGTCAGCGGATGGTCGCGGCGCATCAGGCACACCGCGCGGTCCTCACCCAGCAGGCGCCCGTGCAGGTTGGGTGGCGACTCGTCGAACAGCGTGGTCGCCAGGTCGATCTCGCCGCTGGCCAGCAAGGCGTACTGGCCGGCCTGCCAGGTGCGGTATTCCAGGGAAACCCCCGGCGCTTCCTGTTCCAGCGCAGCCACCAGCAACGGCAGCATGTGTTCGGCCACGTAGTCCGAGGCAGCCAGGCAGAAGCGCCGCTCGCAGCGGGCCGGGTCGAAGACTGCAGGCTGACGCAGGGCCTGCAGCTCTTCAAGCACTTGCCGCAGGGGCTCGACCAGGGTTTCGGCGTGTTCGCTGAGCACGTAGCCACGGCCTTGGCGGACCAGCAAGGGGTCGCCGAACGCTTCGCGCAGCAGGGCCAGCTGGCGGCTGAGGGCCGGCTGGCTGACGCCGAGGCGCTCGGCAGCGTGGCTGAGGTTCTTCAGCTGCAGCAGGTGGTCGAGGGTGCGCAGGTGGGCGAGGCTGAGGGAGGCGAAGGTGGGGTTCATCGGGTTCGGCTCCGGACCGCTGCGAGGGCTTCGCCCTCGTTTCGCGACACAAGGCCGCGCCTACAGAAGCGGCCTTGCGACGCGATGGGCCGCAAAGCGGCCCCCATTGCACAGATCAGTCGGTCAGACCAACATAAACATTCTGCACATCATCGTTCTCGTCGATCGCTTCGAGGAACGCTTCAACCTCAGCCAGCGCTTCGGCGCTCAGGCTGGCCGCGCTCACCGGGTTTTTCGGGGTATAGCCGATTTTCGCCGAGGTCACGGTGAAGCCATGCTCGGGCAGGGCCTTCTGCACCGCGTCCAGGTCGGTAGTGTCGGTAATGAACAGGGTCGAGCCCTCTTCTTCACCTTCTTCGAAGTCCTGGGCGCCGGCTTCGATCGCGGCCATTTCCGGGTCGGCATCGCCTTCGGGGGTGGCTTCGATCAGGCCGACATGGTTGAAGTCCCAGGTCACCGAACCGCTGGCGCCCAGCTGGCCCTTGCGGAACAGCACGCGGATCTGCGCAACGGTGCGGTTGACGTTATCGGTGAGGCACTCGACGATCAGCGGCACCTGGTGCGGGGCAAACCCTTCGTAGCTGACGGCATGGTACTGCACGGCCTCGCCGTCCAGGCCAGCGCCTTTCTTGATGGCGCGTTCCAGGGTTTCACGGGTCATCGAGGCTTTCTTGGCCTGGACGATGGCCAGACGCAGGCGCGGGTTCATGTCCGGGTCGGCGCCAGATTTGGCCGCAATCTGAATTTCCTTGGCCAGCTTGCCCATGATCTTGCCCTTGGCATTGGCAGCTGTTTCTCTATGCTTGGCTTTCCACTGTGCGCCCATGTCGACTCTCTTTGTTTCAGCGGCCGGTTCAGGAAGCGACCGGCCAAAAGTGGGTGCAGTTTATACGCCCTCGCGCATGGGTTCGACAAGAAATCTCATCAGCCTCGATCCGCTTGCCTGCCGCCCTGGCAGCCGCCTGGCACTGAACTGCCCCTAGCGGGTAGCGATCACGAACAGCCTCGGGAACGGCAACAGCACCTTGCCATCGGTGGCCGGCGGATAGTCGCGCTGCATGGCCTGCAGGTACATCTGCAGGAAATCACCCTGCGCCCGCTCATCGAGCCTGGCCAGGTAAGGGCGCAAAGCCGAGCCTTTGAACCACTCCACCACCGCCTCGGCGCCGCCCACCAGCGGGTGGTGATAGGTGGTGCGCCACACATCGACCCGCGCGCACAGCGGGCTGAGCAAGTCGTAGTAAAAGGCCGCCCCGTGCCGGGGTGGCAGTTGCAGGTCGGCGAACTTCGCGGCCCACGGCCCCTGGCTGGCAATCTCGCGCAATTGCCGGTGGGCCGGCTCATCGAGGTTGTCCGGGGTCTGCACCGCCAGGCTGGCGCCTTCGCTCAACTGGCGCACCAGGTGCGGGTACAGCTTGGCATGCTCGGGCACCCACTGCAGCGAGGCATTGGCAAGGATCAGGTCCTGCGGCTCCGGGGCCGACCAGCCGCTGATGTCGGCAACCACCGTGCGCACCCGGGGGATGCACAAGCGCTTGCGTTCCCGGGCCTTGGCAATCATGTCCGGGTCGCTGTCCAGCGCCATTACCTGGGCATCGGGGTAACGTTGCAGCAGTACCTCGGTGGAGTTGCCAGGGCCGCAACCCAGGTCGGTGGCGTGGCGTACCGGGCGTGACGGCACGGCGGCCAGCAGGTCGCGCACGGCGCGGGTACGTTCGTCTTCGAACAGCGAATACTGGGTGGCGGACCAGGCCATGTGCAGCTCCTCCAGGCGGGTGATAGGTGGAGCATACGCCATGTGGCGGCCGGCGCGTTCGTTGCGGCACGCGCAATGAACTGTCTGGCTGGGTGCAGGGTCATCTGCTGTATGCGCACCCATCTGAAAACCTATATCGCCGTTGCCATCCTGGCCCTGATCGCGGCCGCCGCCCTGCTCGGCTCACCGTGGATGAACCAGGGCTTTCACATGCCCGCCGAAAAAACCCAGGCCCAACAACGCGAAACGGCCGGGTCCCCACGGGAGCC
Organism: Pseudomonas juntendi; assembly: GCF_009932375.1. Taxonomy (GTDB): domain Bacteria; phylum Pseudomonadota; class Gammaproteobacteria; order Pseudomonadales; family Pseudomonadaceae; genus Aquipseudomonas; species Aquipseudomonas juntendi. The sequence continues at coordinate 73,898 of NZ_BLJG01000060.1, forward strand.
GGCCGTTTCCAAGCGCGAGTGACGCTTAGTGCTGCTTGCTGCCAGAGCGGATCTGGTGCACCACACCCATGGCCACCACGATGGCCGCCGCCACACCGGTGGAGATCACCAGGATCTGGTAGTCAGGCATGAAGGCCATGGTGACCAGTGCCGCCACGATGAAGGCGATGACCAGGTAGGTCAGCCAAGGGAACAGCCACATCTTCAGGCGCACTTCGTTGCCCTCGGCGATCAGCTTGCGGCGCATGCGCAGCTGAGAGAAAGCGATCACCAGGTACACCAGCAGGGCAATCATGCCAGTGGTGTTCATCAGGGTTTCCAGCACGTCTTTCGGGCGCAGGGTCTCGCTGAAGTTGATCAGCGCGCAGACCACGGCCACGGCGCACGAACCCATGATCGCGTACACCGGTACACCGGTGCCGGCGCGGGTGATCTTGAAGAACGACGGTGCATCGCCCCGCTGGGCCAGCGAGAACAGCATGCGCGAAGCGGTGTAATGGCCAGAGATCAGGCAGCTGCTGACCGAGGTCAGTACCACGAAGTTCATCAGCAGTTCGGCGTACGGCACGCCCAGCAGCTCCAGGGTACGGCGGTAGGCGCCATAGCCGGAAACCCCCAGGTGCGGGTCGTTCCACGGTACCAGGCAGACGATCAGGAAGATCGAACCGACGTAGAACAGGCACACCCGCCACACCACCGAGTTGGTCGCCTTGACGATCTGAGCGGCCGGGTCTTTGGCTTCGGAAGCGGCAATGGTGACGATTTCTGCGCCGAGGAAGGCGAACATCACCCCCAGCAAGGCGCCGATGACCGTGGTAATGCCGTTGGGCATGAACCCTTCGGCGGTGAGGTGGCTGATGCCACGCACTTCACCGAATTGCCAGACATTGGTTACCGCAGCGGTACACACGATCAGGAAGCAGACGATCGCGATCACCTTGATCAGGGCGAACCAGAACTCGAACTCACCGTAGTGCTTGACGTTGAAGAAGTTGACGGTGATCAGCAACAGGGTCGTGGCCAGCACGAACACGTTGACGCTCACATCCGGGAAGAACCCATGCAGGATCTTGCCGGCTACGTAAGCTTCCCAGGCCATCAGAATGACCCAGTACCACCAGTACAGCCAGCCAATGGTGAAGCCGGCCCAGCGGCCGATGGCGCGGTCTGCGTAAGTGGAGAACGAGCCGGTATCAGGCGAGGAAGTCGCCATTTCACCCAGCATGCGCATGATCAGCACCACCAGGATGCCGCCTGCCAGATAGGCCAGGACAGCGGCTGGGCCGGCGCTGTGGATCACGCTGCCGGAACCGACGAACAAGGCGCCGCCAATAACCCCGGCGATCGACATCATCGTCAGGTGGCGCGACTTCAGCGAGGCACTGAGCTTGCTCTCGTGCCCGCTTTTCGCGGTGGTGGTAGTGGATGTTGCGTCCATCAGTTGTGTACCCCGTGCTTCTTTTTATCCAAGGAAAACCGTGAAACCCCGATGGCTGGCGGTTTCACCTGTACATCAGTGCTAATGCGGGCAGGATGGTGTGCGCGAACACACGCAGGCCTTCCATGGCGGCCTGCTGACGCGCCCCAGGGCTGGCGCCTGGCGCGAACTGAACATGCTATTGGTGGCGATATCTGACACCTAATGTAAAAATGTCCGACGCAGAGAGCCATGCACAGTGGCATCAAACTCGCACTGCACTGTACAGGTCGCCTATGCAGTACACCCTGCAATTGCCTGGCGATACGCACCCTGAAGGCCCCGAATGTTCGAACTACATCCAGACTCCTCGACCCCGTTGGTGAACCAGATCATCGACGCGCTGCGCGAGCTGATCGATAACCAGACCCTCAAGCCTGGCGCCAAGGTGCCCTCGATTCGCGCCTTTGCCGCGAGCTACTCGGTGAGTACCTTCACCGTGGTCGAGGCATACGATCGCCTGGTGGCCCAGGGCTTGCTGGTGAGCCGGGGCAATGCAGGTTTTTTCGTCAACCGCGCGGCAGCCGAGCTGCTGGAGCAGCACAACGCCGAGGCCGACACCAGTCGACCAACGTTCAACTCCGAGTGGTACCTGCAACAGATCTTCGAGATCCGTCAGTTGCCCTACAAACCCGGATGTGGCTGGCTGCCCAACGACTGGATGTACGAAGAGGGCCTGCGCCGTGGCCTGCGCCAGGTGGCCGGCAGCCCGCTGGAACTGTCGGGGTATGGCGACCCCATGGGCCTGCCGGAGCTGCGTGCACTGACCGCGCAGAACCTGCAGCAGGAATTGTCGATAGTGGCCAACCCGGCGCAGCTGATGCTGACCCACGGCGCCAGCCAGGCGCTGGACCTGGCCGCACGCACGCTGGTCCGGCCGGGGGACGTGGTACTGGTGGACGACCCGGGCTACCCGAACCTGATGAGCATCTTGCGTACCCAGGGCGCGACGCTGGTCGGCGTCCCGCGTACCCCGGCGGGCTACGACCTGAACCAGTTGGAGCAGTTGCTCGCCCATCACCGCCCGACGGCGTTCTTCACCCAGCCGCATTTGCACAGCCCGACCTGCTCGCGCACCCCGCTGCCGCAGCTGCACCGGCTGTTGCAGCTGGCCAGCCAGCACGGCTTCCGCCTGGTCGAGAACAACCTGTACGCCGACATGGTCGCCGAGCCGCAGCCCTGCCTGGCCAGCCTCGACCACCTGCAGCAGGTGGTGTACGTAGGCAGCTACTCGAAGAGCATTTCGCCCAATGTGCGCGTCGGCTACATGCTGGCCAACCCCGAGCTGATGCAGAAGCTGCTGCAGCTGAAAATGCGTTCGGGCCTGACCACATCGCAGGTGATGGAGCGTGTGGTCTATGCCGCGGTCATCGACGGCCGCTGGCGCAAGCACCTCAAGCGTCTGCGCCAGCGCCTGGCGGAGGCGCATCAGGAAGTTGGCCGGCATCTGCATCGATTGGGCTTTGAACTGTTCATTGAGTCCGACGAAGGCATGTACATCTGGACCCGCCATCCGGCGCTACCGGACAGCGCGGCATTGCTGGACGACGCGCTGGAGAAAGGCATCATGCTCGGGCCTGGGCAGTTGTTCATGGTCGATGCCAAAGCCACCGGCTGGATGCGCTTCAACGTGGCGTTCAGCACCGACCCGGCGATGTGGGAGTTGCTGGAGAAAGTGTTGGTCAAGCATGTGCGTCGGGCTGGGCTGTAAGCGATACCGGTCGTGTGAACTTGAGATCGAGCGCCGCCCGCGCGGCGCATCGCGAGCTGCGCTCGCTCCTACGTTTGTTTCGGGCCAATTATGCCTGTGGGGTTTGCGCGCGAACGCATTTGGCGCATGCCTCGATATTGAGCCATCCGCCAAGGCGGTCGCGCGCGCCAA
>NZ_BLJG01000061.1 GCF_009932375.1 Pseudomonas juntendi
TCCTACGTTTGTTTCGGGCCAATTATTCCTGTGGGATTTGCGCGCGAACGCCTTGGTGCATGCCTCAATATCGCGCCGTACAAACAAGGCGGCCGCGCGCGCCTGTCACAGGCGTTACTGGCCCGAAACAAACGTAGGAGCGAGCGCAGCTCGCGATTGCGCCGCGCGGGCGGCGCTCGATCTCACAGGCGCTGAAGATACTGCGGCTACCCTTGCCAGCTGCTCGCCACAGCATCTATCAGCCCTGAGGCGATCCCTGTGGGAGCTGGCAAGCCAGCGATAGGGCCGGTGCAGACAATTTACTCCCCTTCAGACAAAAAACAGTCAATACTTCCCCCATCCACACGTGGGCAGGATCGCCCGTTGTCGTGCCAGAACGAATAACAACTGCATCCAAGGAACCGGACCTATGCTGCGCCGCCGCATGCTTATCATGTTGGCCGTGGTTCTGCTGATCGTGCTGGCCCTGGGGGGCTACAAGGCTTTCTCGATCTACCAGCAGATCCAGATGTTCACTGCCCCCAAGCCGCCTATCACCGTGGCGGCAGCCTTGGCCGAACAACGCCAGTGGCAACAGCGCCTGCCCGCGGTCGGCAGCCTCAAGGCGCTGCAGGGTGTCGAGCTGAGCCTGGAAGTCGAAGGCATCGTCAAGGCCCTGTATTTCGACTCTGGGCAAACGGTCAAGGCCGGGCAGCTGCTGCTGCGGCTCAACGATGACCAGGAAACCGCATTGCTCGGCACCGCCGTGGCCGACCTGGGCCTGGCCAAGGTCGACTTCGGCCGCGGGCGGCAACTGGTGGGCGACTCGGCGATCTCCCGTGGCGAATACGACCGCCTCAATGCCCAGTACCAGCGCAACCAGGCGGTGGTCGAGCAGCTCAAGGCTTCGAAGAACAAGAAAAGCATCAGCGCGCCCTTCAGTGGCACCCTGGGCATCCGCCAGGTGGATGTCGGCGATTATCTGGCGCCAGGCACCGTCATCGCGACCCTGCAGGACACCTCCGGCCTGTACGTCGACTTCAACGTGCCGGAACAGGCCTTGCCCCGGCTGAGCCTCGGCCAGCAGGTGCTGGTGCAAGTGGCTGCCTACCCGGACCAGACCTTCCCCGCCCGCCTCAGCGCCATCAACCCCAAGGTCGATGAAACCACGCGAAACCTGCTGGTGCGCGCGACCCTGGCCAACCCCGACGGCAAATTGCTGCCGGGCATGTTCGCCAGCCTGCAGGTACTGCTGCCCGATCCGCAGTTGCAGGTGGTGGTGCCGGAAAGTGCCATTACCTACACCCTGTACGGCAACTCGGTATATGTCGCCACCGCGAAAAAGGACCAGCACGGCAAGCCGCAGCACGATGAACAGGGCCAACCGCAATGGGTCGCCGAACAGCGCACCGTGCAGACCGGCGAGCGCCGTGACGGCGTGGTGGTGGTCAGCAAAGGGTTGCAGGCCGGGGAACAGGTAGTCACCGCCGGGCAGCTGAAGCTGACCCCCGGCGCCGCAATCCGAATCGGCCAGGACCAGGCCGTCAAGCCCGCCCCGGGCGCCGCGACCAAGGACTGACTGGAGGCTGGCATGGCGTTAACCGACCCGTTCATCCGTCGCCCGGTGCTGGCCAGCGTGGTCAGCCTGCTGATCCTGTTGCTGGGTATCCAGGCCTGGCACACGTTGCAGATCCGCCAGTACCCGCGCATGGAAAACGCCCTGATCACCGTCACCACGGCCTACCCCGGGGCCAACGCCGAAACCATCCAGGGCTACATCACCCAGCCGCTGCAGCAAAGCCTGGCCAGCGCCGAAGGTATCGACTACATGACCTCGGTCAGCCGGCAGAATTTTTCCGTCATATCCATCTACGCGCGCATCGGTGCCGACAGCGACAGGCTGTTCACCGAACTGCTGGCCAAGGCCAACGAAGTGCGCAACAAGCTGCCGCAGAACGCCGAAGACCCGGTACTCAGCAAGGAAGCCGCCGATGCTTCGGCGCTGATGTACATCAGCTTCTACAGCGAACAGATGAGCAACCCGCAAATCACCGACTACCTGTCACGGGTGATCCAGCCCAAGCTGGCCACGCTACCCGGCATGGCCGAGGCAGAAATCCTCGGTAACCAGGTATTTGCCATGCGTCTGTGGCTGGACCCGGTGAAACTGGCCGGTTTCGGCTTGGCGGCCAGCGACGTGACCGACGCCGTGCGCCGCTACAACTTCCTGTCCGCTGCCGGCGAAGTCAAAGGCGAATACGTGGTCACCAGCATCAACGCCAGCACCGAGCTGAAGTCAGCCGAGGCGTTCGCCGCCCTGCCGGTCAAGACCAGCGGCGACAGCCGCGTACTGCTCGGTGACGTGGCGCGGGTGGAGATGGGGGCGGAGAACTACGACACCGTCAGCTCATTCGACGGCACGCCCTCGGTGTACATCGGCATCAAGGCCACGCCCGCCGCCAACCCGCTGGAGGTGATCAAGGAAGTACGGCGGGTCATGCCCGACCTGGAAAGCCAGTTGCCCTCGGCGCTGAAGGTGTCGATCGCCTACGACGCCACGCTGTTCATCCAGGCCTCCATCGACGAAGTGATCAAGACCCTCGGCGAAGCGGTGCTGATCGTCATCCTAGTGGTGTTCCTGTTCCTTGGCGCCCTGCGCTCGGTGCTGATCCCGGTGGTGACCATTCCGCTGTCGATGATTGGCGTGTTGTTCTTCATGCAGATGATGGGCTACTCGCTGAACTTGCTGACCCTGCTGGCCATGGTCCTGGCCATCGGGCTGGTGGTGGACGATGCGATCGTGGTGGTGGAGAACATTCACCGGCATATCGAAGAAGGCAAGTCGCCGTTCGATGCAGCCCTGGAAGGCGCGCGCGAGATCGCCATGCCGGTGGTGTCGATGACCATCACCCTGGCAGCGGTGTATGCGCCCATCGGCTTTCTCAGCGGGCTCACCGGAGCGCTGTTCAAGGAGTTCGCCCTTACCCTGGCCGGCGCAGTCGTCATTTCCGGTATCGTCGCCCTGACCCTGTCACCGATGATGTGCGCCCTGCTGCTGCGCCGCGAGCAGAATTCCAGCGGTCTGGCCCACTGGCTCGATCGGCAGTTCGCGCGCCTGAAGGTACGCTACCAGCGCCTGCTGCACGGCACGCTCGACAGCCGGCCGGTGGTGCTGGTGTTTGCCGTGATCATCCTGTGCCTGATTCCGCTACTGCTGAAGTTCACCCAGAACGAACTGGCCCCCAACGAGGACCAGGGGGTGATCTTCATGATCAGCAGCTCCCCGCAGCCAGCCAACCTTGACTACCTCAACGCCTACACCAACCAGTTCACCCCACTGTTCAAGACCTTCCCCGAATACTATTCGTCGTTCCAGATCAACGGTTTCAATGGTGTGCAGAGCGGCATCGGTGGCTTCCTGCTAAAGCCCTGGAACGAGCGCGAGCGTACGCAAATGGAGCTGCTGCCACTGGTACAGGCCAAGCTGGAAGAGGTCGCCGGCCTGCAGATCTTCGGCTTCAACCTGCCATCGCTGCCCGGCACCGGCGAAGGCCTGCCGTTCCAGTTCGTGATCAACACCGCAGGCGACTACCCGGCACTGCTGGAGGTGGCCCAACGCATCAAGGCTCGGGCCCAGGCATCGGGCAAGTTCGCCTTCCTCGACATCGACCTGGCCTTTGACAAACCCGAGGTGGTGGTCGATATAGACCGGGCCAAGGCAGCGCAAATGGGGGTATCGATGGACGTCCTCGGCAGTACCCTGGCCACCTTGCTGGGTGAAGCCGAAATCAACCGTTTCACCCTCGACGGGCGCAGCTACAAGGTCATTGCTCAAGCCGAGCGCGCATACCGCGACAACCCCGGTTGGCTGAACAACTACTACGTGAAGAACGACCAGGGCAAGCTGCTGCCGCTGGCGACCCTGGTCACCCTCACCGACCGCGCTCGCCCGCGGCAGCTCAACCAGTTCCAGCAGTTGAACTCGGCCATCATTCAAGGCGTACCGATGGTCAGCCTGGGCGAAGCGCTGAAGACCGTGCAGGACATCGCCCGCGAAGAGGCACCGGAAGGTTACGCCTTCGACTATGCCGGCGTGGCCCGCCAGTACGTGCAGGAAGGCAGCGCACTGTGGGTGACCTTTGGCCTGGCGCTGGCGATCATCTTCCTGGTCCTGGCGGCCCAGTTCGAAAGTTTCCGGGATCCGCTGGTGATTCTGGTTACGGTACCGTTGTCGATCTGCGAGGCGCTGTTGCCACTGTTCCTGGGCCTGTCGAGCATGAACATCTACACCCAGGTCGGGCTGGTGACATTGATCGGGCTGATCAGCAAACACGGCATCCTGATCGTCGAGTTCGCCAACCAGTTACGTGATGAGCTTGGCCTGGGCGCGCGCGAGGCAATCGAAGAAGCAGCGGCGATTCGCCTGCGGCCGGTGCTGATGACCACGGCGGCAATGGTGTTCGGCATGGTGCCGCTGATCCTCGCGACCGGGGCCGGGGCGGTAAGCCGCTTCGACATCGGTGCCGTGATCGCGACCGGCATGTCGATCGGCACGCTGTTCACCCTGTTCGTGCTGCCTTGTATCTACACCCTGCTGGCGCACAAGACGGTGGCCAAGGAACCTGCTGCCGCCTGAAACCCGCCCACCGAGGGCCACCTGCAGAAACGCCAGAGGCCTCGCGCTTGCGAGGCCTCTGGCATGTACAGCTACACCGGTTTCAACCAAATGGCCGCAACCCTTGGCGCAGGTCGAACAGCAACAGCAACAGATCCTGATCCGGCTCTACCCTGGCCTTCTGCTGCGGTTTCACGTCCCGCGGCAGTGCGCACTGGGCGGCCATCTCAGCCTTGCTGAATACCGTCGGCCTCGGCTCTTCCCAGGCAGCCACCGCTACAGTGGTCACCGCCAGGCCCGCTACCAGGAACAAAGCTCGAGCTATTTCTAGTTTCATTACCCTAACCCTTTGACAGCGCTGCCAAACGCCACCTTGTAAAAGTAGAGTAGCGTCTGCCATTCCGCCTCGTTGAGCGACGAATGGCGGCGCAATTGGCGCAGGTCGTTACCCGCCGCGCGCTGGCAACTGAAACGTCGCCGACACTTCTCGAGGTCGAGCAGCGCCACTTCGACACGGGCTTGCTCGCCCTCGCCCAGCACCTTGACGAACACATGCTTGCCGTACAGGCAGCCGTGCTGCCAATGGCCCAGGTGCATGCGCGCCAGGTTTTCGGCAAGGTCCTTGAGCATGCGCTCGTGGACCACCTGTGGGTAACGGTCTCGGGCACCTTGGGCATGCCAGGTGTCCAGCTCCACAAATCCGTCCAGTGCTTCGCTGACCAGCAGCGCCCGCCACTGGTGGTCGGCATCGCGCTGGGCACCACAGAACACCAGGCGCGGCACACGCACCCCCAGTTGCTCGAAGCTGTTCAGCGCATCGAGTTCACGCAGCACAGTTGGCCGGCCGAAAGGGTGCAACAGGCTGCGATAGATATGCCCGACCTGACGCTTTGCATACAGCAGTTTGCCGTTGGCATCGTTGAGCCGTTGCACACCACTTTCGCCACCCCGGCGCTGGTTAGGCTCCTCTACCCACTCGCCTTGCTGGCGCCAGTAAAAATCGAAGCGCGACTCCCCATTCTGGGCTACAGCCATCAAACACTACCCCTTACGCAATACATAAACCCGCCACATGGCATAGAACGGCAGGAAGTCGAGGCGTTCCTGGATCCTGAAACCGGCGGCGCGGAATTCTTCTTCGACCGTGTCGGCCGGTAACACAAACCGGTTCTGGTAATGGTTCTGCTCGGCTTTGGTGCTGCGGCGCTGTTCCAGTTTCCTGCGCCGCCAAGCCTTGAAGTTGCCGTCCACCCACAGTGACAAGATCACACTATCACGGCTAACTCGTTGAAATTCAGAAAGAATTTTCTTTCTGTGGGCTGCCTCGCCGATATGGTGAAACAGCCGCATGCAAAAAATGCTGTCGACGGAGTTGTCTGGCAAGTCGATGTCGAATGCCGATGTCTGCAAAGGCCGTACCCGCGCCACCACTTCTGGCGGTTGCGCAGCACAGGCGGTCTCGATCATCGCCTCGGAATTATCGGCACCGATGATGACGCGGTTGTTCTTTTCTGCCAGCAGCGGCCAGAAACGACCAGCGCCGCAGGGCAAGTCCAGGACCAGGCCAGGCTCACCCGCCAGCGCCAGTGCGCGGCGGGCCAGTTGTTCATCTCGCTTGTGAGACAGCCGGCGGGCCAAGCCATCCTGGTGCTTGAGAAAGTACTCTCGGGCATGGTCTTTGTCGTACTTCTCGGAAAATTCAAGCTTGATAGGGCTACGCATTGAGCATCTCCTGATTCCATTGCGCTCACATTAGGTAAATGCGCGTAGGAATCAGGTCATGCTGATGTGAAAAAAGTGTTGGCCACGGTAACACGTGTAACAACACATTACCCAGCCACGACGTCCGGCTCTTCTTTCACCCGCGTATTGCTCAAGTCGACATGGAAACGGCAGCCATGGGGTACAGAAGAAGTCAAGGTCACCCGCCAGCCCTGGTCGTCGCAGATACGCTGCACCAGCGACAAACCCAGCCCAAGACCCTCGCCGCGCCGCTCGTCACCGCGCACGAACGGCTTGAACATGGCTTCGCGCTGTTCTTCCGGTATGCCCACGCCACTGTCTTCCACGCTGAAGCCATTGCTTTCCAGGCTCAGGCGGATGTAGCCGGCATCGGTGTAGTGCGCCGCATTGCGCAGCAGGTTGCCCATCACCGACTGCAGGAAGGTCGCGTTGTACAGCACTGCGCTGGCACTGGCCTGGCCATCGAAATACAGGGTCAGGCCCTTCTGTTCGATGGTGTCGCGCCACACCCCGATCAGCTCGTTGGCCACTTCGCGCAGGGTCGCCCGGGAGGCTACTGCGCCTTCATCACGTTGCGCCCTGGCCAGCATCAGGAAGGTCTTGACCAGCTCGCGCATCTCTTCGGTTGCCCGCGCCACGCGCTCCACCTGACTGCGCGCGCGGGTGTCGAGGTTGGGGTTTTCCTGCAGCAGCTCGCAGGACGTGGCCAGCACCATCAATGGGGTGCGCAACTCATGGCTGACGTCACTGGTGAACAGCCGTTCACGGGTCAGCGCATCGCGCAGGCGGCCCAGCGTGTCATCGAACGCTACCGCCAGCTGGCCGACTTCGTCCGCCGCGTAGTCCGGCGCCAACGGCGGCGCCAGGCCCAGCAGCTGGTCACGGTGGCGAACTTGCCGCGCCAGGCGGATCACCGGTGCCATCACCCGCCGCGCCACCAGCCAGCCCAGGATCACCGCCAGCACCAGGCTGAGCACGAAGCCCACCAGCACCACCGCGAACAGCACACGCTCGCGCTCCTCGAAGTCGCTTTGGTCCTGCAGCAAGACATAGCGGCGGCCATCGACGATCTCGACCATCGCGTGGTAGGAAAGCTGGTCGCGGAATACTTCGTGGAAGCCACGGTCCAGGTGGCGCAGGTCTTTGGGCAGCTCGAAGTCGTCCCGCCCACCGCTGAAGTAGAACAACTGGTCGGGGCGCGGGCGGTGGCTCCAGTCGCTGACGCTGTCCATGCGCAGCAGGCGCTGCAAGTCACCGCCCAGTACCGATGAAATCAGCCGCTCTTCCACCAGGTGCACGGTGCCGACGATACCGAAGGCGAAGGCCCCGGCCACCAGCGCGCTCATCAGGGCAAAGGCGATGATGATGCGCTGGGCAAGGCTTTGCTTAAACTCCATCACGACCCTCGGCGAGGCGATAGCCGACGCCATGGACGGTATGCAGCAGCGGTTTTTCGAACGGTTTGTCGATCACCTGGCGCAGTTGGTGCACATGGCTGCGCAGGCTGTCACTGTCGGGGCAGTCGTCCCCCCACAGGGCTTCTTCCAGCACTTCGCGGCGCAATACATGAGGGCTCTTCTGCATCAACACGGCCAACAGCTTGAGGCCGACCGGGTTGAGCTTGAGCATGCGGCCCTGGCGGGTGACCTCCAGGGTGTCGAGGTCATAGCTCAGATCAGCCACCTGCAGGCTGCGCCGCCCGCCGCCCTGGGCCCGGCGCAGCACGGCTTCGATGCGTGCCGCCAGCTCGGACAGGGCAAACGGCTTGAGCAGGTAGTCGTCGGCCCCGGAACGGAAGCCTTGCAGGCGGTCGTCCAACTGGTCGCGGGCGGTAAGCATGATCACCGGCGTGTCGCGGCGGGCGTCTTCGCGCAGGCGCTTGCACAGCGTGTAGCCATCGATACCGGGCAACATGATGTCGAGCACGATCAGGTCATAGTGCTCGGTGGCAGCCAGGTGCAGCCCGGACAGGCCATCCTGGGCGCAGTCGACGGTATAGCCCTTCATGCCCAGGTAATCGGCCAGGTTGGCCAGGATATCGCGGTTGTCTTCAACCAAAAGAATGCGCATCGGTTTCTCCTGTGCGGCGCTTCTCGCTGTGGTGCGCGGCAGGCGCAGCTTACGGCCTATGCCTGCAGGGCACCAGCCCCCGGAAAAATTCACCGCACTTGACGGTTTTTTCACTGATCCTTCACGGACACAGAATAGCGGGCCGACGACAATGGCCGATCTTTTTCCCGCCCTGGAGCCGCCATGCAGCAAGCAACCCGCCCTCGCCCGATCAATTACTGGCTGTACCTGGGTATTCCGTTGGCGACCGCGTTGGCCCTGATTCTGCTGGAGCTGACGTCGATCGACATGGACCTCGCCAAGCTGTTCTTCGACCCTGTCGCCGGGCAGTTCATTGGCCGCCACAGTTATTGGCTGGAAAACATCCTGCATGACCGGGTCAAGCAGGGGGTGATCCTGCTGGGGCTGATAGCGCTGCTGACCTTCGCCGCCAGCTTTTTCGTAAAGCGCCTGTTTGGCTGGCGCCGCGAGCTGGGCTGCCTGGTGTTGGCGCTGGGTTTGTCCACCGCGTTTGTCACGCCCCTGAAGAAGGTGACGCAGGTGCAGTGCCCCTGGAGCCTCACCCAGTTTGGCGGTACCGAAACCTACAGCAAGCTGCTGCAACCACGGCCGGCCACCGACAAGCCCGGGCTGTGCTGGCCGGGCGGGCATGCCGCGACCGGGTTCTGCCTGTTCGGCCTGTTCTTCATGTTGCGTGACCGCAAGCCGCGCCTGGCGCGGGCGGCATTCGTGGTGGCCTTGCTGGCAGGTTCGCTGCTTGGCGTTGGGCGCATGCTGCAAGGGGCGCACTTCCTGTCGCACAACGTGTGGACGGCGGTGTTCTGCTGGTTGATCGGGTTGGGGTCGTATTATCTGGTGCTGTATCGCCGGGGCATGGTAGAAGTGCCCGCGGTCAAAAACAGCGTTGCCTGAAGCCGGGGCCGCTTAGCGGCCCAATGGCGCCCACAGGAGAATAAAAAAAGCCCCGGTTCTCGCGAACCGGGGCTTTCTCATGGTGCAGGGGGTAAGGCTGGCTTACATCATGCCGCCCATGCCACCCATGCCGCCCATGTCAGGCATGCCAGCAGCTGGCTTGTCTTCTGGCAGGTCGGCAACCATAGCTTCGGTGGTGATCATCAGACCGCCGATCGAAGCAGCAGCTTGCAGCGCCGAACGAGTGACCTTGGCTGGGTCCAGGATACCCATCTCGATCATGTCGCCGTACTCGCCGGAGGCAGCGTTGTAACCGAAGTTACCCGAACCTTGCTTGACCTTGTCAGCGACAACGCTTGGCTCGTCGCCGGCGTTGGCAGTGATCTGGCGCAGCGGCGCTTCGACAGCGCGGCGCAGCAAGGCGATACCGACGTTCTGGTCTTCGTTGTCGCCTTTGAGGTCGATAATGGCTGCCAGGGCGCGAACCAGGGCAACACCACCGCCAGGCACCACGCCTTCTTCAACGGCTGCACGGGTAGCGTGCAGGGCGTCTTCAACGCGGGCTTTCTTCTCTTTCATTTCAACTTCGGTACCAGCACCGACCTTGATCACGGCAACACCGCCGGCCAGCTTGGCCAGACGCTCTTGCAGCTTCTCACGGTCGTAGTCCGAAGAGGTTTCTTCGATCTGGGCACGGATCTGCTTGACGCGTGCTTCGATCTCGGTGTCAGCGCCAGCACCATCGATGATGGTGGTGTTTTCCTTGGACAGGATCACGCGCTTGGCGTTACCCAGGTGCTCCAGGGTAGCGGTTTCCAGCGACAGGCCGATTTCTTCGGAGATGACCTGGCCACCGGTCAGAACGGCGATGTCCTGCAGCATGGCCTTGCGGCGGTCGCCGAAGCCAGGTGCCTTGACCGCTGCAACCTTGACGATGCCGCGCATGTTGTTGACTACCAGGGTAGCCAGCGCTTCGCCTTCGACGTCTTCGGCAACGATCAGCAGTGGGCGGCCGGCCTTGGCAACGGCTTCCAGCACAGGCAGCAGCTCGCGGATGTTGGAGATTTTCTTGTCGACCAGCAGCAGCAGCGGGCTTTCCAGCTCGGCAACCATGGTGTCTGGCTTGTTGACGAAGTAAGGCGACAGGTAGCCGCGGTCGAACTGCATGCCTTCTACGACGGACAGTTCGTTTTCCAGGCCCGAGCCTTCTTCAACGGTGATCACGCCTTCTTTACCGACTTTTTCCATGGCTTCGGCGATGATTTCACCGATGGAGCTGTCGGAGTTGGCGGAGATGGTACCGACCTGAGCGATGGCCTTGGAATCGGCGCATGGCTTGGACAGGTTCTTCAGCTCGGCGACAACGGCAGCAGTGGCCTTGTCGATACCGCGCTTCAGGTCCATCGGGTTCATGCCGGCAGCGACGGCTTTCAGGCCTTCGTTGACGATGGCCTGGGCCAGAACGGTGGCGGTGGTGGTGCCGTCACCGGCGGCGTCGTTGGCCTTGGAAGCGACTTCCTTGACCAGCTGGGCGCCCATGTTTTCGAAAGCGTCTTTCAGCTCGATTTCTTTGGCGACGGAAACGCCGTCCTTGGTGATGGTTGGCGCGCCGAAGCTCTTGGCCAGAACCACGTTACGACCTTTCGGGCCGAGGGTAGCTTTTACCGCGTCAGCCAGAACGTTGACACCAACCAGCATTTTTTTACGAGCGGAGTCGCCGAATTTTACGTCTTTAGCAGCCATGATCGTTTAATCCTTGGAAATTCTTTGGAGTAACGGGAAGTCGGGGAAATCAGCCTTCGATAACGGCGAGGATTTCATTCTCGGCCATGACCAGCAGGTCTTCGCCATCGACTTTCACGGTGTTGCTGCCCGAGTAAGGGCCGAAAACCACTTTGTCACCGACCTTGACGGCCAGTGCACGGACTTCGCCGTTGTCCAGAACGCGACCGGTGCCAACAGCAACGACTTCGCCGCGGTTAGGTTTTTCAGCGGCCGAACCCGGCAGGACGATACCGCCAGCGGTTTTCGATTCTTCTTCGCTGCGACGGATGACTACGCGGTCATGCAGAGGACGAAGCTTCATTGTCGATCTCTCCCAAATTGTGGTTTTCATCGGCCGGTATCGAAACCGGCGGGTTGAGGCTGTCCGGCGTTGCCGGAAGGTAGCCCGCCAAGGGCAAGCCACCTGAGTAATGTCTGGCGTTAATGCCAGAAACCTTGCGGTGACCACATACATGAGGCCGCCATATCCAATTACAAGGCTTGCCCTACAAAATTTTTCAGCTCGCGGAAAAAACGCGGGGCCGCATGTGCGGCCCCGTAGTGGAAAACGGTGGTTACTTGTCGCGGCGCTCGTACTCGCCCTCGATCACGTTCGGCCGGTGGCCGCCATCGCGCGGCTGGGCCTGGAACGGGTCGTCCTGGAACGCGCGCTGGCGCATGGCCTGGGCCTCGGCGCGTTCGCGCAGCTTGCGCGCGGCCAGATGGCGGGTGAACGGCAGCAGGCACAGCAGGCCCAGCACGTCGCTGATAAAGCCCGGCAGCAGCAGCAAACCACCGCCCACCGCCAGCATCATGCCCTGGAACATGTCCTCGGCAGGCAACTCACCGCGCTGCAGGCTTTCCCGGGCGCGCAGGGCGGTGGCCAGGCCAGCCACACGCATGACCAGCACACCCAAGGCGGAACCGGCGATGATCAGCAACAGCGCCGGGAAGAAACCGATGGCCGCGCTGACCTTGACGGATACGAACAGCTCCAGCACTGGAAACAGCAGAAGCAACAGTAGAAAAGCACGCATCAAAGCATTCCTCGTCGGAAGAGAACCTTCCTTTAAGACCATCAAGTGGATGCAAGTGCACGCTTTTTCAACCCTCGCCCCCTGCAGGCGTGGGCCACTGATCGGCGCGCGCCAGCAAAACCAGGGCTTCGCGGACTTGTGTCGGCGTATTGCAAATATGCGGGAAGGGTAACCAGTACACCCCCTGGCCGATGCGCAGGTGCATGCCTTCGCTGTCCACCCCAGCCATTTGCGCTGCGGCATGGTCCGGCAGGCCGGTCAGTTGCACATAGTGGGCTATGGCATTGGCATGGTCGCTGTTCATGTGTTCGACCATGCTGGCCTCGGCCGTGCCGGCGAACGGGTTGGCCAGGGTGACCTGGTCGAGCCAGTGGATCGCGCCGAAGCCGCCGATGTAGCGGTGGCGTACCGGCTGCAGCACCCAGAAGTCGAAATCGTGAGCCTTATGGTAGCCGGCAGCGTCCGGGAAGTAGCGGTAGTAACGCTCGGCGGCAGCCTCGATGGCGTCTGCCTCGACCAGCTTGTGCGCTTCGGCCATTACCGTAAGGCGCCCCACCGCCTGCACATCCTCAGCTTCGCGCTCACCTACCAGCAGCGAGCACTTGGGATCTTTTTGCAGGTTGTGGGTGTGCTGGGCAATGCGGCTTATGAGGATCAGCGGGTTGCCGTGAGCGTCCAGGCAGTACGGCACCACCGAGCCGAACGGGTAGCCGGGCATCGACTTGGAATGCGTCGAGAGCACGCCGCGGTATTCCTTGAGCAGCAGTTCCCGGGCTGGGCGGATGGCGTTGGTACTCACTGGGTGCGGCTCCTGGTGGCAAACGGGATGGGTGACAAGATAAGCATTATCACACCGGGTGCCAATGGGGCCGCGGTGCGGCCCGGCGGTTTACCAGGTCACGCCAAAGCCCGCGGTATAGCGCGTCTTCTCCAGATCGCTTTCACTCGTGCCGCTGATGATGTCACGCTCCGCCTTGAGGTTGAGCGAAGCCCATTCGGTAACCTTGTAGCGCAGCCCCACCTCGGCATCCAGTGAATAGTCGGCCACCCCACCCAGCGGTTTGGCGAGCTCGCCGTTGGTGAACAGCTGCACGTTCTTGCCGATCAGGTAACGGGTGTAGTCCCACTTCACGGCAGCGGAATAGAAGTTGTCCTTGCTGCCGTCCTGGTACTCGAAGTCGGTGCGGTTGATCAGCGACCCCAGCGAGAATGCGCCGAGTTCGTTGTCCCAGAACTGGTAACCCGGGCCGGTACCGACGGTGCGCTGGCGGGCAAGGTCTTCGATGCGGTCACGCTTGTATTCCGCCCGCCCCTGCCAGAACCACTTCTCGGTAATGAAGCGGTCCAGCGCGTATTCGGCACTCCAGTTGTCGGTGGTGGTGACGTCGTCCTTGGTTTCGCGGTTGTACTCGCCTTCGGCGTTGTGCCGCCAGCGGCCGTGGCGGGCCGTGGTCTTGAAGCTGACATCGTAGTCGTCGGTATCGTTTTCGGCGCGCTTGTAGTCCAGCGCCACATCCACGTTGCCTTTCCACACGAAGTCTTCGACCAGGGGCTTGGGCTTCATGATCTGCTCGATGCTGGCCAGCTCCACGGTCTTGGGTGCCTCGCCGTTGGCCAAGGTCACCTTGCCCGGTTCAGCGGCCTTCAGCGACTTGGCCTTCTCGCCCGTGTAGGCGTCCTGCTTGACCAGCAGTTCCTGGTCGCTTTCCAGGGTCTGCACCTGTTTCCAGTCCAGGGCAATGGAGCCGCCGTAGGGCGTTTCCAGCAGCAGCTTGCCGCCATCGAAGACTTTGATCTTGCCACTGAGCCGGTCACCGTTCTTCATCCACACGGTATCGGCCAACGCCGGTGAGGCGCACAGGGAAGCAGCGAGCAGGCACAACAGGGATCTAGAATGCATAGACGTAATACGGTTCGATTCGAAGAAAAAAGCCGGGCATTATCCAGTTACCGCCGACCAGAGCAAGCACAGACCGGCAGCCTGGCATTGAGTTCAATACGCATTTACCTGACCATTTGTCTGGTTTCATCCACAGCCCAAGGGGGGCGCCATGTCTGGGGGACCTGAGCACATGCCGGAATCGGCCGAAGGTCGACGAACGGCACTGTATTCGGTGCTTGGCCAAGTACCGGCGGGCAAAGTCGTGAGCTATGGCCAGCTCGCAGCGCTGGCCGGGCTTGGCCGCGCAGCCCGCTGGGTAGGGCGCACCCTCGGGCAACTGCCTGCGCAAACCCGCCTGCCATGGCACCGGGTGCTGGGCGCAGGGGGCCGCCTGAGCCTGGCGCTGGGCACACCGGCCGGGGATGAACAACGGGCGCGGCTGCGTGCAGAAGGCGTGAATGTGACCAACAATCGTGTGGATATGACGCGCCATGGCTGGCGCCCGACAGATCACAGCGGTTAGAGTGCGCGCTTTGTTTTCGAAAACTTGAGGCAGATGTTGGCCCATGCCCCGTAAAACCTGGCGCGCTGCGCTCGCTGCCTATGCCAGCCCGTCAACCCTGGTACTTTTGCTGCTCGGTTTCGCCGCCGGCCTGCCCTACATGTTGGTGTTCTCGACCCTGTCGGTGTGGCTGCGCGAGGCTGGGGTGGCCCGCGAAACCATTGGTTACGCCAGCCTGATCGGCCTGGCCTACGCCTTCAAGTGGGTGTGGTCACCGTTGCTCGACCAATGGCGCCTGCCGCTGCTCGGCGGCCTGGGGCGCCGGCGCTCGTGGCTGCTGCTGTCGCAGGCACTGGTGGTGATCGGCCTGGTCGGCATGAGCCTGTGCGATCCGCAACAACATCTATCCTGGTTGATCGCCATGGCCGTGCTGGTGGCCTTTGCCTCGGCCACCCAGGACATCGCGGTGGATGCCTACCGCCTGGAAATCGCCGACGACCAGCGCCAGGCCGCCCTGGCCGCCAGCTACATGGCCGGCTACCGGGTCGCCGCCCTGCTCGCCACCGCCGGCGCGCTGTTCTTCGCCGAGTGGTTCGGGTCTACCGGCTTCAGTTACCTGCATAAAGCCTGGGCCGGCACCTACGTGATGTTCGGGGTGATGATGCTGCCCGCGCTGTTCACGACCCTGGTCATGCGCGAACCGCCGGTGCCGCTGCGCACCCAGCTGTCGGCTGCGCGCTACGGCCTGGTGCACCAGATGGCCTCGGTGTTCGTGCTGATCATCCTGCTGGTGTCGGTGCCCGCCAGTTTCACCCAGATGTTCAATACCGGCTGGTCCACGGTCATCTCCGGGGATGCCACGCCGCTCGACCTGTTGCTCGAAGACCGCGCCTTCCTGCGCCTGATCCTCTATGTGCTGCTGACCTGGGCGTGCCTGTCGAGCCTGGGCCGCCGCGGCCTGGCCCCGGTGCTGACCCCGGTCAACGACTTCATTGCCCGCTACCGCTGGCAGGCTTTGCTATTGCTAGGCCTGATCGCCACCTACCGCATGTCGGACACGGTGATGGGCGTGATGGCCAACGTGTTCTATATCGACATGGGCTTCACCAAAGACCAGATCGCCAGTGTCAGCAAGATCTTCGGCCTGATCATGACCTTGGTCGGTGCCGGTATCGGCGGGCTGCTGATCGTGCGCTTCGGCATCATGCCCATCCTGTTCATTGGTGGCGCGGCTTCGGCGGGCACCAACATCCTGTTCCTGATGCTGGCGGACATGGGGCCTAACCTGGAAATGCTGGTGGTCACCATTTCGCTGGACAACTTCAGCTCCGGCATGGCCACGTCTGCGTTCGTGGCGTACCTGTCGAGCCTGACCAACCTGAAGTTCTCGGCCACCCAGTACGCGCTGCTCAGCTCGATCATGCTGTTGCTGCCGCGGTTGATCGGTGGGTACTCGGGGGTGATGGTGGAGAAGTTCGGCTATCACGACTTCTTCCTGATTACTGCCCTGCTGGGCGTGCCTACGCTGATCCTGATCGCCTTGCAGTGGCGCCAGGAGACTGGCCGCGGTAAACCGCTTGCAGAGCCAGGCGCGGCGGCCTGATGGGCAACGCGGGTAAATCCACATTGCGATTGTGTGTGGCTGTTACAGCGCCAGTGCGCCCGCCAGCCCCGCCTGTAGGAGCAACTGTCTTTCTCAGAATTTGAAAAGCTGCGCGATTCATTGTGGG
>NZ_BLJG01000062.1 GCF_009932375.1 Pseudomonas juntendi
CCCGCCTCCTACTCGATTGGCGCCAGCTGCTGCAGCCCACGCGAACCACCGCTGGCCCCGTCAAGCAGTCTGCTACCGCAGCTGGCCCAACCAAGCTGTAGCCATCACAGACAAAACCCTGCAATCCGAGTAAAGTGCCGCCCCCGCCGTTTTCTGCAAGAGGATCCCTACCATGACACACCCATTGGACATCGCCGTCGTCGGCGCCACCGGCAGCGTCGGTGAAGCCTTGGTACAGATCCTCGAAGAACTGGATTTCCCCGTGGCAACCCTGCACCTGCTGGCCAGCATGGAGTCGGCCGGCAGCAGCGTGATGTTCGCCGGCAAGAAACTGAAGGTTCGCGAAGTCGACAGCTTCGACTTCGGCCAGGTCAAGCTGGCGTTCTTCGCCACTGGCGCTGCGGTCAGCCGCAGCTTTGCCGGCAAGGCGCTGCAAGCCGGTTGCACGGTGATCGACCTCTCCGGTGGCCTGGACGACGCCCTGGCGCTGGTGCCCGAAGCCAACGCCGAGCGCATCGCCAGCCTGGCGCTGCCCGCGCGAATTGTCAGCCCGTGCTCGGCCGCTGTCGCCTTGGCCGTCGCCCTGGCGCCGCTCAAGGGCCTGCTGGAAATCGAGCGTATCCAGGTGATGGCCGCACTGGCCGTTTCGGCACAAGGCCGCGAGGGCGTCAGCGAACTGGCCAGGCAAACTGCCGAACTGCTCAATGCCCGGCCGCTGGAGCCACGCTTCTTCGACCGCCAGGTAGCGTTCAACCTGTTGGCCCAGGTCGGTGCCGCCGACGATCAGGGCCATACTGCGCTGGAGCGCCGCCTGGTCACTGAGCTGCGTGTGCTGCTGGGCCTGCCTGAGCTGAAGATTTCCGTGAGCTGCATTCAAGTACCGGTGTTTTTCGGCGATAGCTTCAGTGTGGCCGTGCAAAGCCGTCACCCGGTCGATCTGGCGGCGGTCAACCAGGCCCTGGAGGCTGCCGACAGTATCGAACGGGTGGAAAATGATGACTATCCAACCCCGGTTGGTGACGCAGTCGGGCAAGACGTGGTCTATGTTGGTCGTGTACGGCACGGTATTGATGAACAGCAGCAGCTCAACCTCTGGCTGACCACCGACAACGTGCGCAAAGGTGCCGCGCTCAACGCTGTGCAAGTGGCGCAATTGTTGATTAAACACAGGCTGTAAAAGATACTGGCGAGCACTTTTGTCCTGCTCCGCATGCAGGTTTCGGGACGATTCATACAAGGGAAGAGGTCATGCTTCGAATTCGCAAACTGGTTCTGGCCATGGCTGCAGCTTCAGCGCTGTCGTCTGGCATGGCGAATGCGCTGGGCCTGGGGGAGCTGACCCTGAAGTCGGCACAGAATCAGCCGCTGGACGCCGAGATCGAATTGCTCGATGTGCGCGACCTCAAGGCCGCCGAAGTGGCACCCAGCCTGGCGCCTGCGCAAGAGTTCAGCAAGGCCGGGGTGCCATTCGCGGCCTACCTCGAAGACCTCACCTTCACGCCGGTCATCAACCCCAACGGCAAAAGCGTGCTGCGGGTGACCTCCAGCCAGCCGCTGCCTGGGCCCGTGGTCAAGTTCCTGGTCCAGGTGATGTGGCCGCAGGGCCGCCTGCTGCGTGACTACAGCGTGTTGCTCGACCAGGCCCAGGCCCAGGGCGACAAACCGGCTGCTGGCAATCTCAACCCGGCCAGTACCGCTGCCAGCAGCTACACCACCCAGCGTCGCGACACGTTGTGGCAAATTGCCGCTCGCAACACCCAGGGCGGTTCGATCCAGCAGACCATGATCGCCATCCAGGCCCTGAACCCGGATGCCTTCATCGGCAATAACATCAACCAGCTGAAGGTTGGCCAAGTGCTGCGCCTGCCCGACCAGCAGCAGGTTCAGAGCATCGCCCAGGCCGAGGCCAACCGTGAGGTGGCCGAGCAGTACGCGGCCTGGCGTGAGGGCCGTCGGTTGGGCCCGCGGGCCCGTCAGCTGGACGCCACTCGCCGTGGTGCCGCCGACGCCGCCCCGGCGCGTGTTGCCCAAGGCGACAACCTGCGCCTGGTCAGCCCCGGCAACCAGGCGGGGGCCGACCAGGCCAAAGCGCTAAGCGACAAGCTGGCGGTGGCGCAGGAAAGTCTCGATACCAGCCGCCGCGACAACGACGAACTCAAGAGCCGCATGAGTGACCTGCAGAGCCAGCTGGACAAGCTGCAGCGTCTGATCGACCTGAAAAACGACCAGTTGGCGCGTCTTCAGGCGCAGGGTGCCGCCACGCCGTCCCCGGCAGGCGTCGCCCCGGCCCCCGCGCCGCAAGCCGCGTCAGCGCCTGCGGCAGGTGCCGAGGCGAGCGGCGAGCCAGCCCCCACCCAGGCTGCACCTGCCAGCAAGCCGGCGGCAGAGCCTGCCCCGGCGCCGGCCAGCCAGGCGAACGGCGCGCTCGAGCAGATTCTCGGTAACCCTTGGCTGCTGTGGCTGATCGCCGGGTCTGCCATTCTTGTCCTGGCACTGCTGTTGTGGTTGCTGGCGCGCAAGCGCAAGGCTCAACAAGAGGCGGAAAAGCACCTGCGCATGGCGCGGGCGCTGGAAGAAGAGCAGGGCACCGGTTTCGACACCGACACCGAAAGCTTCGACGGCGTCGAAGTAGCCGAGCCGAGCGTCACCTTGTCGCCTGCAGTGGTCGCCGCATCGGCCGCCGCTGCCGTGGCTGCGGAAAAAGTGGCCGAACCGGCTGCCGCAGAGCCACCGGCAGACCCTCACGCCGCGCTGCTGGCGGAGGTCGACCAGTGCCTGGCCGAGGGGCGCCTGAACCGTGCCGCCGATCTGCTGGAGCCTGCCGTGGCCGCTGCCCCGGCCCGTGATGACCTGCGCCTGAAGCTGATGGACGTGTATGCGCGCCAGGGTGATCAGACGGCCTTCGCCGAACAGGAGCGCCAGTTGCAAGCCGGCGAGCACAATGGCGCCGCTGTGGCCGAGTTGAAAGAACGCTACCCAGCCATGCTGGGCCTGGCAGCTGCCGGCCTGGGCGCGGCAGCTTTGGCTGCCGAAATGGACGAGCAGTACGTGCAGGAGTTGTTGCACGACGACGCCGCGGCGCCGGTCGTTGCCGATGGGGTGCCTGAGCAGGTGCCAGAGCTCGAACCGCAGGCAGTGGCTGAGCCGGAGGTTGGCGCTGAACCTGATGCCGGGCTGGACCCTCTCGATGAAGTGCCTATCCTGGACGTCGCCGGCCTGGAGGATCAGGGGCTGGGCGAGCCGGACCTGGACCATGCCTTTGACCTTGGCCTTGGGGAAGACCTGCCCGAGGACGATCCGCTGGCCGCGGCGATGCTCGACGAGCCCGCGGCGCAGGCGCCAGTGCCTGATGAGCTGGTGATCGCCGAGCCGGTGCTGGACGAGCCGGTGCAGCCAGGTGCGCCGCCAGAAGAACAGCCGTTCGCCCTGGATGAGGACCTGCAAGCCGACGCCGATGCGGATTTCGAAGCCATGCTGGCCCAGGCCGAGCCGCAACCTGCGGTCGACCTGTCGGATTTCGACCTCGATGTCACCGAACCCGTCACCCCCGCTGCTGCGCCAGCAGCCGACACCGCCGCGGGCGATGTGGCTGCCGAGCTGGCGGCCTTCGACAGCGTGCCAGAGTTCGATCCGGTCTCCGAGTTCGATCTGCCCTCGGACTTCGACTTGTCACTGTCGCTGGAAGACGACTCGCCGGCAGACAAAAGCTTTGCCTCGGAACTCGATGACGTGAACGCCGAGCTGGACAAGCTGTCGCAGAACCTGGAGGCGCCCTCGCTGGAACCACACTTCACCAGCGAAGATGCAGCCGCGCAGCCAGAGCCCGAGCCGCTGGACGATCTCGACTTCGACTTCTTCTCCGGCAGTGATGAAGTGGCCACCAAGCTGGACCTGGCTCGCGCCTATATCGACATGGGCGACAGCCAGGGCGCACGCGATATCCTCGACGAAGTGGTCAAGGACGGCGACGACACTCAGCGCCAGGAAGCCAAGGACATGCTGTCCCGGTTGGTCTGACGCCAGCGAGGCGGCCATCGGTTACAGTGGACAAGCAACGGCAGCCCTACGCGGCTGCCGTTGTCGTTATAATCCCCGCCATTTCGTACACCCCACAGGTTTCATGCTCTTGGACATCATCGACACCGCCGCCACCGAATCTGCGGCCGAAGGCTACTCCCGCATCGCCCTGGGCGTGGAATACAAGGGCGCACGCTACCGCGGCTGGCAGCGCCAGGCCAGCGGCGTGCCCAGTGTCCAGCAGGCCTTGGAGCAAGCGCTGTCCAAGGTCGCCAACGAGCCGATCGCCGTGGTTTGCGCCGGCCGCACCGATGCCGGTGTTCATGGCTGTGGGCAGGTTGTGCATTTCGACACCCGTGCCGTGCGCGACGAACGTGCCTGGACCATGGGCACCAACTTCAACCTGCCGCACGACATCAGTGTGGTCTGGTCGCAGCCGATGCCGGCTGATTTCCATGCCCGCTTCAAGGCATGCGCCCGGCGCTACCGCTATGTCATCTACAACGACCCGATCCGCCCGGCGCACCTGGCCGAGGAGGTGACCTGGAACCACCGCCCGCTCGACGTCGAGCGTATGGCCCAGGCGGCACAGTCGCTGCTCGGCACCCACGATTTCAGCGCCTTCCGCGCCAGCCAGTGCCAGGCCAAGTCGCCGATCAAGCATATCTACCACCTGCGGGTTACCCGCCATGGCCAGATGATCGTGCTGGACGTGCGCGCCACCGCCTTCCTGCACCACATGGTGCGCAACATTGCCGGCGTGTTGATGGCCATCGGTAGCGGCGAACGCCCGGTGAGCTGGGCGCGTGAGGTGCTGGAAGGGCGTGACCGCCGCGAAGGCGGGGTAACCGCCCATCCCTATGGGCTGTACCTGGTGCAGGTGGAGTACCCCGACACGTTCACCCTGCCCAGGCGTTACATTGGCCCACACTTTTTAAGCGGTTATGAAGGGTTGGCGGACTGACGGGCGAAAAGCCATTTGCTAACATCCGGCCTTTGACCGTTATCATCAGGGTTCGCGTTTCATGAGCTATGTTCGCAGCAAGATCTGCGGGATTACCCGCATCGAAGACGCGTTGGCTGCTGTCGAGGCCGGGGCCGATGCCATCGGTTTCGTCTTTTATGCCAAAAGCCCACGTGCAGTGGACGTGCGCCAGGCGCGGGCAATCATTGCTGAACTGTCGCCGTTCGTGACCACGGTAGGGCTGTTCGTCAATGCCTCGCGGTGCGAATTGAACGAGATCCTCGAAGTGGTTCCACTGGACCTGCTACAGTTCCACGGCGATGAAGCCCCGGAGGACTGCGAGGGCTACCACCGCCCCTGGATCAAAGCCCTGCGGGTGCGCCCGGGCGATGACCTCGAGGCAGCCTGCCAGCGCTATGCCGGCGCTCGCGGCATTCTGCTCGATACCTATGTGGCGGGTGTGCCTGGGGGAACCGGCGAGGCGTTCGACTGGTCCCTGGTACCGGCGCGGCTGAGCAAACCGATCATTCTTGCCGGTGGGCTTTCGGCGGCCAACGTCGGCCAGGCTATCGCCCAGGTACGGCCCTATGCGGTGGATGTCAGCGGTGGGGTCGAGCAGGCCAAGGGCATCAAGGACGCCGCGAAGATCGAAGCCTTCATGCAGGCGGTGAGGCAGGCGTGATGGCAGATGTGACGGGTGGCTGCGCGCCATCGTCCATAGCATTCGCAGCCCTGCCGGGCAGCCGCACCCATGGTGGCGGCAACACAACGCATTAGCGGTGGAGTGGCGCGCTGGAAGCCCCGGCGGCCGGTCCATCATCGTTTCGTAACAGATTTTGAGCTCAAGGGCAGGGCAGGCCGACGATAACGGCCCCGCCTGCCAATACTGGAGAAAAAAAGCATGAGCAACTGGTTAGTCGACAAACTGATCCCTTCGATCATGCGTTCCGAGGTGAAAAAGAGCTCGGTGCCTGAAGGCCTGTGGCACAAGTGCCCGTCCTGCGAGGCCGTGCTGTATCGCCCGGAGCTGGAAAAAACCCTCGATGTCTGCCCCAAGTGCAACCATCACATGCGCATCGGCGCACGCGCGCGCATCGACATCTTCCTCGACGCCGAAGGCCGTGCCGAACTGGGCGCCGACCTCGAGCCGGTCGACCGCCTGAAATTCCGCGATAGCAAGAAGTACAAGGATCGCCTGACCGGCGCGCAGAAGCAGACTGGCGAAAAAGACGCGTTGATCTCCATGAGCGGTACCCTGATGGGCATGCCGATCGTGGTCAGTGCCTTCGAGTTCTCGTTCATGGGCGGTTCCATGGGCGCCATCGTCGGTGAGCGCTTCGTCCGCGCTGCCAACTACGCCCTGGAGCACCGTTGCCCAATGGTCTGCTTCTCCGCTTCCGGCGGTGCGCGCATGCAAGAGGCGCTGATCTCGCTGATGCAGATGGCCAAGACCTCGGCGGTGCTGGCGCGCCTGCGCGAAGAAGGCATTCCGTTCATCTCGGTGCTGACCGACCCGGTCTACGGCGGTGTGTCCGCCAGCCTGGCCATGCTCGGCGACGTCATCGTCGGCGAACCGAAGGCGCTGATCGGCTTCGCCGGCCCGCGCGTGATCGAACAGACCGTACGCGAAAAGCTGCCGGAAGGCTTCCAGCGTAGCGAGTTCCTCCTGGAGCACGGCGCCATCGACCTGATCATCTCCCGTGGCGAACTGCGCCCGCGCCTGGCTCGCCTGCTGGCGCAGATGACTGGCCAGGAAACCCCCGAGCAAGCGCGTGAGGCGGCTGCCGTCGCGTGATGAAACAACGATCCCTGGGCGAATGGCTCGCCTACCTCGAGCAGTTGCACCCCTCGGCCATCGACATGGGCCTGGAGCGGTCGCAGCAGGTGCTTGCCCGGCTGGCGCTGGGTAAGCTGGCGCCCCGCGTGGTGACCGTGACCGGCACCAACGGCAAGGGTTCGACCTGCGCCTTCGTGGCCTCGTTGCTGCGCGCTCAGGGGCTCAAGGTCGGCGTGTACAGCTCGCCGCACCTGTTGCGCTACAACGAGCGGGTGCTGATCGATGGCCTGGAGGCCAGCGATCAGCGCCTGTGCGAAGCCTTCGCCGCCGTGGAGGCGGCGCGGGGCGATATTTCCCTGACCTACTTCGAGATGGGCACGCTGGCTGCGTTCTGGTTGTTCCACCAGTCGCAGCTCGATGCCGTGGTGCTGGAAGTGGGTCTTGGCGGGCGCCTGGACACCGTGAACGTGGTGGACGCCGACCTGGCCCTGGTGACCAGTATCGGCGTTGACCATGTCGATTACCTGGGCGACACCCGCGAGCAGGTGGCCTTTGAAAAGGCCGGTATCTTCCGCCCGGGCAAACCGGCCCTGTGCGGCGATCTCGACCCGCCACAACCGCTGCTGGACAAAGCCGCCGAACTGGCAGCGCCATTGTTCCTGCGCGGCCGTGACTTTGACCTGGCAAGCGCGGAAAACGGCTGGAACTGGCGTGGCACTGCTGCCAATGGCGCGCCCGTTGAGCTGCACGGCCTGCCGTTGCTCGACCTGCCGATGGAAAACGCCACGCTGGCCCTGCAGGCGTACCTGTTGATGGGCCTGCCGTGGGATGCCGCGCAGGTGCGCCAGGCGCTGCTGGATACCCGGATTACCGGGCGTCTAGACCGTCGCCAGCTGGTCTGGCAGGGCCGGCCGGTGGAGCTGCTGCTGGATGTCGGGCACAACCCGCATGCGGCGCAGTACCTGGCCCGGCGCCTGGCGAGCCGGCCGCTGAAGGGGCGCCGGCTGGCGGTATTCGGCCTGCTCGCCGACAAGGACCTGGCAGGCGTGGTCGCGCCGCTGCACGGGCTGATCGATGACTGGGCCGTGGCCCCGCTGGACACCCCGCGCAGCCGGCCGGCTGCCGAGTTGGCCGACGCCTTGACGAACCTTGGCGCGGCGGTGAAGTCTTATGCCGGAGTCGACGCGGCCCTCCAAGGGCAATGCGCGCAGGCAACGGCAGATGACCAGATCGTGCTGTTCGGTTCGTTTTTCTGTGTCGCCCAGGCCCTGGCGTGGCTGGAGCGGCATGCCCAGGAGGGTTGAGTAGATGGCAGTGCTGGATAAAGGGATGAAACAGCGCATGGTCGGTGCGCTGGTGCTGGTGGCACTGGCGGTGATCTTTCTGCCGATGCTGTTCACCCGCGAGGACGAGATGCGCCAGGTGCGCGTCGAAGCCCCGCAGGCACCTGCCATGCCCAGCCTGCCGGAAGTGAAGGTAGACCCGGTGACCGTGCCGCAGCCGCAGGAAGTTCCTGAAGCACCGCAGTCGGCGCCGGTGGTGGTCGACGAGTCGACTGCCCCTGCCAGCACGCCCAGCCAGCCGATCACGGCCTCGCCGCAGACCCAGGCACAGGCCCAGCCGACCAAGCCGCAGGCCGCCGCACCGGCGGCCAAGGTCGAAACCAAACCTGCAGCGACGCCGGCCCAGGCTGCGCCATCGAAGATCGACGTCAACGGGCTGCCGGTCAGCTGGTCGATCCAGCTGGCCAGCCTGTCCAACCGCGCCGGTGCCGAGAAGCTGCAGCAAACCTTGCGTAGCCAGGGTTACAACGCCTATATCCGTTCGGCCGGCGGCATGAACCGGGTGTATGTGGGGCCATTGATCGAGCGCGCCGAGGCCGAGCGCGTACGCGATGCGGTCAACCGCCAGAACAGCCTGAAGGGCTTTGTGGTGCGCTTCCAGCCTGAGCGCGGCTGATATCGCCGGGGCGGCTTTGCCGCCCATCGCCGGCAAGCCACACACACAGAGATCGCATCAGGGCTGGCAGGCGTTTGTCTGAAGATATGCAGCGCCTGTGAGATCGAGCGCCGCCCGCGCGGCGCAATCGCGAGCTGCGCTCGCTCCTACGTTTGTTTCGGGCCAGTAACGCCTGTGACAGGCGCGCGCGGCCGCCTTGTTTGTACGGCGCGATATTGAGGCATGCACCAAGGCGTTCGCGCGCGAA
>NZ_BLJG01000063.1 GCF_009932375.1 Pseudomonas juntendi
AGCTTGCAGCTTGCAGCTCAATAAAGGTCGACCGGGTCGACATCCAGCGACCAGCGGACCTGGCGCCCGCTCGGCATCTGCTCCAACACTAGCAACCAGGCACTGATCAGTCGATGCAAAGGCGCCCGGGTGTTGGCCTGTATCAACAACTGCGCGCGGAAACGCCCGGCGCGGCGCTCCATGGGGGCCGGAACCGGGCCTAGCAGCTCGATGCCTGGCAGCCGCTGTTCGGCGACCAGGCGCTCGGCGGCGGCGCAGGCCTCGTCCAGAAAACCTTCAGCCTGCCCCGGCTTGTGCGCTTCTGCGCGCAGCAAGGCCAGGTGCGAGTAGGGCGGCAGCCCGGCGGCACGGCGTTCGTCCAGGGCCTGTTCGGCAAAGGCGAAGTAGCCTTGTTCGGTCAGTTGCACCAGCAACGGGTGATCGGCCAGGTGGGTCTGGATGATGACCTTGCCCGGTTCCTCGGCACGCCCGGCGCGCCCGGCGACCTGCACGATCAGTTGCGCCATGCGCTCGCTGGCGCGGAAGTCGCCCGAGAAAAGCCCCCCGTCGGCGTCGAGGATGGCCACCAGGGTTACCCGCGGGAAATGGTGCCCTTTGGCAAGCATCTGGGTACCGACAAGAATGCTCGGCTGGCCTTTCTGGATGGTACTGAACAGCTGGTGCATGGCGTCCTTGCGCGCCGTGCTGTCGCGGTCCACACGCAGAATCGGGTAGTCCGGGAACAGCACTTTCAGGCGTTCTTCGGCGCGTTCGGTGCCCGCACCGACCGGGCGCAGGTCGACGTGGTCGCACTGCGGGCACTGGTGTGGCAGGCGTTCGTCATAGCCGCAGTGGTGGCAGCGCAACACCCCGGAGCGCTGGTGCACGGTCATGCGCGCGTCGCAGCGCGGGCATTCCGACAGCCAGCCGCAATCGTGGCACAGCAGCGTCGGGGCGAAGCCGCGGCGGTTGAGGAACACCAGCACCTGCTGGCCGACTTCCAGTGTCAGGCGGATGGCCTGCTGCAGCGGGCCGCTGATGCCACTGTCCAGCGGCAGGCTTTTGACATCCAGGCGCAGCATGCGCGGTGGGCGTGCGCCGCCCGCGCGCTGATTCATGCGCAACAGGCGGTAGCGGCCGGTGAGGGCGTTGTGCAAGGTTTCCAGCGAGGGCGTGGCAGAGCCGAGCAGGATCGGAATGTTCTCCTGGTGCGCCCGCACCAGCGCCAGGTCGCGGGCATGGTAGCGCAGGCCCTCCTGCTGTTTATAAGAACCGTCGTGTTCTTCGTCGATGATGATCAGGCCAGGGTTTTTCATGGGCGTGAACAGCGCTGAACGGGTGCCGATGATAATGTCGGCTTCGCCATCGCGTGCCGCCAGCCAGGCGTCCAGGCGGTCGCGGTCGTTCACCGCCGAATGCAGCAAGGCAATCCGGGCGTTGAAGCGTTGCTCGAAGCGCGCCAGGGTTTGCGGGCCGAGGTTGATCTCCGGGATCAGTACCAGCGCCTGCTTGCCGGCCTCGAGGGTTTCGCGGATCAGCTGCAGGTAGACCTCGGTCTTGCCGCTGCCGGTCACGCCGGCCAGCAGGAAGGCCGCAAAACCGCCGAACCCCTCGCACACCGCCTCGAAGGCATCGCGTTGCTCGTCATTGAGCGGCAGCTCCGGCTGTGCCAGCCAGTGTTCGTGGCGCAAGCCCGGCTTCTGGCGGCGGACTTCGATCTGCACCAGTTCCTTGGCCAGCAGCAGGTCGAGGCTGTCCTTGTTCAGGTTGAGCTTGGCCAGCAGGCTGTGCGCCACCCCGTGCGGGTGCTGCGCCAGGGTCTTGAGGGCATCGCGCTGGCGCGGTGCCCGGGCGATGCGCGGGTCGTCCAGGCGGGCGTCGGGGGCAATGTGCCAGAAGCGCTCCTGGCGCATTTCTGCGGGCTCACCCTGGCGCAGTAGCGTCGGCAAGGCCCAGCTCAAGGTGTCACCCAGGCTGTGCTGGTAGTACTGCGCGGTCCACAGGCACAGCTTGAACAGCGAAGGCGGAATCGGGGAGACCGGGTCGAGCAAGGCGCTGGCCGGCTTCAGCTTGTCGGCGGGCACCTCGCTCTGCGCGCACACTTCGACCAGTACGCCGATCATTTCGCGGCGGCCAAAGGGCACGCGAATACGCATGCCCGGGGCCAGGGCCTGGCGCGCCATGCTCGTTGGCGCCTTGTAGTCGAACAGGCGCCGCAACGGCGAGGGCAGGGCAAGGCGCAGGATGACGTCGGACACGCAGAAAGTCTCGGAGGGCATTACAAGAACTGGCGAGCCTAGCAGACGACGGTCGGTGCAAGCGACATCTTGCACTGACGGTGTGCTCTGGTATTATTCGCCGCCTAATTACGTGCGGTATTCAACAATTGGTGTTGGGTGGCGGCACGCAGCTCGAGGAAGTGACCATGAAAGAAGGTATCCACCCGAACTACGAAGCTGTTGCAGTCACCTGCAGCTGCGGTAACAAGTTCGAAACCCGTTCGACCCTGGGCAGCACCCTGTCGATCGACGTTTGCAACCTGTGCCACCCGTTCTACACCGGTAAGCAGAAAGTCCTGGACACCGGTGGCCGCGTACAGAAGTTCGCCGACCGCTTCGGTATGTTCGGTACCAAGAAGTAATCATGCGCACGGCGAGTCCTTCGGGCTTCGCATTGTTGCTGAAAAAGGCGCCCCTCGTGGGCGCCTTTTTTGTGGGTGCGATCTGGCATTTGCCCGCCCTGGCCTTCTGCCCGCTGCCGGGCAAACCCGAGCAGGTTCGGGTGCGACAGGTGGTCGACGGCGACACCGTGCGTCTGGTGGATGGCCGCAGTGTGCGGCTGATCGGCATCAACACCCCGGAGATCGGTCGCAACGGGCGTAGCAGCGAGCCCTATGCCGAAGCTGCCAAGCGGCGCCTGCAGGCGTTGGTCAAGGCCAGTGACGGGCGTGTAGGGCTGGTTCCCGGTGTGCAAGCCAAAGACAAGTATGGGCGCACACTGGCGCACATTTATGGCCGTAATGGCGACAATCTCGAAGCACAATTGCTCAGTGAAGGCTTGGGCTACCGGGTGGCCGTCGCCCCCAATGTGCGCCTCAGTGGCTGCCAGCAACGCGCCGAGCAGGCCGCACGCCAGGCCGGCGCCGGCCTTTGGCGGCAGTCGCCCGTGGTGCCGGCAGACGCCATCCGGCAGCCTGGTTTTGCTGTGCTCAGTGGCCGAATCATGAGCGTCGAACGCAACCGTGGTGGTGTCTGGTTGAACCTTGACCGTGCCGTGGTGGTGCAGGTCTCCGCTCGTCTGCAGCGCAACTTCCCGGCCAGTTTCTTCGCTAACCTCAAAGGGCGCCAGGTCGAGGTGCGTGGCTGGGTGGTGGACCGTTCCCGCAAGGGCGGCCTCAAGCCGGGGCAGCGGCGCTGGGTATTGCCACTGACCGACCCGAGCATGCTGGCGCGTACTTCTGGCTAAAAGATGTAGACAGTTCGCTATTGGATTGTACACACTGTTAGCCGTATGCCCCCGTGGGTTTTAGCGGAAAGTCGTAGGCTAAAGGCCTTGACACAAGTGACCGACCAGTCTTGTGACTACCCGGCTCTTTGCGTATCCTCGGCGGTCCGTCAGAACAGTAAATAGCGGAATGCCCACCATGTCAGACCTGAAAACTGCCGCTCTCGAATATCACGCTCAACCTCGCCCGGGGAAACTGAGCGTCGAACTTTCCAAGCCAACTGCCACTGCCCGTGATCTCGCCCTGGCCTACAGCCCAGGTGTTGCCGAGCCGGTGCGTGAAATTGGCCGGGATCCAGAGCTGGCATACAAATACACCGGCAAAGGCAACCTGGTTGCGGTGATTTCCGATGGCACTGCCATCCTCGGTCTGGGTGACCTCGGCCCACTGGCTTCCAAGCCGGTCATGGAAGGCAAGGGCGTTCTGTTCAAGCGTTTCGCAGGTATCGACGTATTCGACATCGAAGTCGAATCGGAAAGCCCGCAAGCATTCATCGACACCGTTCGCCGCATCTCGATCACCTTCGGTGG
Organism: Pseudomonas juntendi; assembly: GCF_009932375.1. Lineage (GTDB taxonomy): Bacteria > Pseudomonadota > Gammaproteobacteria > Pseudomonadales > Pseudomonadaceae > Aquipseudomonas > Aquipseudomonas juntendi. Next base: position 4,015 of record NZ_BLJG01000063.1, read on the forward strand.
CATCAACCTCGAAGATATCAAGGCGCCAGAGTGCTTCGAGATCGAACGCACGCTGATCGAACAGTGCGACATTCCGGTGTTCCACGATGACCAGCACGGTACCGCCATCGTTACTGCGGCCGGCATGATCAACGCCCTGGAAATCGCCGGCAAGAAGCTCGAAGAAGCCAAGATCGTGTGCCTGGGTGCCGGTGCAGCTGCCATCTCCTGCATGAAGTTGCTGGTGAGCATGGGTGCCAAGGTCGAGAACATCTACATGATCGACCGCAGCGGCGTGATCCACGCTGGCCGTGACGACCTGAACCAGTACAAGGCCCAGTTCGCCCACGCGACCGACAAGCGCACCCTGGCCGACGCCCTGGAGGGTGCCGACGTGTTCGTTGGCCTGTCCGGCCCGAACCTGCTGAGCGCGGAAGGCCTGAAGTCGATGGCGGCCAACCCGATCGTGTTCGCCTGCTCCAACCCTGATCCGGAAATTTCGCCAGCGCTGGCTCACGCCACCCGCAGCGACGTGATCATGGCCACCGGCCGTTCGGACTACCCGAACCAGGTCAACAACGTACTGGGCTTCCCGTTCATCTTCCGTGGTGCCCTGGACGTACGCGCCAAGCGCATCAACGAAGAAATGAAAATCGCTGCGGCCATCGCCCTGAAAGACCTGGCCAAGCTGCCGGTACCCAAGGAAGTGTGCGATGCCTACGGCGTGCAAGCGCTGGAGTTCGGCCGTGAGTACATCATTCCGAAGCCCCTGGATGCCCGCCTGATCACCGTCGTTTCCGACGCCGTGGCCAAGGCTGCCATCGAGTCCGGCGTTGCTACCCTGCCGTATCCAAAGCACTACCCGCTCAAGAGCGTGGATGACGTGTTCAACGGCTGATTGCTGTTGTAGCGGTGTAAAAAGCCCCGGCTCCTGCGAGCCGGGGCTTTTTTATGCGCGGTGGGAATGCGTCGGGGCCGGGAGGTGAGGGGCAGGGGCCGACAGTGTCGGCGCCCGTAGGGTCGAACGCCGCCGTGCACCTGCCCCGGATCGGGCGCCCTGCCTCAGAACAGATCCATCGGCGTCGCTTCATCCGCTGGCAATGGGCTGCCCGGCACGGCCCCATTGCCCAGTTCGTCCACCGATGGCGGCGAATCCTCGGCCTTGAACAGCTCGAAGTAGGCATTGGGTGTGCCCGGCGAAGCTGCCCGGCCGCTGACGGGGTCTACGCGCAGGCTGAGAATGCCTTCTGGCTCGGCCGGCGCATGTGCAGGCTTGTCCTTGAGTGCCGCACCCATGAAGCTCATCCAGATCGGCAGCGCCGCCGTGCCGCCGTACTCCCGGTGGCCCAGGGTTTCCGGCTGGTCGAAGCCAACCCACACGGTGGTCACGTAGTCGGCGTTGTAGCCAGAGAACCAGGCGTCCTTGGACTCGTTGGTGGTACCGGTCTTGCCTGCCAGGTCGGTACGGCCCAAAGCCAGCGCCCGGCGGCCGGTGCCGCGCTTGATCACGTCCTGCAGCATGCTGGTGAGAATATAGGTGGTACGCCCGTCGATGATGCGCTCGGCAACCGCTGGTGGCTGCGCTGCCGCAGGGGTTTGGCCGGGGGCCGCCGGTGCCTCGCCGGGCATGCTGGCGGTGCTGATCGGCTGCTCGGGGGCGGCCAGGCCGGCCTGGTCTTCAGTACCTTGGGGTACGCGAGCCGGGTTGGCGGTGAACAGCGTTTCGCCACTGCGGCTCTCGATACGGTCGATCAGGTAGGGGGCAATCTTGTAGCCACCGTTGGCAAAGGTGCTCCAGCCTGTAGCGATTTCCATCGGCGTCAGGGTGGCGGTACCCAGGGCCAGCGACAGGTTGCGCGGCAGGTCCTGCTTGTTGAAGCCGAACTTGGCGATGTAGTCGATGGTGCGGTCCACGCCCATGGCCTGCAGCAAGCGGATCGAAACCAGGTTGCGCGACTTGTACAGCGCTTCGCGCATGCGGATCGGGCCGAGGAACGTGTTGGTATCGTTCTTCGGTCGCCACACCTTATCGACCGATTCGTCGACGAATACGATCGGCGCGTCGTTGACCAGGCTGGCGGCGGTATAGCCACTGTCCAGTGCAGCACTGTAGATGAACGGCTTGAAGCTTGAGCCCGGTTGGCGTTTGGCCTGCATCGCCCGGTTGTAGTTGCTCTGCTCGAACGAGAAACCGCCGACCAAGGCGCGGATGGCGCCGCTGTTAGGGTCGAGGGTGACCAGTGCACTCTGTGCCCCCGGCACTTGGCTGAACTTGAAGGTGCCATCGTCCAGGCGTTGCAGGCGCACCAGGTCACCGACCTGGGCGACATCGGCGGGCGACTGCGGGGTGCGGCCCTGGGCGTTGCTGTTGATGAACGGGCGCGCCCATTTCATGGTGTCCCAGGCCACATGCACCTGCTGGCCGTCACGGGTCAGCACCGCAAGGCCGGTTTTTTCGACCCGGGTCACGATGCCGGGCTCCAGCCCGCCCAAGGTGCGTTGCTTGCCCAGTTCCTGGCGCCAGGCAGCCTCGGTGCGCCCCGGGAAGCGGGCTTCAGGGCCGCGGTAGCCGTGGCGCTCGTCATAATCGGACAGGCCATTGAGGATGGCCTTGTTGGCCATTTCCTGCATGTCACTGGGCACGGTGGTGGTAACGCGGAAGCCTTCGGTGTAAGCGTCGCTGCCGTAGCGGCCAACCATTTCCGCGCGAGCCATTTCCGCGACGTACGGTGCATTCACCTCGGGCGTTGGCACGTGGTAGCTGGCGTTGAGTGGCTCATCCAGGGCGGCCCGGTAGCTGGCCTGGTCAATCTTGCCCAGCTTGTACATGCGGCCCAGGATCCAGTCGCGGCGCTCTTTGGCGCGCACCGGGTTGGCCAGGGGGTTGAAGCGCGAGGGCGCCTTGGGCAGGCCGGCGATCATCGCCATCTGTGCCAGGCTCACGTCACGGATCGACTTGCCGTAGTAGACCTGGGCCGCGGCGTCGATACCGTAGGCGCGGTTGCCGAGGTAGATCTTGTTCACGTACAGCTCAAGAATCTCGTCCTTGGTCAGCTCCCGCTCGATCTGCAGGGCCAACAGAATTTCGTTGGTCTTGCGCGAGAAGCTGCGCTCGCTGGTCAGGAAGAAGTTCTTGGCCACCTGCATGGTGATGGTGCTGCCGCCGGTCTGAATGTGCCCGGTTTTCACCAGCTGGGTGGCCGCGCGCATCAGGCTGCTGGGGTCCACGCCGTAGTGGTTGAGGAAATTGTCGTCCTCGGCTGACAGCAATGCCTGAATGAACTGTGGGGGAATGTCTGCGAAACGGATCGGCGAACGGCGCATTTCGCCAAATTCGGCAATCAGCTTGCCATCGCTGCTGTACACCTTGAGGGGGATCTGCAACTGGATGCTTCTGAGCGAATCGACCGAGGGCAGGTTGGGACTAAGATACAGAAACGCACCGCTCACACCGAGTACGAGCGCGCAAATGACTGCGACGGAAGACCACCAGAAGAACTTCAGCAGACGTATCAAGGCTTTTCGGTGTCCAGGTTGGAAGTGGATTGCACGCAGGTCCGGCGGACCAAAAAACGCTGGGCATTATACGCATTTTTTCGCCTTTCCGGGCCACCGGCCAGGCAGCCCGTCGCCCTGACGGGTGGCCCCGGCCCAGTGTTGCCGCGGGGGCGCGATATACAGCAAGGAATTCGCAATGCTTGGACGCTTCGGCAAGGATGCCGGTTCACTGGTAGGGGTGGAAATTACCGCTCACGCCATTCATCTGGTGCAACTGCAACAGCGCAAACGCGGCTGGCGGGTGCTGGGTTGGGCCCATGAGCCGCTGCAGCTCGGGGCAGGCAATGACTGGGCAGCAGCGCCCGAGCAGGTCTCGGCGGCATTGCAGCGCGCTCATCGGCGCAGCGGCCTCGGCGAGCGGCGGCTGGCTCTGGCGCTGCCCGCCAGCCAGGTCATCTGCAAGTTGTGTCACCTGCCAGTGGGGCCCGGTGAGGAGCAACTGGAGGCGCAGTTGCTGGCGGATGCCGAACGGTTGTTTCCGTTCCCGCTGGAAGACCTGGCCCTGGACTTCCAGGTCCTGGGGGCTTCAGGTGTTCAGCCAGCCTGCAGCGAGGTGCTGGTTGCAGCGTGTCGGCAGAGTGCACTGGCACCCCTTGAAGCGCTGGTGCAGCAGGCGGGGCTGCAACTGGAGGCGGTCGAGGTCGACAGCATTGCCCTGCGCCGCATGCTGCCTGCGGGTGAGCAGGCTGGGGCGGCGTTGCTGCGTATCGAACCCCACCGGGCGACTGTTCATGCCTGGGCGCCTGGCGGGGCGCTGCAGCGTCGGGAGCTGAGGGCAGCTGACGGGGATATGGCCGCGCAACTGCCCGAGCGGCTGCCTGCGCTGCTCGCCGAAGGGCTTTTACCTGCCAGGTTGTGGGTCAGCAACTGCTCACCGCTGCAGCCGGGCTGGCTGCAGGCCCTGGGCCAAAGCCTGGCGCTGCCGTGCCAAGAACTGCCTGCGCTGGCCGGGCTTGCCCAGGTCGATGGGCCGATGCTGCTGGCGAGTGCCCTGGCCCTTGCAGGGGCGCGACCATGATGCGGCTGAACCTTCTGCCGTGGCGCGAACGCCAGCGCCAGGCGGCCATGCGCCGGTTTCGCAGCCATCTGGTGGCTGGCGCATTGCTGGCATTGTGCGCCGTGACGCTGGTCGACCAACAGGCACGCCAGCGCGGCCAGCAACAAGCGTTGGCCAACACCCAGCGCCAGGCAGCCCTGGAAACCCTGGGCCTGGAGGCTCAGCCACTGGCTGATGTGCGTGCCCAGCATGCCGCACTGCTCGGCCGCCTGGCGGTGCTGGAGGGCCTGCAGGCTCAGCAGGGGGTTCTGCCTGGCGTATTCGCCGACCTCGAAAGGGCACTGCCATTGGGCATGCAGCTGCTGGGCCTCAGCCTGGAAAACGGCCGCATGGAGTTGAGCGGGCTCGCCACCTCCGGCGCCGTACTGGCCCAGTTCATGCGCGACCTGGAGCGTTCCGGCGTGCTGCTGGACCTGGAGCTCAAACACATCAAGAGCCAGCCAGGCGGCGATGAATTCTTGCTGGCTGCGCGCGTGGCGGCGTTCTGGTCGTGACCAAGGTGCAACTGCTCGCATGGCTTGGCGCAGCCGAGCGCTCCAGCCGCTTCCGGCGGCTGGCACCTGTGGCACTGGCGGTGCTGCTGTTCAGCCTGGGCTGCGCGATTCGCCTGCCGGGCATGTTGCAGCAGCAGGGTGAAGAAGAGGGCAAGCACGCCGAGCTGAGCCGGCAGCAGGCTGCCACGCAGGCGCAGATTGCCGAGTTGCAGGGGGTGCGGGCACAGCTGGCGAGCGATGGGCAGCGCTTGCAAAAGGCACAATGGCAGCTGGCTGCCGGCGAAAGCATGAGCGACCTGCTAGACCGTCTGTCGGTTTCGGGGCGCGAGCACGGCCTGCTCGTCGAGCGCCTCGATGTGCACGAGCAGCAGCAGCGGCAGGGCTTCAGCGTAGTGCCACTGGAGTTGCAGGTGGTGGGCAGCTACCCAGCCTTGCGGGGCTGGCTGGACGAGTGGTTGGGGCAGGTGCGTGTCATGCACGGTCGCAGCATGCGCCTGGCAGCCGGCGGTGGCGAACCAGGCCTGCTGCGTTTGCAACTGCGGGTCGATGCCTATCACGCGCCGGTTGCCGGGGTGGCAGTCGCCATGCTTGCGCGGCTGCCTGCCAGGCCGGCAACGCGGGCACCGGCCATGGATCCGTTCGCCGCGTTGGCAACGCACCTGTCGGGTGGTTTGACCCGCGCGCCCCTGGCCCAGTTGGAAATGGTCGGCAGCCTGACGCGTGGGCAGGAACATCAAGCGCTGCTGCGGGCGGCCGGCAGGCTCTACCGCGTCCGCCTTGGGGACCGGGTAGGGCGTGATCAAGGGATAGTGATGCACATCGGCCCGCGCCAGGTCGAAGTGCGCGAACGGTTGTTCATGGCGGGGGTGTGGCATGAACGCACGGCGTTCATCACCCTCGCAAAACGCCTGGGCAAGGAGGCCCCGGATCAGAATGAGAACGAGGATGATCTACCTGCTGGCGGCCCTGCTGCCCATGCCTCTGGCGACCGCGACGCCTTACCAGGGTGAGCCGCTGTCGCTGCACTTTCAGGATGTCGAGATTCGCTCGGTTTTGCAGGTACTCGCCGACTATGCCGGCGTCAACCTGGTCGCCAGCGACGAGGTGCAGGGCAATGTCACCCTGCGCTTGCAGGATGTGCCGTGGGATCAGGCGCTGGACCTGGTCTTGCGCAGCAAAAGCCTCGCCCGGCGCCAGGAGGGCAATGTGTTGCTGGTGGCGCCGGCGGCCACGCTGGCTGCGCAAACTGCCGAAGCGCGTGCGGGGCAGGTGCTGGAGGCGCAGTTGCAGCCCATGCGCCGGGAGCTGTTGCCTGTTCACCATGCCAAGGCTGCCGAACTTGCGGAACTGCTCAAGACCAGCCTGGCCGACGAAAGCCTGCTCGCCAGTTGGGGCAGCCTGAGTGTCGATGAGCGCACCAATACCCTGGTGGCCTACCTGCCGGCCGAACGCCTCGATGAACTGCGGCAACTGGTGGCGCAGCTGGATGTGCCGGTGCGTCAGGTGGCGATCGAGGCGCGCATCGTCGAGGCCAACGTCGATTACGAGAAAGCCCTTGGGGTGCGCTGGGGTAGCCCTTTGTATGGCGACAACCCGCTGCCGGGCAAGTCGCTGTTCGTCGACCTGGGTGTCGAGCGGGCTGGCAGCAGCATCGGCCTTGGCCTGCTGCGCGGGGATGTGCTGCTGGACCTCGAACTCAGCGCCATGGAAAAAAGCGGCAATGGCGAGATCATTTCGCAACCCAAGGTGGTCACGGCCGACAAGGAAACGGCCAGGATCCTCAAGGGCACCGAGGTGCCCTACCAGGAAACCACCAAGAGCGGCGCCACCTCGGTTTCGTTCCGCGAGGCCTCGCTGTCGTTGGAGGTGACCCCGCAAATTACCCCGGACAACAAGGTAATCATGGCTGTCAGGGTGACCAAGGACGAACCGGATTACGTCAATGCCTTGAACAACGTACCGCCGATCCGCAAGAACGAGGTGAATGCCAAGGTTCGCGTGGCCGACGGCGAAACGATCGTGATTGGCGGCGTGTACTCGACCTCGCAAAACAATGTGGTCGACAAGGTGCCATTTTTGGGTGATCTGCCGTATGTTGGGCGGCTGTTTCGACGCGATGCATTACAAGAGAAAAAATCCGAGCTGCTGGTCTTCCTGACTCCGCGTATCATGAGTGACCAGGCGATTGCTGTGAGTCGTTGATTCTGTGCGAAATTTGATACTTGTGGGGCCCATGGGTGCTGGTAAAAGCACCATCGGCCGCCTATTGGCCAAAGAGCTGCGCCTGCTGTTCAAGGATTCCGACAAGGAAATCGAACTGCGTTGCGGCGCCAACATCCCGTGGATTTTCGACAAGGAAGGCGAGCCGGGTTTCCGTGATCGCGAGCAAGCGATGATTGCCGAGCTGTGTGGCCTCGACGGCGTGGTCCTGGCCACCGGTGGCGGTGCCGTCATGCGCGAAGCCAACCGCCAGGCGCTGCACCAGGGCGGCCGGGTAATCTACCTGCACGCCTCGGTCGAACAGCAGGTCGGCCGCACGGCGCGCGACCGCAATCGCCCGCTGCTGCGCACCGCCAACCCCGAGGCCACCTTGCGGAACCTGCTGGAAACCCGCGACCCGCTCTACCGCGAGATCGCCGACCTGGTCGTAGAAACCGACGAGCGGCCACCACGCATGGTGGTGATCGACATCCTCGAGCGCTTGCAGCAGTTGCCGCCCCGTTAACCCGGGACTATTCTCGGCCACCAGCGCCGAGGCGAGGTTCAACGTTACCGCGCAGGTCGCCAGAACGGCACCGCGCCCAAGAACATTGTGGGGATACATGCAGACACTGAAGGTCGACCTGGGCGAGCGTAGCTACCCGATCTACATTGGCGAAGGCCTGCTGGACCAGCCCGAGCTGCTCGCGCCGCACATTGCCGGCCGGCAGGTTGCCATCGTCTCCAACGAGACCGTCGCGCCGCTGTATCTCGACCGCCTGGCCAAGACCCTGGGGGCCTACTCGGTGCTGCCAGTGGTACTGCCCGATGGCGAAGCCCACAAGAACTGGGAAACCCTGCAACTGATCTTCGATGGCCTGCTGACGGCGCGGCATGACCGCCGTACCACCGTGGTCGCCCTGGGCGGCGGGGTGGTGGGTGACATGGCCGGCTTTGCCGCTGCCTGCTATCAGCGGGGCGTGGACTTCATCCAGGTGCCGACCACCCTGTTGTCCCAGGTCGACTCCTCGGTAGGCGGCAAGACCGGCATCAACCACCCGCTGGGCAAGAACATGGTCGGCGCCTTCTACCAGCCCAACGCGGTGCTGATCGATACCACCAGCCTGAAGACCTTGCCGGCGCGCGAGCTTTCGGCAGGCCTGGCCGAAGTGATCAAGTACGGGCTGATCTGTGACATGCCCTTCCTCGCCTGGCTCGAAGACAATATGCAGGCCCTGCGTACCCTCGACTCGGCAGCCCTGACCGAAGCCATTCGCCGCTCGTGTGCGGCCAAGGCCGCAGTGGTGGGCGCCGACGAACGCGAGTCTGGCGTGCGGGCCACGCTGAACTTGGGGCATACCTTCGGGCATGCCATCGAAACCCACATGGGCTATGGCGTGTGGCTGCACGGCGAAGCCGTGGCGGCGGGCACGGTCATGGCCCTGGAAATGTCCATGCGCCTTGGCTGGCTCGACCAGGCCGAGCGCGATCGCGGAATCCGCCTGTTGCAGGACGCAGGTTTGCCGGTGGTGCCACCACAGGAAATGACCCCGGCGCATTTCATGGAGCACATGGCGGTCGACAAGAAGGTGCTCGACGGGCGTCTGCGTCTGGTGCTGCTGCGCCAGATGGGCGAGGCCGTGGTCACCGACGACTATCCGAAAGAGATTCTACAGGCCACGCTGTCGGCGGATTACCGCGCGATCGTGGCCCAGCTTTGAGGTTGTGACAGCGCAATGACCAGTTTGCATGCCGATGAGGCCTTTCTCGACCATTACCAGTTGAGCCACGATCCGTTCGCACCGCGGGTGCCCGGCTTCAAGTTTTTCCCTGCCCAGCGCAAGCCTGTGCTCGGCCAGCTGCACCACCTGGCTCGCTACAGCCAACTGATGCTGGTCGTTACCGGCCCGCAGGGTAGCGGCAAGACCCTGCTGCGCCAGGCGCTGGTGGCCAGTACCAACAAGCAGGCGGTGCAGAGCGTCGTGGTGTCCGCCCGTGGTGCCAGCGATGCTGCCAGTGTATTGGGCCAGGTCGCGCAGAACCTGGACGTGGCCCAGCCGGAGATGCAGGCGATCCTGTCCAAGGTGGTGCAACTGGCACTCACCGGGCAGGAAGTGTACTTGCTGGTGGACGATGCGGAACAACTCGACGAGTCGGCACTCCAAGCGTTGCTGGAGTTGGCGGCGGGGGTGCCGGAAGGGCGCCCGCACGTGTTCCTGTTTGGTGAGCCCTCGCTGATTGCAGGGTTGGACGAGCTCAATGTCGAGGAAGAACGCTTCCACATCATCGAGCTGGCCCCCTACAGTGAAGAGGAAACCCGCGAATACCTGGAGCAGCGCCTGGAAGGCGCAGGCCGGGGCATCGAGGTGTTCAGCCGTGAACAGATTGTCGATATCCATGAAAACTCCGACGGCTGGCCTGGCAACATCAACCAGGTCGCCCGTGACACTTTGATCGAAGCCATGATCGCCAGCCGGACGACGGCCAAGCGACCATCCATGGGGTTCAAGATGCCAAAAAAACATGTGCTCGCGCTGTCTGCCGTGGTCGTGGTTGCCGTTGCAGCTGCCGTGTTGATGCCCAAGAAGGGCGAAAAAGCGCCGGCCGACGCACCGGCTGCCCAGGCTCAGTTACCGCTTGGCGACGGCAAGCAGGGCGCCAACATCGAGTTCTCTGGCTCGTCCCAGCCGGTGCCGCTGCCACTGGGGGGCCAGTCGCAGCCGGTGATGCGCGAGCCGCTGGCCCAGGCCGCAGGCATGGGTGAGGGGGAAGAAGGCAGCCCGGCTGGCGATACCGCCCTGCAGCCTGGCAACCCGCCGCCGACCGTGACCACCATCGCCCCGCCGCAAGGCGTAGCGGCGGGCCCCGCGCCGACGCCTGCGCAACCCGTGCAGCAGGTTGCGCCTGCGCAAAAACCGGTCGCAACCCAGCCTGCCAAGCCGGTTGCGACGGCCAAGCCGGCCCCGGCACCGACCCAGGTCGCCGTGGCCAAGCCGGCCGCCAAGCCTGCTGAAAAACCAGCCGCTGGCGGCACTGGCAACAGCAGCTGGTACGCCGGGCAGAAACCGGGCAATTACGTGGTGCAGATCCTCGGCACCAGCTCCGAGGCCTCGGCGCAGGCGTACGTGAAAGCCCAGGGTGGCGACTATCGCTACTTCAAGAAAGACCTGCAAGGCAAGCCGCTGTATGTGGTCACTTACGGCAGTTTCGCCAGCCGCGATGCTGCGGTTGCCGCAATCAAGAACTTGCCAGCGAAGGTCCAGGCTGGTAAACCTTGGCCACGTACCGTCGCCAGCGTCCAACAAGAGCTGGCCTCGGCCCGCTGATACCTGCCGGGCGGCACCACCCCGCTGCCCTGTTGCTAAGCGAATTCTAGCTTTCGACTAGCCTGCTGCGCCCGAGCGCGGCAGGCTTTTCTGTCCCAGACTGCCGGCCACAAGCCCCGAGTTGCAGTCATGGCTGAAACGCTTCAGACTCAAGTCAAGCGCCTATCACGGTGCATGACGCAAAAACATTCAAAATGGCGACATAAATTTTCAATGGTGAGACATGAAAATTTGTGGGCATCGCTGTCGCTGTGCAACAATGGTTTTCCATGGCCACCGCAAAAAAGCTGGCGTTTGATCGGCGTGGATGGTAAGTGGTTGTTAAAAAAAGAGATTTGCCTCCGTTGAGAGGTGAACCTGGTGAGAATGTGTCTATGAAAACAGGTCTGTACCATCCCGAAGAATTCAAGGACAACTGTGGTTTTGGCCTGATCGCCCATATGACGGGCGAGGCGAGCCACCACCTTCTGCAAACCGCCATGCAGGCACTGACTTGCATGACCCACCGCGGTGGCATCAACGCCGACGGCAAGACCGGTGACGGTTGCGGTCTGCTGATTCAGAAGCCCGATCAGTTCCTGCGTGCCATGGCCCAGGAGCATTTTGCCGTCGAGTTGCCCAAGCAGTACGCCGTTGGCATGGTGTTCTTCAACCAGGACCCGGTCAAAGCCGAAGCTGCACGTGCCAACATGGATCGCGAGATCATCGCTGCCGGGCTGAAGCTGGTTGGCTGGCGCAAGGTGCCGATCGACACCAGCGTTCTCGGCCGCCTGGCCATGGAGCGCCTGCCGCAGATCGAGCAGGTGTTCATCGGCGGTGAGGGCCTGAGCGACCAGGAATTCGCCATCAAGCTGTTCAGCGCCCGGCGCCGTTCGTCGGTTGCCAACGCCGATGACGCCGACCACTACATCTGCAGCTTCTCGCACAAGACCATCATCTACAAAGGCCTGATGATGCCGCGCGATCTCGCGGCGTTTTACCCGGACCTGGGTGACGAGCGCCTGCAAACGGCGATCTGCGTGTTCCACCAGCGCTTCTCGACCAACACCCTGCCGAAGTGGCCGCTGGCGCAGCCGTTCCGCTTCCTCGCCCACAACGGCGAGATCAACACCATTACCGGTAACCGCAACTGGGCCATGGCCCGTCGCACCAAGTTCGCCAACGACCTGATCCCCGACCTCGCAGAGCTTGGCCCGCTGGTCAACCGCGTCGGTTCGGACTCCTCGAGCATGGACAACATGCTGGAGCTGATGGTCACCGGCGGTATCGACCTGTTCCGCGGCGTGCGCATGCTGGTACCACCAGCCTGGCAGAACGTCGAGACCATGGACGCCGACCTGCGCGCGTTCTACGAATACAACTCCATGCACATGGAGCCGTGGGACGGTCCGGCCGGTATCGTCATGACCGAAGGCCGCCACGCGGTGTGCCTGCTCGACCGTAACGGCCTGCGCCCGGCGCGCTGGGTGACCACCACCAATGGCTACATCACCATCGCCTCTGAAATCGGCGTGTGGGGCTACCAGCCTGAGGAAGTATTGGCCAAGGGCCGCGTGGGCCCGGGCCAGATCCTTGCCGTGGACACCGAAACCGGGCAGATCCTCGATACCGATGCCATCGACGACCGCCTGAAGTCGCGCCACCCGTACAAGCGTTGGCTGCGTCAGCACGCCACGCGTATCCAGGCGACGCTGACCGACGACCAGGGCGTGGCCAGCTACGACGCTGACCAGCTCAAGCAATACATGAAAATGTTCCAGGTCACCTTCGAAGAGCGTGACCAGGTACTGCGCCCGTTGGGTGAGCAGGGCCAGGAGGCCGTTGGCTCGATGGGTGACGACACGCCGATGGCTGTGCTGTCGCAACGTGTGCGTTCGCCATACGACTTCTTCCGCCAACAGTTCGCCCAGGTGACCAACCCACCGATCGACCCGCTGCGCGAAGCGATCGTGATGTCGCTGGAAATCTGCCTCGGCGCTGAGCGCAACATTTTCCAGGAGTCCCCGGAGCACGCCTCGCGGGTGATCCTCAGCTCGCCAGTCATTTCCCCGGCCAAGTGGCGTTCGCTGATGAACCTGGAGCGTGAAGGCTTCGAGCGTCAGCTGATCGACCTCAACTATGAGCAGAGCGTCGGCCTGGAAGCGGCGATCCGCAACATTGCCGACCAGGCTGAAGAAGCCGTGCGCGCGGGCAAGACCCAGCTGGTGCTGAGCGACCGCTACATTGCCCCGGGCAAGCTGCCTGTGCACGCTTCGCTGGCCGTGGGTGCCGTACACCACCGCCTGACCGAGCAGGGCCTGCGTTGCGACAGCAACATCCTGGTGGAAACCGCCACAGCCCGCGACCCGCATCACTTCGCCGTGCTGCTGGGCTTCGGTGCCTCGGCCGTCTACCCGTACCTGTCCTACGAAGTGCTCGCCGACCTGATTCGTACCGGTGAAGTGCTGGGCGACCTGGACGAGGTGTTCAAGTACTACCGCAAAGGCATTTCCAAGGGCTTGCTGAAGATCCTGTCGAAGATGGGTATCTCCACCATCGCCTCGTACCGGGGTGCGCAGCTGTTCGAAGCCATCGGCCTGTCCGAAGAAGTGGTCGGCCTGAGCTTCAAGGGGGTGTCCAGCCGCATCAAGGGTGCACGCTTCGAAGACCTGGAAAGCGACCAGAAGCTGCTGGCAGCCGAAGCCTGGAGCGCGCGCAAGCCGATCCAGCAAGGCGGCCTGCTGAAGTTCGTGCACGGTGGCGAGTACCACGCCTACAACCCGGACGTGGTCAACACGCTGCAGGCTGCAGTGCAGCAGGGTGACTACGCCAAGTTCAAGGAATACACCACGCTGGTCGACCAGCGCCCGGTGTCGATGATCCGCGACCTGCTGAAGGTCAAGGTGGCCGACCAGCCGTTGGCGCTGGAACAGGTCGAGCCGCTGGAGGCCATCCTCAAGCGCTTCGACTCCGCCGGTATTTCCCTTGGCGCCCTGTCGCCGGAAGCGCACGAAGCCTTGGCCGAGGCGATGAACCGCCTCGGCGCGCGCTCCAACTCCGGTGAGGGTGGCGAAGACCCGTCGCGCTACGGCACCATCCGCAGCTCGAAGATCAAGCAGGTGGCCACCGGCCGCTTTGGTGTGACCCCGGAATACCTGGTGAACGCCGAAGTGCTGCAGATCAAGGTGGCCCAGGGCGCCAAGCCCGGCGAGGGCGGCCAGCTGCCAGGCGGCAAGGTCAATGGCCTGATCGCCAAGCTGCGCTATGCGGTACCCGGCGTGACCCTGATCTCGCCGCCACCGCACCACGACATTTACTCGATCGAAGACCTGGCCCAGCTGATCTACGACCTCAAGCAGGTCAACCCGCAGGCCCTGGTGTCGGTCAAGCTGGTGGCAGAGGCTGGCGTGGGCACCATTGCCGCCGGTGTGGCCAAGGCTTATGCCGACCTGATCACCATTTCCGGCTATGACGGTGGTACCGGTGCGTCGCCGCTGACCTCGATCAAGTACGCCGGCGCCCCGTGGGAACTGGGCCTGGCCGAAACCCACCAGACCCTGCGCGGCAACGACCTGCGCGGCAAGGTGCGGGTACAGACCGACGGTGGCCTGAAAACCGGCCTGGACGTGATCAAGGCTGCCATCCTCGGCGCCGAAAGCTTCGGCTTTGGCACCGCGCCCATGATCGCCTTGGGCTGCAAGTACCTGCGCATCTGCCACCTGAACAACTGCGCGACCGGCGTAGCCACGCAGAATGACAAGCTGCGCAAGGACCACTACATCGGCACCGTCGACATGGTGATCAATTTCTTCACCTTCGTCGCCGAAGAAACCCGTGAGTGGCTGGCCAAGCTGGGCGTGCGCAGCCTCGGCGAACTGATCGGCCGTACCGACCTGCTCGACGTGCTGCCAGGCGACACCGAGCGTCAGCGGTACCTGGACCTGTCGCCGCTGCTGGGCAGCTCGCACATTCCGGCAGACAAGCCACAGTTCTGCGAAGTCGACAGGAACCCGCCGTTCGACGAAGGCCACCTGGCCGAGAAGATGGTGGAAATGGCCATGCCGGCCATTCGTGACCAGGCCGGTGGCGAGTTCAGCCTCGACATCTGCAACTGCGACCGTTCCATCGGTGCGCGTGTATCGGGCGAGATCGCCCGCCTGCACGGCAACCAGGGCATGGCCGCGGCGCCGATCACGTTCCGCTTCAAAGGGACCGCGGGCCAGAGCTTCGGTGTGTGGAACGCCGGTGGCCTGAACCTGCACCTGGAAGGCGACGCCAACGACTACGTCGGCAAGGGCATGACCGGTGGCAAGCTCACCATCGTGCCGCCTGCTGGCAGCCCGTTCGCCACCCAGGACAGCGCCATCCTCGGCAACACCTGCCTGTACGGTGCCACTGGCGGCAAACTGTTTGCCGCCGGTACTGCCGGCGAGCGCTTCGCTGTCCGTAACTCCGGCGCCCACGCTGTTGTCGAGGGTACCGGCGATCACTGCTGTGAATACATGACCGGCGGCTTTGTCTGCGTGCTGGGCAACACCGGTTACAACTTCGGTTCTGGCATGACTGGCGGCTTCGCCTACGTGCTCGACATGGACAACAGCTTCGTCGACAAGCTCAACCACGAGCTGGTGGAAATCCAGCGTATCAGTGGGGAAGCCATGGAAGCTTACCGCAGCCATCTGGCGCGGGTCCTTGCCGAGTATGTGGAGGAGACCGGCAGCGAGTGGGGGCGTGAGCTCTCGGAGAACTTGGACGACTACGTGCGGCGCTTCTGGCTGGTCAAGCCCAAGGCAGCCAACCTGAAGCAACTGCTGTCCAGCACTCGCGCCAACCCGCAGTAACAACAGCTGCAAGTGGCAAGCCTCAAGCTGCACGCAGAAGCAGCACGAGGTTTGCCCGGCTTAAGTGATCGTCTTGCAGTTTGCAGCGTGTAGCTTGCAGCTGCTGTAAAGAGGTTTTGAAAAATGGCTGAACGTCTGAACAACGACTTCCAGTTCATCGAAGTGGGCCGCAAGGACCCGAAGAAAAAGCTGCTGCGCCAGCGCAAGAAAGAGTTCGTGGAAATCTACGAGCCGTTCAAGCCGCAGCAGTCCGTGGAGCAGGCACACCGTTGCCTGGGCTGCGGTAACCCGTACTGCGAGTGGAAGTGCCCGGTGCACAACTTCATCCCCAACTGGTTGAAGCTGGTTTCCGAAGGCAACATCCTGGCGGCGGCGGAGCTGTCGCACCAGACCAACACCCTGCCCGAAGTGTGCGGCCGGGTGTGCCCGCAAGACCGCCTGTGCGAGGGTGCCTGCACCCTGAACGACGGCTTTGGCGCGGTGACCATCGGTTCGGTGGAGAAGTACATCACCGATACCGCCTTTGCCATGGGCTGGCGCCCGGACATGTCCAAGGTCAAGCCCACCGGCAAGCGCGTCGCCATCATTGGCGCAGGCCCTGCTGGCCTGGGCTGCGCCGACGTGCTGGTGCGCGCCGGGGTTACCCCGGTGGTATTCGACAAGAACCCGGAAATCGGTGGCCTGCTGACCTTCGGTATTCCCGAGTTCAAGCTGGAAAAGAGCGTGCTCAGCAACCGCCGCGAAGTGTTCACCGGTATGGGTATCGAGTTCCGCCTCAATACCGAGGTGGGCAAGGACGTGACCATGGAACAACTGCTCGCCGAGTACGACGCAGTGTTCATGGGTATGGGTACCTACACCTACATGAAGGGTGGCTTCCCGGGTGAGGACCTGCCGGGCGTGCATGACGCGCTGGACTTCCTGATTGCCAACGTCAACCGCAACCTGGGCTTCGAGAAGTCGCCTGAAGACTTCATCGACATGCAGGGCAAGAAGGTTGTGGTGCTGGGCGGT
Organism: Pseudomonas juntendi; assembly: GCF_009932375.1. Classification (GTDB taxonomy): domain Bacteria; phylum Pseudomonadota; class Gammaproteobacteria; order Pseudomonadales; family Pseudomonadaceae; genus Aquipseudomonas; species Aquipseudomonas juntendi. The sequence goes on from NZ_BLJG01000063.1 coordinate 20,462, forward strand.
GGCGACACTGCCATGGACTGCAACCGTACCTCGATCCGCCAGGGTGCCAAGGCAGTGACCTGCGCCTATCGCCGTGACGAAGCCAACATGCCGGGTTCGCGCAAAGAGGTGAAGAACGCCAAGGAAGAAGGCGTGAAGTTCCTCTATAACCGCCAACCCATCGCCATTGTCGGCGAGGACAAGGTCGAGGGTGTGAAGGTGGTCGAAACCCGCCTGGGCGAGCCGGATGCCCGTGGCCGTCGCAGCCCCGAGCCGATTCCGGGTTCCGAGGAAATCCTGCCGGCCGATGCCGTGGTGATCGCCTTTGGCTTCCGCCCAAGCCCGGCGCCGTGGTTCGAGCAGCATGACATCCAGCTGGACAGCCAGGGCCGTGTGGTGGCGCCGGAGAAGGGCAAGTTCAAGCACCAGACCAGCAACCCGAAAGTGTTTGCCGGTGGCGACATGGTGCGCGGTTCGGACCTGGTGGTGACGGCGATCTTCGAAGGGCGCACTGCTGCTGAGGGTATCCTGGACTACCTGGAAGTCTGATTCTCGACCTGTTCGCGGGCACGCCCGCTCCCACAGGGTTCAGCGCAGAACCTGTGGGAGCGGGCGTGCCCGCGAAGCTTTTGTATACAAAAACGCTTGATCTGTGGCATCCAATAGACAAAACGCATGGCCATGGCCGTGCCTTTTGCGCTGGCGTCTGAGAAAATGCCCGCACTATTTTTCCGGATGCCGACATGACTGCCCTGAAGAACGATCGTTTCCTGCGTGCACTGCTCAAGCAACCCGTAGACGTCACCCCGGTGTGGATGATGCGCCAGGCCGGGCGCTACCTGCCGGAGTACCGCGCCAGCCGTGCCAAGGCAGGCGATTTCATGAGCCTGTGCATGAACCCGCAGTTCGCCTGCGAGGTTACCTTGCAGCCGCTGGACCGCTATCCGCTGGACGCGGCGATCCTGTTCTCCGACATCCTTACCATCCCCGATGCCATGGGCCTGGGCCTGTACTTCGAAACCGGCGAAGGCCCGCGTTTCAGGAAGGTCGTCAGTACCCCGGCCGATATCGAAGCCCTGCCGGTTCCCGACCCGCAAAAAGACCTGGGCTACGTGATGGATGCAGTCAGCACCATCCGCCGCGAACTCAACGGCCGCGTTCCGCTCATCGGTTTTTCCGGTAGCCCCTGGACCCTGGCCACCTACATGGTCGAAGGCGGGTCGTCGAAGGACTTCCGCAAGACCAAGGCCATGGCCTATGACAACCCGCAAGCGCTGCACCTGCTGCTGGACAAGCTGGCCCAGTCGGTGACCAGCTACCTCAACGGGCAGATCCTTGCCGGTGCCCAGGCCGTGCAGATCTTCGACACCTGGGGCGGCAACCTGTCAGCGGCGGCCTACCAGGAGTTCTCCCTCGCCTACATGCGCAAGATCGTCAGCGGCCTGATCCGCGAGCATGAAGGGCGCAAGGTGCCGGTCATCCTGTTCACCAAGAACGGTGGCCTGTGGCTTGAAAGCATCGCCGAGGCCGGTGCCGATGCCCTGGGCCTGGACTGGACCTGTGACATTGGCGACGCCCGTCGCCGTGTGGGCGACAAGGTGGCCTTGCAGGGCAACATGGACCCGACCGTGCTGTACGCCAAGCCAGAGGCCATCCGCCAGGAAGTGGCGCGCATCCTGGCCAGCTACGGCCACGGCAACGGCCACGTGTTCAACCTGGGCCACGGCATCACCCCGGAAGTCGACCCGGAGCACGCAGGCGTGTTCATCAACGCGGTGCACGAGCTGTCGGCGCAATACCACGTTTGAGTTTCCAGGCTCCCCGAACCAGGGTTTGGGGAGCCCGTGCCTGCCGCTGCCGTGCATTTCCGAAAATGTGCCGAACGTTCAGCCGTATTCCTACATATAGGCACAGATGTTTCTTCTAATGTCCGACCTCCCTTGAGCAGAGGGCACATTCGCCGCGCGTGAATGTGCCCTTTTGCATTCAACCTTCGGAGTTCGTGATGAATACAAGAAAAACCCTGCGCAGAAGCGTTGTTGCCACCGGTGTGTGGATGGCTATCGCAGGTGCAGGTTTGCAGGTTCAGGTTGCCCAGGCACACGGACATCTGGCTGACCCGCCTTCACGTGCAGCGCTGTGCCATGCCAACCACAAGAATCTGAACAGCAACTGTGGCGGCGCTCAGTACGAACCGTGGTCGGTCGGTGAGGCCATTGGGCGATTCCCGGCGGCCGGCCCTGTTGACGGGAAAATTGCCAGCGGTGGTGTCCGTGGCGATTTCGGTGCCCTCGACGAGCAGTCGGCCAACCGCTGGCATCTGACCCCCATCGTTGACCGGAACATTCAGTTCGACTGGCATTACCAGGCGCCGCACCCGGTAACCACGTGGGAATACTTCATCACCAAAGCCGACTGGAACCCCAATACCGCACTGAGCCGCGCCTCGTTCGACGACGCGCCGTTCTGTGTAGTCGATGGCAACAACCAGGTGCCTGCCAGCGGCACTGGCACCAACCCCAAGCATAGCTGCACCTTGCCAGCCGATCGTGCAGGCCAGCACGTGATTCTGGGTGTCTGGAAAGTGGGGGATACCGACAAGGCCTTCCATAGCGTGGCTGACGTCGATATTCAACTTGACGGCGGGCCTGCGCCCGAATGGCCGCGCCTGGCCGAGATCAGCGCCAGCCGAGACCTTGAAGTGGGCGACCAGGTGACGGCCCGCGCATTCGATGCCAATGGCGAGCGTCCGTCGCACCATGTGAGCGTCACCATCGACAACGCCGAAGAAGGTATCGCTGCCAACTGGGCTTACAAGCTCGCCAGGCAGATCAACGAAACCCAGACGCTGGTCCGTGCCGGGCAAATGGACGCCGACGGCAACATCGAGCCTGTCCAGGGCTCCAACAGCATCTTCGCCAAAGCCGAAAGTGGCCTGACCAACTACATCCTCGACTTCAAGGCCGCTGCCGGTGAGCCCGCCACCCTGCACCTGCATGATGTCAAACCTGAGTACACCATCGCTGATGGCCAGGGTAGCGTGGACTTTACCGTCATGACCAACAAGGCCTTGACTGTATCGGCGCGGCTGTTCGACGCCAGCAACAAGCAGGTCGCCTACGCACGGCAACTGGTCAACGGCAGCGCGCCGTTCGCCTTGAACGTCGCCAGCGTGCCAGGTGAGCACACCCTCAAGGTCGTCGGCGTGGACAAGCGCGAGCGCGAGCTGCTGCAGGATGAGCGCACGGTCCAGCTCAAGGCATCGGGTGACGGGTCGTACGACTTTGTCTTCCCGGAGTCGCTGTCCAGCTACCAGGCCGGCACCAAGGTACTGCAGCCCAAGAATGGCAAGGTCTACGAGTGCCAGCCCTTCCCGAACTCGGGTTACTGCGTGCAGTACTCCGCCAATGCCGCCCAGTTCGAGCCAGGTACCGGCTCTCACTGGAACATGGCCTGGATCGAGAAGTAATGCAGCACACCTGGCCCCTCGACGGGGGGCCAGGCCCTTCGAGTACTGTTTATGCAAGCACGAAAATATGCCTGGCAGCAGATCCTCCTGCACTGGGTCTCTGCCTTGGTCATCATTTGGGTACTGCTCAGCGGCTTCTACGTGGCGCACCTGAATGTCACCCCGACCACGTTTCACTTGGTTGCGTTCGTCAACGTGGCCATGACCACCCTGTTCATCCCGATATTCCTGCTGCGCTGGCTGCTGCGGCGGACCCTGTTCAAACCCGGCAGCCTGGAGGGTGCAGCCAGGGGCGAGCGGATCGCCCATCTTGTCCATGAAGGTTTGTACTGGACCACCGCGATCGTGCTGCTGTCCGGCGTATTGATGATGGACCGGCCCATCGACGTGTTCGGCTGGTTCACCCTCGCGCCGCTGTTGAGCGAACCGTTCTGGCACGGCCTGTGGTTCAAGGTCCACATCTGCGCGTGCCTGCTGCTGGCCCTAGGCGTGTCGGTGCACATTGGCGCCGTGGTGCTGCATGAGCTGGCCGGGCGCCGTGTACTGCGGCGCATGCTGCCCTGATTCGGATGAAGCGCTCATCGCATGTGATCTGGCTGGCGCTGGTGCTGGTAACGCTTGCCGGGCTGATAGCGCGGGAACGGCTGTATCCATTAACTGCGCCCCCGCTGCTGCCGGCCTCGGCGCTGGTCACGGCAGCCGCCCCGGAGCAACCGTTCTCGACGACCGCCCTGGCCTTGGCATTCGGCTTTCAGCCTGAGCGCCAGCGGTCTAGCCGGGCGGACATCACGCTCAAGGCCTGCTTCGTATCCAGCCAGGGCGGGGCGCGGGCGTTGGTGAAAAGCGCTGGGGGCGAGGCTGTCTACCGGGTGGGTGAGCGGATTGCGGGCCACGGTGTGCTGCGCCGTATCGATGTGCGCTCCATCGTGCTGTGGGTCGACGGCCGCGAGGAAGTCGTGGCGTTGGCTATCCCTGGCCCCAGCGTTTTTCTGCCCATGGGGGCGGCCCCTCGCCCGCGCCCGGTTTCTGATCCTTCATCCCGCCTGTTGCGGGAGGTGCAATGACTTTCAAGCGATATTTGCAAGGCGCCTCGTTCGGCGCCTGTTTGACCCTGTGCTGTTCCCTGGCGCTGGCTGAAATGCCCACCTGGCAACTGGCGATGAGCGATGCCGACGTACGCGAGGTGGTGCGTGAGGTGGGGGAAATCCTCGACCAGACCATCATCCTCGACCCCCGCGTGCAGGGGCGCATCACCGTGCTTTCCAACGAAGCCCTGGACCGCGAAGGCATACGCCGGCTGTTCTACTCGGTGCTCAACGCCCAGGGCTTTGCCGCCGTGAATGATGGCGACCGTTTGCTGGTGCTGCCGGCGAGCGAAGCCAAGGCCTGGGCCAACCAACAGGTGGAGGCCATACCGGCCGCGTTCACCACGCGCGTCTTTACCTTGTCGGGCAGCGTCGCTGCCGACCTGGCCGGCCTGTTGCGGCCGTTGGTGTCCAGCAGCGGCTACATTGGCCCCTCCAGCTCGGCCAACGCCTTGGTGGTGACCGACTCTGCAGCCAACCTTGAACGCTTGGAGAGCCTGGTCTTGCAGCTGGACAGCGGCCAGCGGCACGACTATGAGCTGGTGACCCTGCATAACGCCCAGACCGAGGCCGTGTTCGCCGTGGTCGAAGCGGCCGCCGGGGGGCCGGACAGCGGTGTGCAGGTGGTGGCCGACGCCAACGGTAGCCGCCTGCTGATCCTCGGCCCGGCCAAGTCCAGGCAGCGCCTGGCACAACTGACCCGTTCGCTGGATGTGGCGGCACCCGCCACCGCGCAGAACTGGCGTGTGGTGCGCTTGCAGCACAGTAACGCCGAGCAGCTTGCCGACGTGCTGGGTGAGGTGGGCAAGCGCCTGGATGGCGCGCCGGGCACCCGTGACTTGGGCGCCAACCTCACTGGCGACGCCGTGGTCAAGGCCGATGCCGACCAGAATGCGCTGGTGCTGCTGGGCGAGCCGCAGACACTGGGCAGCGTCGAGCAGATCATCCAGCAATTGGACCAGCCACGGGCGCAGGTCCTCATCCATGCGGCAATCGTCGAAGTCAGCGGCAGCATCGATGAAGCGTTGGGTGTGCAGTGGGGCGTGGGCACCGGCGGGCTCAACGGCGGGGTCACGTTCAGCGAAAGTGGCACCGGGCTGGCCGACCTGCTGGGCAAGGAGGCCAAGCTGCCGGGTGGTGCTGCCCTGGCCATTGGCACGGACCGTTTTGCCGCGCTGATATCGGCCTTGGCCAGCAGCAGCCGCAGCAACCTGTTGTCCACGCCAAGCCTGTTGACCCTGGACAACCAGGAGGCGCATATCCTGGTGGGGCAGAACGTCGCCTTCAAGACCGGCTCCTACGTTACCCCCGGCAGTGGTTCGGAGAACCCGTTCACCACAGTCGAACGCAAGGATATCGGTATCAGCCTGAAGGTGCGCCCGCACATCAATGAGGGGCAAAGCCTGCGCCTGGAGGTCGAGCAGGAAAGCTCCGAAATCGCGCCGAGCACGGCCGAGAACGACCTGGTCACCAACAAGCGTACGCTCAAGAGCACCATCCTGGCCTCCGACGGCGAGATCATCGTGATTGGCGGCCTGATCAAGGACAGCATGCGCAAGGTCGAGCGTGGGGTACCGTTGCTCAGCCGCATTCCGTGGCTTGGCGGTCTGTTCCGCTGGCGCAGCGACATTCAGGAGAAAACCAACCTGATGGTCTTCCTGCGCCCGACCATTCTGCGTAGCCAGGCGGAGCGGGTCGAGGTTGGGCGCAGGGCCTACGACGGGGTGCGCGCCGCCGATGATTCGCCCTTGCCGGCTGATGCCCAGCGCCTGTTCGAGCCGCGTCGCTTGCCAAGCGCGCAAGTGCCACAGCCATGAGCCCTGAGCTGCCATTCGGCTTTGCCCGGCGTCACGGGATCCTGCTCGACCGCCAGGCGCCCGAGCCGGTGCTGATGATGCGAGAAGGCGCGTCCCTGGCCGCCCTGGCCGAAGCCTGCCGCTTGCTGGGCAATACCTGGCCGCTGCGCCAGGTGAGCGAAGCCGACTTCGCCGAGCGCCTGGCCAGTTGCTACGGCCTGGGTGAGGATGCCGCGCAATCGATCGTTCAGAGCCTGGACCAGGAAATCGACCTGCCACGGCTGGCCGAGGCCTTCCCGCAAACCAGCGACCTGCTCGAGCAGCAAGACGATGCGCCGATCATCCGCCTGCTCAATGCCCTGTTCAGCGAAGCGGTGCGCTCGCGGGCCTCGGATATCCACCTGGAAACCTTCGAGCATCAGCTGCGCGTGCGCATGCGCATCGACGGCGTCATGCGCGAAGTGCTGTCGCCCCCGCGGGAACTGTCTGCCCTGCTGGTTTCGCGTATCAAGGTCATGGCGCGCCTGGACATCGCCGAGAAGCGCGTGCCCCAGGACGGTCGCATCAGCCTGCGCCTGGCTGGCCATGAAGTCGACGTGCGCGTTTCGACCCTGCCTGCCACCCATGGCGAGCGGGTGGTGCTGCGGTTGCTGGACAAGCAGGCCGTGCGCCTGGACATCGACCACATGCAGATGCCGGCGGCTGTGCGTGCTGGCTTCATGAGCATGCTGGAAAAGCCACACGGCATTTTCCTGGTCACCGGCCCAACCGGCTCGGGCAAGACCACCACCTTGTACACCGCGCTTGCGTACCTGAACCAGGAGTCGCGCAATATCCTCACCGTGGAGGACCCGATCGAGTACCACCTGGCCGGCATCGGGCAAACCCAGGTCAACCCCAAGGTCGACATGACCTTCGCCCGTGGCCTGCGCGCCATTCTGCGTCAGGACCCGGACGTGGTCATGGTGGGCGAAATCCGCGACAAGGAAACCGCCAACATCGCGGTGCAGGCGTCGCTGACGGGCCACCTGGTACTTTCCACCCTGCACACCAACAGCGCGCTGGGGGCAATCACGCGGCTTGCCGACATGGGCATCGATACCTGTCTGCTGGCTTCGTCGCTGGCCGGGGTGATGGCCCAGCGCCTGGTACGCCGGCTCTGCCCGCACTGCAAGGTGGCCTGCGAGGTGGACCAGGCCATGGCCAGCGCCTTGGGCAACCCTGCCGGGCTGCCCGCGCAGCTTTACCAGGCGCAGGGCTGCAGTGAATGCCAGGCGGGCTACAGTGGGCGCCTGGCCTTGCACGAGATGGTGGTGGTCAAGCCCGCACTGGCTCAGGCGATCCACACCCAGGCATCCCAGGCTGCCATGCATGAACTGATTCGCCAGGACACGCCGAGCCTGTTCCAGCACGGTGTTCAGCGTGTCTGCCAAGGGCAGACCAGCGTGGCAGAGCTGCTGCGCGTGACCGGGCAGGACTGACATGCCGCTGTTTCGCTATCAGGCCCAGGATGCCAAGGGCGCCCGCCAGCGCGGTACGCTGGAAGCCCCAGGGGCGCGTCAGGCTCGGCAAACCTTGCGCGAGCAAGGCTGGCAGGTGCTGAAACTGCGCCCCGTGCCGCGGTCACTGCTGGCGGGCGTGCTGAACCGCAGCGGTTTGAGCCTGGCCCGGCGCTCGCTGCTGACCCGCCAGCTGGCGACCCTGCTGCAGGCCGGGCTGCCGTTGACCGAAGCCTTGCAGGCGGTTGCCGAGCAAGGCACCCGGCGCCAGGAGCGGCAGGTGTTGCGCGGCGTGGCAGAGCGGGTTGCCGAAGGCCATGCCCTGGCCCAGGCACTGGCCCATTACCCGCGGGCGTTCCCGGTCATCTACCGGGCCACCGTGGCCGCAGCGGAGCGCTCCGGGCGCTTGGCGGACGTGCTCGAACGTTTGGCCGCGCATGGCGAGGACGAGCAAGCCTTGCGGCAGAAAGTGCAGCTGGCCATGGTCTACCCGGTGATTCTGCTGGCCGTCTCGTTGCTGGTGGTGGGGTTTCTGCTGGGCTATGTCGTGCCTGATGTGGTGCAGGCATTCTCCCGCGACCAGGCGCGCCTGCCGTTGGCCACGCAAGTGCTGATTGCCCTGAGCGATGCCGCCAACCAGTACGGCCTGGCAGCGCTCACGCTGCTGCTGGCCGGCATTGCTCTGGGCGCGTGGGCCCTGCAACAACCGCCATGGCGTAGCCGGTGGCATGCCTTGGCACTGCGCCTGCCAGGTTATGGCGAATTCGCGCGGGCCAGCGAGGCGGCGCGGTTCATCAGCACCCTGGCGATCCTGGGGCGCAGCGGCGTGGCCTTGGTAGAAGCGATGAACATCGCTGCGGCGGTGATCGGCAACCTCACCCTGCGCGAGCGTCTGCTGCAGGCCGCCCGCGAGCTGGCCGAGGGCAGCGCCTTGGCCAGTTGCCTGACACGCAGCGACACCCTGCCACCGCTCATGCTGCACATGATCGCCAGCGGCGAACGCGCCGGTGAACTGGACACCATGCTTGAACGTGCCGCAGACCTCCAGGCCAGGCAACTGGCAGGGCGTATCGCGCTGCTGGTGAGCCTCTGCGAACCCCTGATGCTGCTGGTGATGGGGGGCATCGTGCTGTTCATCGTGCTGGCCATCCTGCTGCCGATCCTCAACCTCAACCAACTGGTCAACTGACATGTCCCTTCGTTCTACACGCCACGCGCAACGTGGCTTCACACTCATCGAAATCATGGTGGTGGTCATCATCCTGGGCGTGCTTGGCGCGCTGGTGCTGCCCAACGTGATGAGCCGTCCCGACCATGCCAAGCTGACCGCAGCCCGCACCGACCTGCAGTCAATCGCCACCGCGCTGGAAATCTATCGGCTGGACAACGGCCGTTATCCAACGTCCGCGCAGGGCCTGGACGCCTTGGTCACACGCCCCAGCGTGGCGCCATTGCCGCGCAACTGGAGTACCCAGGGCTATCTGAAGCGTACGCCTACCGACCCTTGGGGCTCGCCTTACCAGTACGTGAACCCGGGCAGCCGTTCGAACCAGGGCTATGACCTTTACTCGCTGGGTGCCGACGGGCAGCCGGGCGGCGAACAGATGGATGCCGATATCGGTAACTGGTCTGAATGAAACGGCCCCGCGCGCAAGGCTTCACACTGCTGGAACTGTTGCTGGTCCTGCTGCTGCTGAGCATCGTCATGGGCATGGCGGGGCTCGGTATCGGGCGCGACCCGCAGCGCCTGGCCAGCCAGGAGGCCAACCTGTTCCTGCAACTGGTGCAACACGCACGGCAACAGGCTGTGCTGGAGGGCGTGGCGCTGGGTATCCGAATCGACCCGCAAGGCTATCAGCTGCTGAAGGCCCGCGGTGACAGCTGGGAGCCCGCGGGCCAGCAGCGCGATATTGGCCTGGACCTGCGCCTGCAGATCGATGGGCTGCCAGTGCCACCCGCCGTGCCTGGCAAGGCGCCGCAACTGGTGATGTACGGCAATGACGAGCACACGCCGTTTTCCCTGTATTTCGAGGCCGACACCGTGCGCCTGGTCTCCCTGTCGAGCGATGGCCTCAATGCCCCGCAGTTCCAGCCCTGAACGCGGCTTCACCCTGCTCGAGGTGTTGGTCGCGCTGGCGATCTTCGCGGTGCTGGCCGTGGCGGTGAGCACGGCCAGCCAGCGCATACTGGTGCAGTCGCAGGGGTTGCAGGACCGTCTTTTTGCCAGCTGGGTCGCCGACAACCACCTGCTGGAAATGCGCCTGCAACCGGCCCTGGCGCCCGGCCAGCGCAGTGTGGAGGTGATGTTCGGCCAGCGTCGCTGGCTGCTGCAGGAAAGCCGCCGACGGCTGGGCGGGGCTGGCCTGCTGGAGGTTCAGGTGCGCGTGGGCCTTGCGGCCGATCGCCAGGTGTTGCACCAGGCCACCGGGTGGCAGGGGGGCAGCGATGCTTCACGCTAGGCCCCGCCAGCGCGGTTTCACCTTGATCGAACTGCTGCTGGCCATGGCCCTCTTTGCCTTGTTGGCGGTGGGCAGTGCGCGTGTGCTGGATGTGGTCATGCGGGCCGAGCGTGCGCGCCAGGCCCAGGCCGAGCAGTTGCATGCGCTGGGCAGGGCCATGAGCCTGATCCAGCGCGATGCCTTGCAAGGGTATCTGCCGGCGAGCCTGGGCAAGGGCGGTTACGGCATCCTGCTGAACGGCGACCGGGCCCAATGGCTGACCCGCGAACCCGACCATCAGGCGCTCAAGCGCAGCGAACTGAGGGTGGTCGAATACTGGCTCGCCGACGGCGTGCTGTGGCGCCAGCGGCGCACCCAGGGGCAGGGCCAGCCGCGCCCGCAGCGTTTGCTCGAAGGTGTGGGCGAACTGCAGTGGCGCCTGCATGTACCCGGTAGCGGCTGGCAGGCGCATTGGCCAATGGCCCAGCGCCGGGCCCTGCCACCGCAGGCGCTGGAGGTGACCCTGTCCACCCGGCGCTTGGCGCAGATTCGGCGGGTACTGCCGCTTGGCGGGGCCAGCCAGTGAAGCGGCAACGGCAGAAGGGGCTGGCGTTGATTACCGTGCTGCTGGTGATGGCGCTGCTGACGTTATTGGTAGCCGGCATGTTGCACAGCCATCGCCTGCTGCTTGGCGGTGTTGCCCAGCAGCTCGATGCCACGCGCCTGTTGCGCCTGGCGCAAGCCGGCGAACAACAGGCGCTTGCGAGCCTGCGGGGTGAGGTAGGGGAGATCCTGCAGGTGACCCACGGGCGGCAGGGCTGGGGCCAACCCCGTGTGTTGACCTTGGGCGAAGGCCGGGTGCAACTACAGCTGGAGGACCTCGCAGGGCGCTTCAACCTCGGCGCCCTGACCGCAGGTAAAACCCCCGACCCCTTGCTGCTCGAGCGTTGGCAGCGCCTGTGCCATGCACTGCAGGTGGCGCCGCCGGCCTTGGAGGCGCTGGCGGGCCAGCCGCTGCTGGACCCTACCCAGTTGCGGGCCCTGCCGGGCGTCACTGCCGAGGTGATGGCGCGTTTGCAGCCTTGGGTAGTGGTGTTGCCCAAGGAGGCGCGGCTCAACATCAACACGGCCCCGGCACGCCTGTTGGCAGCACTGGCGGAGTTGTCGCCAGCGGTGGCCGCCGACCTGGTACGGCAACGCCCCGAGGCGGGCTACCCGACGGTGGAGCGTTTTCTGGCCTCTGCGCAATTGGAAGGCGTGGGCGTGAACAGGCGCGGGCTTGCCGTGACCAGCCGCTGGTTTCGCCTTGAGGTGCAGGCACAGCAGGCAGGGAGGCGCATGTACCTGTACAGCGACCTGGAGATCGACTTGAACACGCACCAGGTTCGTGTGGTGCGGCGTGTGTTTACTGCAATGCGGGAGCGAAGAGCAGATGAGTGAAACCTGGCTGTACCTATTGCCCGCGGGCGTTGCGGCGGCCGATGCGCAGTGGCCGGTGTGGCTGCGAGCAGCCGATCGCAGCGTGCGCAAGACGCGTCTGGACGCGCTCGGGGCGACCCTGGCCGGCCCTGTGATCCTTGTCTTGCCGATGGAAATGCTCGGCAGTTGCGAAATCGGCCCCGTGCCAGGCAAGCGGCCGAAGCCTGAAGCATTGGCCTACGCCGCCGAAGAGCAGTTGGCAGCGGCGCTGGAATCGGTGCACCTGGTTTTTGCCGCAGCGGATATGCAAGGGCACCGCCGTGCGCTGGTGATAGAGCGTCAGGTGCTGCGCAATGTCTTGGCCTTGTTGCAAACCCTGGGTATCGACCCGGCCGCGGTCCATGTCGACGCCGACCTGCTGGGTGGCGAGCAGCCCAGTGCACTGTGGCTTGATGGGCGCTGGCTGGTGGGCGGCGGAGGTGGGCCGTGGCTGGTCGCCACGCCCCAGGCAGCCGAAATCGTGGCGCGGCAATTGCCGCCGATGGCCTGGCAGGCCGCCGCTGCCGATGGCGGGCAACCGCTGGTCAACCACAGGGTCGACAATGCCTTCCAGACCTTGCTGCAAGGGCGAGCCAAGGCGCTGGACCTGCGCCAGGGGCCATTCCGCCGTCAGCGCCTGGCGTTACCCTGGTCGGCGTTGGCGGGCGCAGTGCTGCTGGGCTTCGCCATGCTGTGCGTGGCCGATCATTGGCGTGTCGAGGGGCTGTTGCAGCGCGTGGCTCAACAGCATGCCGAAAACGTTCAGGCATTCCAGCGGTGGGCGCCCGGGCAGCCCGTCACCGGTGACCTGGCGGTGCGCGTCAGGGCGTTGCAGGCCGGCCCTCGTGCGACCACCCGCATGGAAGGCCTGGCGGCCGTCGCGCAGCCGCTGGTGGAAACCGGGAACATCACCCTCGAGCGGGCTGCGTTCAGCCCTGCGCAAGGGTGGCGTATGGATGTGCTGGCCCTAGGGTTCGATGACCTTGAGCGCTTGCGCCTGCTGGCCCCTGCCGTGCTGATGGACCAGGCCCGGCAGACCGCCCAAGGGGTGCGGGCAACCCTGACCTGGAGCGGGACTCGATGAAGCGCAGGTTTGAGCAGGCCCTTGTGCGCCAATGGCAAACGCTACCTGCCACTCGCCGGGCACTGCTCAGGGTCACGCTATGGGCTGTGGCCATGCTGGTGCTCTGGCAACTGGCCTGGGTGCCTGGCAAGCAGCGCTTGCTGCAGGCCGAGCTTGCCCATGGGCAGGCGCTGGAGCTGGCCGGGCAGTTGCAGCAGGTGGCGTCAGCGCCGGTCGGGGGGCGCGAAGCGGTACGGGCACTGACGCCCGCCGCGCTCAATGAGCGTGCCTTGGCCGCCGGTTTGCGCGTTGTCGGGCTGCAGGCTCGGGCCACTCAGCTCGACGTCAGCCTCGAAGGCCAGCCCACGGCAGTGCTGAGCTGGCTGCACACGCTGGAACGTGACGGCGCACAGCTGCGCAGTGTGCAGCTACAGGTGACTGGCGAGCAGTTGCAGGTGCAGCTGGCGCTGGAACTGGACGAAGCCTGGGGCGATTAAGATTGGATTCAGCCAGCTTCGGTAGGCTGTTCCCATCCAAACCGAAACAGGACCTGCCTCCATGAAAACCCGTTACCTTGCCCTGATCCTCGCCCCGCTGTTCAGCACTGCTGCCCTGGCTGCCGGCTATACTGGCCCGGGTGCGCAAGCAGTAACCACCGTGGCCGCTGCGAACGATGCCGCCGATGACACGCCGGTGGTGCTGCAGGGCTTCGTCACCAAGAAGATCAACAACGACGATAAATACGAATTCAAGGACAACACCGGCACCATCACCGTGGAAATCGATGATGAAGACCTGCCACCGACGCCATTCAACGACAAGACCAAGGTCAAGCTGACCGGTGAGGTGGAGAAACACCTGATGAGCCGTGAAGTGGATGTGGATATCGTCGAAATCATCAACTGATTCCCGGGCCAGTTCGCGGGCGTGCCCGCGAATGCCTCACCCCGACTTCGGTGGCAACTTGCTCAGGTGTAGCGCCACCAGCAACGCCACTGCCAGCAAGCTGCCTATGAACAGGCCGATGCCATTCCAGCCCCATTGGTGCCAGAACACCCCGCCCGCCGTACCGGCCACGCTCGAGCCGGCGTAATAGCTGAACAGGTACAGCGACGACGCCTGCCCCTTGGCTTTCAGCGCCCGCCGGCCGATCCAGCTACTGGCCACCGAGTGGGCGCCAAAGAAGCCGAAGGTGAACACCAGCATGCCCACGATCACCATGGCCAGTGGGCTGGCCAGGGTCATCAGCAAACCACACGCCATGACCACGATGCTGGCCCAGAACACCTTGCGTCGGCCCAGCTTGTCCGCCAAGGCGCCGACCTGCGCCGAGCTGTAGATGCCGGACAGGTACACCACCGACAGCAAGCCGACCAGTGCCTGGTTCATGTGGTAGGGCTCGGCCAGCAGGCGGTAGCCGATGTAGTTGAACAGGGTGACGAAGGCACCCATCAGCAGGAAGGCCTCCAGGAACAGCCAGGGCAGGCCGGCATCCTTGAAATGCATGACGAACCCGTCCAGCAGGCTGCGCGGGCTCATCGTTTGCGGGCGGAAATTGCGTGACTCCGGCAGCACCTTCCAGAACACCAGGGCGGCGCCCAGGGCCAGGCCGCCGATGGTCAGCATGGCTGTGTGCCAGCTGACGAAGTCGATCAACACGCCAGTGATCAGCCGCCCGCTCATGCCGCCAATGGCGTTGCCGCCGATGTACAAACCCATGGCCAGGCCAATGTGCTGGGGGTGGATCTCTTCGCTCAGGTAGGTCATGGCCACTGCTGCCAGGCCGCTCAGCGACAGGCCGACCAGCGCGCGGGTGGCCAGCACCAGTTCCCAGCTCGGCATCACCGCGCTGGCCAGGGTGGAGAGCGCGGCGCACACCAGGGCGAACACCATCACCGGCTTACGGCCGATGCGGTCCGAGATCGGGCCGGTGACAAGCAGGCCGAACGCCAGCATCGCGGTCGACACCGACAGCACCAGGCTGCTTTGTGCGGCGTTGATGGCGAATTCTTTAGACAGCAACGGCATCATCGGCTGTACGCAATACAGCAGGGCGAAGGTGGCGAAGCCGCCGCTGAACAGGGCCAGCACGGTCTTCATGAAGGCGGGGGTGCCTTTTTCGATCCACATGTCGGTCAAGGTGGCAGGTTCGAGTTCGATGGGCTGCGCGGCTACAGCAGTTTTCACGGCGGGTACCTCTGGTGCAATGAAAAAAGCATATAGCTGGCTAATGATTAGATCCAATATATTGTTCGACCTATTTAAGACGTTGTGCGACTTGTTTGGAGCGAACCATGGAACTGCGCCATCTGCGTTATTTCATTGCCGTGGCAGAAGAGCTGCACTTCGGCCGCGCCGCCCAGCAACTGGGCATTTCGCAACCGCCGCTGAGCCAGCAGATCCAGGCGCTGGAACAGGAGCTGGGGGCGCGCTTGTTCGAGCGCACCAACCGCCGGGTCGAGCTGAGCGAGGCAGGCCGGCTGTTCCTGGGCGAGGCGCGTCAGGTGCTGGCGCAGGTGGAGAAGGCCGCGGATGTGGCGCGGCGTGCACAACTGGGTGAATTGGGCGAGATGAAGATCGGCTTTACCTCCTCGGCCCCGTTCACATCGAAGATCCCCAAGGCCATTCATGCCTTTCGCCAGCGCTTCCCCGCAGTGCACCTGAACCTCAAGGAAATGAGCAGCCGCGATGTTGCCGAAGGGGTGTTCGATGAGTCCATCGAAGTCGGCCTGATGCGGCCAATGCCGCTGCCGGAAGGGTTGCTGGCCACCGAGCTGTTCCGCGAGCCACTGGTGGCGGTGATCAATGCCTCACACCCGCTGGCCGAAGCCAGCGGGCAAGGCGTGCACATGGCGGCGCTGGCCCATGAGCCGTTCGTGTTCTTCCCGCGCAGCTATGGCAGCGGCTTGCATGCGCAGTTGCTGAGCCTGGCGCGGCAGGCCGGGTTCAGCCCGCATTTTGCCCAGGAGGCAGGGGAGGCGATGACCATCATCGGCCTGGTGTCGGCGGGGTTGGGGGTGTCGGTGCTGCCGGCCTCGTTCCAGCGCATGCGTATCGAAGGGGTGGTGTACCGCACCTTGCTCGACGAGGGGGCGATGACCGCGGTGTGGCTGGTGCAGCGCGAAGGCGGCGGGTCGGCCATGGCCAAGGCGTTTGCGCAGCTGCTTCAGGCGAATGGCACTGGCCATGGCGGCGACACCGCCACATACTCGGGCATTCGTTGAAACACGGAGGTCAACCATGCGGCGCGTGGTGTTCAATCAGAAAGGTGGCGTGGGCAAGTCGAGCATCGCCTGCAACCTGGCGGCGGTCAGTGCCAATGAAGGCTACCGGACCCTGCTGATCGACCTGGATGCCCAGGCCAACTCGACACAGTACCTCACCGGGCTGACGGGTGAGGATATCCCCATGGGTATCGCCGATTTCTTCAAGCAGAGCCTGTCCAGCGGGCCATTCAGCAAGAAGAACAGGGTGGATATCTATGAAACCCCGTTCGACAACCTGCATGTGGTGACTGCAACGCCTGAACTGGCCGACCTGCAGCCCAAGCTCGAGGCCAAGCACAAGATCAACAAGCTGCGTAAGCTGCTCGATGAGCTAGACGAGGATTACGAGCGGATCTACATCGACACCCCGCCGGCGCTTAATTTTTATGCAGTTTCGGCGCTGATCGCGGCTGACCGTGTGCTGATTCCCTTCGACTGCGACAGCTTTTCGCGCCAGGCCCTGTATGGCCTGCTGGCCGAAATTGAAGACCTCAAGGAAGACCATAACGAAGACCTCGTAGTCGAAGGCATCGTGGTCAACCAGTTCCAGTCGCGTGCCAGCCTGCCGCAGCAGATGCTCGACGAACTGCTGGCCGAAGGGCTGCCGGTGCTGCCGGTGTACCTTGGCAGCTCGGTGAAGATGCGTGAATCGCACCACGCCAGCCTGCCGCTGATTCACCTGGAGCCCAGGCACAAGCTGACGCAGCAGTTTGTCGAGTTGCATGATTTGCTGGAGCGCAGCGAGTAGGTATCTAGCCCGCCTCCTTAGTGGGGTAACAAGTACCGGCGTGTGGTTGAGATGCAATACCGCGCCGGTATCGCCTGGGTGAAGTTCGTCGGTACGCACAAGCGCTATGACGAGATTGATGTGGAGACAATCTGTGAATATTAAGCCGATTCGTAACGAGGACGATCTTCGAGCAGCATTCCAGCGCCTCGAAGCCATTTTTCAGTCTGAAGCGGGCACGCCTGAGGCTGATGAAATGGAAGTGCTTGTGACACTGATCGAAGTGTACGAGAACAGGCACTATCCCATTCACCCCGCCAATCCCATCGAGGCTATCAAGTTTTGTATGGATCAGCAGGGGCTCACGCCAAGAGATCTTGAACCGTACATCGGTCCAAGCGGGCGAGTTTCGGAAGTACTGAGCGGGAAGCGCGGGCTGAGCCTTTCCATGATCAAGCGCCTGCATGATGGCCTTCGCATTCCCTATGAGTCGCTGCTGGCAAGCGCTTGAAAACTAAACCCCCTGGCTGCGCACCCACTCCAACAACGCCTGGAGTGGAAACGCCCCGGCCTGGCGGCTGACTTCGCGGCCGTTCTTGAACAGCAGCAGGCTGGGGATCGAGCGGATGCCCAGTTGCCCGGCCAGGTTGCGGTTGGCTTCGCTGTCGAGCTTGGCCAGGCGGCAGCGGCCGGCCAGTTGGCGGGCGGCTTGTTCGAAGGTGGGGGCGAACGATTTGCACGGGCCGCACCAGTCGGCCCAGACATCCACCAACAGCGGTAGGTCGCCTTTGATTTGGCTGGCGTAGCTGGCTTCGGTGAGTTCGAAAGGGGCGCTCAGCAGGACCTGCTGTTTGCAGCGGCCGCATTTCGGCGCGTCGCCCAGGCGCTCGGCAGGCAAGCGGTTGAGGCCGTTGCAGTGGGGGCAGGGGATGACCAGTGGTTCGGACATGTTGGTTCCTCGAGATTTTTGGGGCTGCTTTGCAGCCCATCGCGACACAAGGCCGCTCCCACAGGGGGAAGCGCCAATCAGGAAGAGCAGCTGATTTCCAGGTGCTTGCCCCATTCCGGTGGGCGCTCGGCGTAGGCCTGCATCCCGGGTTGCTCCTCGAAGGGGTTGCTCAGCACCTGGTGCAGCCGCCGCACTTCACTGTAATCCCCCGCTTCAGCTGCCTCGATGGCTTTCTGCGCCAGGTAGTTGCGCAGCACGTACAACGGGTTCACTGCATGCATGCGTTCGCGGCGCCCCTGGGCATTACCGGCTTCACGCTCGCAGCGGGCCAGGTATTCGGCGCCCCAGGCATCGAAGCCGGCCAGGTCGATGAAGTCATTGCGTACCACCTTCAACGCTTCGGCCACCGGTTGCTCGCCCAGCCGGCGGAAGAACAGGTTGTAGTCCACACCACCGCGCTGCATGCACTGCAGCAGGCGCTCGACCAGCGCCATGTCGTCATCCTCGGCTGTGGTCAGGCCCAGCCGCCTGCGCATCAGGTCCAGGTAACGGGCCTGGTACAGTGGCAGGAACAGGCTCAACGCCTGCTTCAACGGCTCCACCTCGACCACCGTGGTCAGCGCCTGGGCCAGCGCGCTGAGGTTCCAGTGGGCGATGGGCACCTGGTTGGCGTAGCTGTAACGACCACGGTCGTCGGAGTGGTTGCAGATGAAATTGGCGTCGAAGTCGTCGAGGAAGGCATACGGGCCGAAGTCGAAGGTAATGCCGAGGATCGACATGTTGTCGGTATTCATGACCCCGTGGCAGAAGCCATAGGCCTGCCAGCGGGCGATCAGGTCGGCGTTGCGCTCGACGATGGTGCGGAACATCGCCAGGTAAGGCTGCTCGGCGGTGCCGCACTCGGCGTAGTGCTGTTGCAAGACGTGGTCGAGCAGCACCCGTTGCTGCTCAGGCTGCTTGGTGTAGTAGAAATACTCGAAATGACCGAAGCGTACGTGGCTCTGCGCCACGCGGGTGAGCATGGCCGCGCTTTCACGTGTTTCGCGCCATACCGGGGTGCTCGAGCCGATGACGCACAGCGCGCGGCTAGTGGGAATGTGCAGGGCGTGCAGGGCTTCGGAGGCGAGGAACTCGCGGATCGATGAGCGCAGCACGGCGCGGCCGTCGCCCATGCGCGAGTACGGCGTCTGGCCGGCCCCCTTGAGGTGCAGGTCCCAGTGCTGATTGGCGTCGTTCAGGACCTCGGCCAGCAACAGGCCGCGGCCATCGCCCAGGCGCGGGTTGTACGAGCCGAATTGGTGGCCGGAGTACACCATCGCCCTTGGGTCGGCCTGGTCCCACAGCTTGTGGCCGCTGAACAGTTCGGCGAACAGAGGCAGTTCGGCCTGGGCCGGGTCGAGGTTCAGCAGCGCCATGGCCGACTCGCTCGCCACCACCAGGCGGGGCTCGGCGATGGGCTCGGGCAGCACCTGGGTAGAAAACGCATCGCCCAGGCGGGCGAAGCGGTTGTCGAAAGTGAGTTGGTCGAGGGCTTTCACGGGCTGCTCCTGGAAGTCGGTGCCATTGGGGCCGCTTTGCGGGGCCCAGCTGTGGGGGCTGGCTTGCCGGCGATCGAGGGCCAAGCCCTCGCAGGCATTCTGGGCGTTCATGCCCTATGGCGTCCACTCACACAGGTTGGGTGCCATCGGGTTTGGGCTGCTCCATCGGTATCAGCTGCTGCTTGCCGCCGGCTGCGTCCATCAGGAACACCTCGACCTGGCGTACCGAGATCTTGATGTCGTGCGCCTTGAACTCGCGGCTGATGAAGCGGTTGAGTTCATCCAGCGTCGGGTTGCGGTCACCCAGGTCGCGCACGTGCATGCGCAGTTCGTGGTCCAGCGAGCTTTCGCCGAAGTTGAGGAAGTACACGATCGGTTCCGGGTCCTTGAGCACCCGTGGGTTTTCATGCGCGCCCTTGAGCAGCAGCTCGCGCACCAGGTCGAGGTCGGAGCCATAGTCGATGCCCAGCTTCAGCGTGACCCGGGTGACCGTGTCGGTCAGCGACCAGTTGATCAGTTGGCCGGTGATGAAGGTCTTGTTGGGGACGATGATGTCCTTGCGGTCGAAGTCGGTGATGGTGGTGGCGCGGATGCGGATCTTGCTCACCGTGCCCGACAGGTTGCCGATGGTGATGGTGTCGCCGATGCGTACCGGGCGCTCGAACAGGATCATGATGCCGGAGATGAAGTTGGCGAAGATTTCCTGCATGCCGAAGCCCAGGCCCACCGACAGCGCCGCCACCAGCCATTGCAGCTTGTCCCAGCTGACCCCCAGGGTCGACAGGGTGCTGACGATACCCACGCCGACGATGGTGTACGACAACAGGGTGGTGGTGGCGTAGGCGCTGCCCTGGGCAAGGTTCAGGCGTGACAGCACCAGCACCTCCAGCAGGCCTGGCAGGTTGCCGGCCAGGGCGAAGGTGATACCGACGATCACCAGTGCCCCCAACAGGTCGCCCAGGCTGATGGGCACCATGCTGGCAGCGGCGCCGGTGCCGCTGGTGTATTCGTACAGCACGAAGTTGTTGAGGTAGGCGAACACCGAGAGCAGGTCGGCCCATACCCAGTACAGGCCAGCGATGAAACCGCCCAGCAGGGCCAGGCGGATCAGGCGCAGCGATTGCTGGTTGACCTGCTCGATGTCCAGGGTCGGCTCTTCGACCACCACTTCGCCGTCCAGCCCTTCCTTGGCCGCCGCGCGCTTGCTCAGTGCCCGTTGGTAGGCCAGGCGGCGGGCCGCAACCGACAGGCCGCGCACGAAGGCGGCCTCGATCACCAGCCAGAACAGCAGCAGGTAGAGGGTGTAGATCAGCCGGTCGGTGAGTTTCAGGGCGGTGTAGTAGTAGCCGAAGCACACCGCGACGAACAGGGCGATAGGCAGCGCAGTGAACGCCACGCCGACCGCCTTGCGGAACAGCGAAGTGTCACGGTGCGCCGGGCTGCTGAGCAGCAGGCGGCTGAGCAGCCAGGCCATCAGCGCATAGCAGGCCAGCACCACGCCAATACCCAGTACATCGTCGGCCAGCGCCGACGGCTGGTGCTCGGCCACCGCCACTACCCCGACCAGGGCCAGCACCACGGTGCCCAGGCGGCGTACCCAGCCCCGCAGGAACTCGACCTGGGGTTTGTACCAGCGGAAATGCACTTCCGCCACGCCGCCGGGTGCAAGGATGCGGTAGGCGGTATAGAACACCAGCCACGCCTGGGCCAGTTGCCACAGGGCCGCGCCGAGGTTGGCGTTCTGCCCGCGGGCGTCGATTTGCAGGGCATAGCTGCACAACGCCAGGACAAGGCTGACCGGCATCGCCAGCAGGATATTGATAAGAATCGCCTGTGGCGTATGCCACTGGCTGTCGCGGCGGAAATGGCCAATGTCCTGGTGCACCTTGCCCAGCCGTTGGTACAGGTACTTGCGCCGCCATAACAGCGCGCCGATCACCAGCAACAGCGGCAGGAACAGCAGCGGCCGGTGGCTGAGGCCGTCGGTCAGCTCGCTCAGGCTGGAGGCCCACGGCAGGTTGGCGACCTGGTCGGCCAGCCGTTGCGGCACGGTGCGCAGCCAGTCCCAGTCCAGGGGCTTGTTGCTGGGGATCCAGAACATCTGTTCGTCGAGGGTGGTGCGCAGGCTCTGGGCAGTGCCCAGCAATTGTTTCTGGTTGAGCTGCAGGGTGATCGATTCGTTGAGCAGCGCCGAAAGCTCGCGGTTCAGCCGCTCCAGCAGGTCGCTGCGGGTGATCGCCAGCTCCAGCAGGGCCTTGCGCAACTGCGGGGTTACCTGTTCCTGCGGTTGGGCTGCCAGCAGCTTGTCGACATAGGTCACCGGGCTGCTCATCACCTCGCGCTGCTGGCTGACCTCGAACTGGTACAGGCGGGTGTCGGCGATCTGGTCGGCCAGGTCACGGTCGAGTTTCAGGTGTGGCAGGGTCTGTTTCTGTTTGTAGAGGATCTTGGACAGCAGCAGGCTGCCCTTGAGCACGTTGATCTGCTCGTCCAGCGCCTGGTCGGCTTGGGTCAGGCTGTCCAGTTGCTGCTTGGTGCGCAGGTTCTGCTGGGTCAGCTCATTGAGGCGGTCGGTGCTTTTGAGCAGGTAGTCGGACAGCTTCAGGTTAGCTGCGCTTTCGGTGGCCAGCAGGCTGCTGCCGCCCGCCTTCTGCGCCTCGATCGATTGCTGGGTGACCGTTTCCTGGGACTGGGCCAGGCGCTTGTCGTTGATCAGCGTCTGCAGGTCCTGGATTTCCTGCTCAAGGCGCGCGGCACGCTCGATCAGCAGGTCATGGCGGGCGTTGCCAAGGTCCTGCAGCACGCTGTTGCCGGCCAGTTCCTGGCGGCGCAGCAGGGTCAGCGCGTTGAGCGAAGCCAGTTCTGCGTTCAGCTGGTTGCGCTGGTCGGCGTTGATCGACTTGCCACCGTCCTTGCCGGTCTTGAGGATGGTGTTGATCTGCTGGGCGCGGGTCTGGTTGCTGCTGATTTCGGCCTGGGCACGTTCGGGGCGGGTCTGCGAGTTGATGATCAGGCTGTTGGCGTCGGACAGCGACTTCTGCAGCTCGCCCTGCTGGGTGTTGCGCTCGCTGAGCATTTGTTCGAGCTGCTGCACGTTGAGGTTGGCATAGCGCTGGGCAACCGGCTGAACCTTGGTTTGCTTGAGCCGGGCCAGCTCTTTCTGGCTGTCGTCGGTTTCCTTGGGTGCGGCACTGAGTTGCTGCTTGAGGGCGGCCAGCTTCTTCTCGTTGTCGTCCTTGCTGGCCAGCAGGCTCAGGGTCTGTTCCAGAACCTGCTGCAAGGCCTTCTGGTCGGCCTCGGGCAGCTTGCGCTCGGCAATCTTGTCGAGGCTGTTCTGAATGCTGGCAGCCGTTGGCGGCTCTGCCGCGGTGGCCGCGAAGGAAAGGGACAGGCACAGCCCGAGCAGGGCTGTGCGAAGGTATGCGCGCAGGGACATAGGCAGACTACTTGTGGATCCGGCAGAAACGAAGTTTAGAGGAACAATCCTGGTCCGGGTCGCGTTCCTTCGGGGAATCTGACGCCCACTTTCTGGATCTTGTTCCCGACCATGGTCGCCACGGTCCAGATCGTGCCGTGCCATTCCACCTGGTCACCTACTACTGGAGCGCCTCCGACCTTCTGTCGGATGAACTGCGCCAGCGGCATTTTCGCGTCCAGGCCATCGAGTTTCAGGCCATACAGTGCGGCCACCGCACCCAGTTCGGCATCGCCCTCGAGAACGAAGTCGCCGAAGAAGCGCAGGTCCAGGCCACGCTGCGGCGCCTGGCTGAACAGTTTGCCCAGCGCCGGCAGGTTGTGTTCGTGGCCGATCACGCAGAGCATGTCGTCGACCTCCAGCACGGTGCTGCCAGAGGGGTGCAGCAACTGCTCGCCGCGGAACAGGGCGGCGATGCGTGTGCCTTCCGGCATCTTCAGCTCGCGCAGGGCGGCGCCGATGCACCACTTCTCCTTGCCCAGGCGGTAGACGAACATTTCCCACTCGCTGGTGATGTGCACCTCCAGCGCAGAGCGGGAGATGGGCGCCGGATCCGGTGGTACCGTCACTTTCAGCAGCTTGGCCATCCACGGCAGGCTGGTGCCTTGCACCAGCAGCGACACCAGCACGATGAAGAAAGCCAGGTTGAAGAACAGCTGGGCGTCCGGCAGGCCGGCCATCAGCGGGAACACCGCGAGAATGATCGGCACCGCGCCGCGCAGGCCAACCCACGAGATGAAGCCTTTTTCGCGGCCGTGGAAGGCCTTGAACGGCAGCAATGCCGCCACCACCGACAGAGGCCGCGCCACCAGGATCATCCACAACGCCAGGCCCAGTGCCGGCAGGGCAATGGGCAGCAGGTCGTGCGGTGTCACCAGCAGCCCCAGTACCAGGAACATGCCGATCTGCGCCAGCCAGGCCATGCCGTCGAGCATGTGCAGGATGCCATGGCGGCTGCGGATCGGCTTGTTGCCCAGCACCAGGCCACACAGGTACACAGCCAGGAAGCCGCTGCCGTGCAGGGCGTTGGTCAGCGAGAACACCACCAGGCCACCGGCCACCACCAGAATGGGGTAGAGGCCACCGGCCAGGTTGATCCGGTTGACCAGTTGCAGCATCAGCCAGCCGCCGCCCAGGCCCAGCAACCCGCCGATGCCGAACTCGCGCAGCAGGTGGGTGAGCAGGCTCCAGTGCAGGCCGGTCTGGCCGCTGGCAATCATGTCGATCAGCGTAACTGTCAGGAAGACCGCCATCGGGTCGTTGCTGCCCGACTCGATCTCCAGGGTGGCGGTGACCCGTTCGTTCAGGCCCTTGCCGCCCAGCAGCGAAAACACCGCTGCGGCGTCGGTGGAGCCGACGATGGCGCCGATCAGCAAGCCCTGGATCAGGCTCAGGTTGAACAGCCAGGCAGCAACCAGGCCGGTCAGGGCTGTGGTGATCATGACCCCGACCGTGGCCAGCGACAGTGCCGGCCATAGCGCTACGCGAAAGCTCGCCACCCGTGTGCGCAGGCCGCCGTCGAGCAGGATCACCGCCAGGGCGAGGTTGCCCACCAGGTAGGCGGTCGGGTAGTTGTTGAAGATTATGCCCCCACCATCGACACCGGCGACCATGCCCACGGCGAGAATGATGACCAGAATAGGGATGCCCAGGCGCGACGACAGCGAACTGACCAGAATACTCGCGCCCACCAGTAATGCGCCGATCAGGAACAGGCTGTTGATGGTGCTGGCATCCAAAGGCAGGTACTCCGGGATAACGCTGGAAAGGGGAATGACTGGCAAGTCGCGTGCCAATCGATTCTAACCTGATGAATTGGCAGCATGTAAAGCGTTTCTGCAGATGTGCAAAAGGCACCGCGGTGGGTGCCTTTTGTCATGTTGCCGGTGCTCAACCTGTGGCAGGCGGCTTGCCGGCGATGCGGCCGGTGCAGGCTTACGCCTGCTTCACTTCACGCATCGGCTTGCCTTTGACCGGGGCATCACCAGCCACGTAGTACTCGGCGGTGCTGCGTGGCAACGGCTTGCGACCACGGATCTTGTCCGAGATTTTCTCGGCGATCATGATCGTGGTGGCGTTGAGGTTGCCGGTGATGATCAACGGCATGATCGACGCATCCACTACGCGCAGGCCCTGCATGCCGTGCACACGGCCTTCGCCATCGACCACCGCCATGTCGTCGGTGCCCATCTTGCACGAGCAGGACGGGTGGAAGGCGGTTTCGGCGTGCTCGCGGATGAACTTGTCCAGCTCTTCATCGGTTTGCACATGCGCGCCGGGGCTGATTTCGCGGCCACGGTACGGGTCCAGTGC
Organism: Pseudomonas juntendi; assembly: GCF_009932375.1. Lineage (GTDB taxonomy): Bacteria > Pseudomonadota > Gammaproteobacteria > Pseudomonadales > Pseudomonadaceae > Aquipseudomonas > Aquipseudomonas juntendi. The sequence continues at coordinate 45,517 of NZ_BLJG01000063.1, forward strand.
CGGCTGGGCCATGATTTCGCGGGTCAGGCGGATGCCGTCACGGAATTCCTGCCAGTCCTGCTCGGAGGACATGTAGTTGAACAGGATGCTCGGGTGCTGGCGCGGGTCTTTCGACTTGGCCTGGATGCGGCCGCGGGACGGGGAGCGCATCGAACCCATGTGCGCCTGGAAGCCATGCTCCTTCACGCCATTGGAACCGTTGTAATTGATCGCCACCGGCAGGAAGTGGTACTGGATGTTCGGCCACTTGAATTCCGGGCGGCTGCGAATGAAACCGCCAGCCTCGAACTGGTTGCTGGCGCCGATGCCGGTGCCGTTGAACAGCCACTCGGCACCAATGGCCGGCTGGTTCCACCACAGCAGCGACGGGTACAGCGACACCGGCTGGGTGCAGGCGTACTGCAGGTAAAGCTCCAGGTGGTCCTGCAGGTTTTCACCCACGCCCGGCAGGTCGTGCACCACCGGAATGTCGAGGCTTTCCAGCAGGGCACGCGGGCCAACGCCGGAGCGCTGCAGCAGCTGCGGCGAAGCGATGGCGCCGGAGCTGACGATCACTTCCTTGCGGGCACGGGCTTCTACGCGCTCTTCGCTGTCGCCCACCAGGTAGGTGACGCCAACCGCGCGCTTGCCTTCGAACAGCACGCGGTCGCTGAGGGCGTGGGTCACGATGGTCAGGTTCGGGCGTTTCTTGGCCTGGTCCAGGTAGCCACGGGCGGTGCTGGAGCGGCGGCCGTTCTTGGTCACCGAACGGTCCATCGGGCCAAAGCCTTCCTGCTGGTAGCCGTTGAGGTCTTCGGTACGCGGGTAACCGGCCTGTACACCGGCTTCGACCATTGCGTTGAACAGCGGGTTGTTGCCTGCTTTGGGCGTGGCGACGCTGAGCGGGCCGTCACCGCCGTGGTAGTCGTTAGGGCCGATGTCGCGGGTTTCGGCCTTGCGGAAGTACGGCAGGCAGTCGAGGTAGGTCCAGTCTTCCAGGCCTGGCAGTTCTGCCCAGCCGTCGAAGTCCATGGCGTTGCCGCGGATGTAGCACATGCCGTTGATCAGCGACGAACCACCCAGGCCCTTGCCGCGGCCACACTCCATGCGGCGGCCGTCCATGAACGGCTCCGGGTCGGTCTCGTAGGCCCAGTTGTAGCGGCGGCCTTGCAGCGGGAAGGCCAGGGCTGCTGGCATCTGGGTGCGGAAGTCGAAGCGGTAGTCGGGGCCGCCGGCTTCCAGCAGCAGTACGGTGACGCCGGCATCTTCGGTCAGGCGGGTGGCCAGTGTGTTACCGGCGGAGCCGGCACCGACGATGATGTAATCGTATTCCATGGCATTTCTCCGAAATGCAGCGGCAAGCTTCTAGCTACAAGCTGCAAGAAAAAGCAGCTGGGCGAAGCTTGCGAATGGATGGTATCTGCAAGGGCCGGCGGTCTGACGCCGACCGGCTCTTTCTTGCAGCTTGAAGCTTGCGGCTTGCAACTGTCGGTCAGAAGACCGAGTTGTAGCCGCCCAGTTCGACCTGAACCGACTTGATACGGGTGTATTGGGCCAGCGAGCTGACGCCGTTTTCACGGCCTACGCCCGACTGCTTGTAGCCACCGACCGGCATCTCGGCCGGCGATTCACCCCAGGCGTTGATCCAGCAGATACCGGCTTCGAGCTTGTGGATGATGCGGTGGGCGCGGGTGATGTCGTTGGTGCAGACACCGGCGGCCAGGCCGTAGTCGGTGTCGTTGGCGCGGCGGATCACTTCTTCCTCGGTTTCATAGGTGAGGATGCTCATCACCGGGCCGAAGATCTCTTCCTTGACGATGGTCATGTCGTCGCTGCAGTCGGTGAACACGGTCGGGGCCACGAAGGCGCCTTTGGCGAACTCACCGGTGGTCAGACGCTCGCCGCCGCACAGCAGGCGGGCACCTTCCTCTTTGCCCTTGGCGATGTAGCCCAGCACGCTTTCCATGTGCTGGAAGCTGACCAGCGGGCCGAAGTTGGTGTTTTCGTCTTCCGGGTTGCCAACGCGGATGCGCGCAACGCGCTCGGCGATCTTGGCTTCGAAGGCAGCCTTCATTTCAGCCGGGATGAACACGCGGGTACCGTTGGTGCATACCTGGCCCGAGCTGTAGAAGTTGGCCATCATGGCGATGTCGGCGGCCTTGTCCAGGTCGGCATCGGCGCAGATGATCAGCGGCGACTTGCCGCCCAGTTCCATGGTGACCTCCTTGAGCGACGAGCTCGAGGCGCTGGCCATGACCTTCTTGCCGGTGGTGGTGCCGCCGGTGAAGGAGACCTTTTCGATGCGGGGGTGCTCGGTCAGCCAGGTACCGACTTCACGGCCGCTGCCGGTCAGCACGTTGAACACGCCATTGGGCAGGCCGGCTTCGGTGTAGATCTCGGCCAGTTTGAGGGTGGTCAGCGACGTGACTTCCGATGGCTTGAAGATCATCGCGTTGCCAGCGGCCAGGGCCGGGGCGGATTTCCACAGGGCGATCTGGATCGGGTAGTTCCAGGCACCGATACCTACGGTCACGCCCAGCGGCTCGCGGCGGGTGTAGACGAAGGACGACTCACGCAGCGGGATCTGCTCGCCCTCGATGGCCGGTACCAGGCCTGCGTAGTACTCCAGCACATCGGCGCCGGTGACGATGTCGACGTAGCGGGTTTCCGAGTACGACTTGCCGGTGTCCAGGGTTTCCAGCATGGCCAGCTCGTCGTTGCGCTCACGCAGGATGTCGACGGCGCGGCGCAGGATGCGCGAGCGCTGCATGGCGGTCATCGCAGCCCAGACTTTCTGGCCACGCTCGGCGCTTTCGACGGCTTTCTCGACGTCAGCCTCGGTCGCACGCTGCACGTGGGCAAGGACTTCGCCGGTAGCCGGGTTGATGGCTTCGAAAGTGGCATCGCTGCCAGCGTCGACGTAAGCGCCATCAATGTAGAGTTTTTGCGTTCCGAAACGGGCCATAGTGTCCTCGCAAGTGCAGTGTGTGGTTTGGCTTTGCGTCACGCTCCTGCCGGGTGGGCAAGGGCCGTGCGCGCTTGTTCAGCAGCCGGGTCGTTGGTGCCCAGGGTGTGCTGCTTAGCCAGTTGTAGATCCATGTATTCGTAAGCAATCCGTACTGCCTGGCCAGTGTCGAATGCATCACCCGACAAGGCACCGCGCAGCCACAGACCGTCGATCAGGGCTGCCAGGCCACGGGCGGCCTTGCGCGCATGGTAAAGCGGCAAGGCACGGCGAAACTGGCAACACAGGTTGGAGTACAAACGGTGGTCGTTGATCCGTTGCAACCTGTGCAAATCGGGCTGGTGCATGCTGGAAGCCCAAAAGGCCAACCAGGTTTTCATCGCCGGGCCGTTCACCTGGCTGGCATCGAAGTTGCCCTCGATGATCACTTTCAGGTGAGCGCGCGGGCTGTCGTCCGTCAGGGCCTGGCGACGTGCTCGAACGCCTTCGTTGAGCATATTCATGATGTAACCCATCGTCGCTGCTATCAGGCCGTTCTTGTCCCGAAAGTAGTGACTGATGATGCCGTTCGACACCCCGGCCAAACGGGCAATCAGCGCAATGCTGGCGTCCCCCAGGCCGACCTGGTCGACAGCCTGCAACGTGGCTTCGATCAACTGCTGGCGGCGGATGGGTTGCATACCGACCTTGGGCATCTTGCTATCTCCTCAGGCCTGCGAGCAGGCGACAGGCGGCTGACTCGGCGAAGACCAGTCTATTTTGTTTTGATTGAACGTTCAATCAATAAAGAATAAGCTCTGCGACAATTTGTGCCATTGACAGTCTTTCAGGTCGTCGAGCAGGCACGAATTGACACCCCAGGAAATCGCGTAACCCCCGTAATACAAGGCGTTGACGGGCATCAGCGATGCGAAATGCAGATTCTGCCACGTGGCCCCGGCCCTGCGGCGGGCCCTTGGAGCGGGCGGGGTGATCTGTGACGAATGCGCGCACCCAGCGGGTAAAGCGTGGCATTTGCAGCAGACCACCTGTCTGTTTTTTGCAACGTATCGATTCGGGATCACGGTTTCCAGGGTGCTTTTATAACACCTGATGCAGTGGGGATATTCCACCAATTGCTCGGGAAAGAATGATTAGCCTCCACAGCCGCACTGCCCGGAGCATTCGTGCAATGAGTTCTGCCTCACTTACCAAGCCCCCCGCCGAGAGGGTACGGGTCAACCGCGTGGTGTTCTTCACCTCGGCGCTGATGATCCTAGTTCTGACTGCCTTGCTGATCGCTGTACCCGAAACTGCCGGCCAGGTGCTGGGCGTGGCCCAGAAGTGGCTGACGCGCACCTTTGGCTGGTACTACATGCTGGTGATCTGCGGTTACTTGCTGTTCGTCGTCTACCTGGCCTTCTCCGATTACGGCAGCCTCAAGCTCGGCGGCAAGGACGACCAGCCCGACTTCAGCTATGGCGCCTGGGCCGGCATGCTGTTCTCCTCGGGCATCGGTATTTCGCTGCTGTACTTTGGCGCCTCCGAGCCCCTGGACCACTACTTCAACCCACCGGAGGGCACCCCGGCAAGCCTCGAAGCCGCGCGCCAGGGCCTGCAGCTGACCTTCCTGCACTGGGGCCTGCATGGCTGGGCGATCTATGCGCTGGTCGGCCTGGCCGTGGGCTACTTCGCCTACCGGCATAACCAGCCGCTGGCGCTGCGCTCGGCGTTGTACCCCCTGGTCGGCGAACGTTGGGTCAAGGGTGCCGCCGGCAATGCCGTGGACATCTTCGGCATGTTCGTCACCCTGTTGGGCCTGGTCACCAACCTGGGCATCGGTGCCATGCAGGTGTCGTCCGGGCTGGAGTACCTGTTCGGCATGGACCACAGCAAGACCAACCTGCTGGTGGTGATCCTGGTGATGGCTGGCGTGGCTACCGTGGCGGCGGTTTCGGGTGTGGAAAACGGCATTCGCCGCCTGTCCAACCTGAACATCATGCTGTTCAGCGGCTTGCTGATCTTCGTCCTGCTGGGCGGCGAAACCCTGCACCTGCTGAACGGCTTCGTGCAGAACGTAGGCGATTACCTCAATGGTATCGTGCTGAAAACCTTCGACCTGTACGTGTATGAGGGCGAGGCTGGCAAGTCCGAGCGCTGGTTGGGCCTGTGGACCGTGTTCTACTGGGCCTGGTGGATCTCCTGGGGCCCGTTCGTAGGCATGTTCATCGCCCGTATTTCCAAAGGCCGCACGGTGCGCCAGCTGGTCATGGGTGTGCTGCTGATCCCGCTGGGCTTCACCTTGGCCTGGTTGTCGATCTTCGGTAACACGGCGCTGGACCTGGTGATCAACCAGGGCGCGGTCGAGTTGGGCAAGACTGCGCTGGAACAACCCTCGATGTCGATCTACCAACTGCTGGAATACTTCCCGGCAGCCAAGCTCGTGATCGGGGTGGCGGTGTTCGTCGGCTTCGTGCTGTTCCTGACCCCGGCCGATTCCGGTGCGGTGATGATGGCCAACCTGTCCTGCAAAGGCGGCAAGGTCGACGAGGATGCCCCGCACTGGATGGTGGTGTTCTGGTCGGTGGTGATCACCCTGGTGACCATCGGTTTGCTGTTCGCCGGTAATTTCGAGGCCATGCAAACCATGGTCGTGCTGGCGGGCTTGCCGTTCTCGGTGGTGCTGGTGCTGTTCATGTTCGGCCTGTACAAGGCCATGAAACAGGACGTGGCGGTAGAGCAGGAGCGCGCCGAACTGGCTGCCCGTGGCCGACGCGGGTTCAGTGAGCGGCTGACCCAGCTGGAGCTGCAGCCGACCCAGGCCGTGGTGCAGCGCTTCATGGACAAGCAGGTCAGCCCGGCCCTGAAAGAGGCTGCTGCCCAGTTGCAGACCCTGGGCTTCGACGTGGAGTCCCGTGTTGGCCAGGCGCGCGACATGATGGGCCTGCGGGTGATGATGGAAGAGGGTAACCCGTTCGTCTACGAAGTGAGCCTGGACGGCTACCTGGCGGCACCGAGCGAGGCGCCGGTGGAAGGCGAGCCGGAAGTCCGTCAACGCTTCTACCGTGCCGAGGTGTACCTGCACGACGGCAGCCAGGAGTACGACCTGATGGGCTTTGCGCCCGAGCAGATCGTGCGTGACGTGCTGGACCAGTTCGAAAGCCATCGCCAGTTGCTGGGGCGAGTGTACAGCTGACGCTGCTGCGATGAAGAAAAGGCCTTGCCCACCGTGCAAGGCCTTTTTTTTGAGCAATATGTAGCGCGGGTATCGCACCTGAATACCGCAGCCTGCGTTTTTTTCAGCGGAGGCACCCAGCATGACGAGTTACAAGATACCCCCCTTCGATTTCCGCCAGGCCGTGGCCGGGCAGTTCGACGGCCGGCCGACCCTGCGCCAGGTCGCCAGTGCGCAGCTACTGCGCGTGCTGCTGCCGCACCTGCCATGGTTGGCCAACACCACGCCAGCCCTGACAAATGCTGACCCACTGATGCTGGACAGCCCAGACCCCGCTACCGCGTATTGGACCACCACACCCTTTGTGGACCGGGTTCTGGAAGCCTTGCTCGACCCCCAGGCGTTGAGCCTGGCGCCACTGGCGGATGGGCGCCATTACAACCTCGGGCTCACCGGCAGCCATCGTTTTGCCGGCTCGTCGAGCGAGTTCGACACCCGGCAATTGCCTGACTTGTCAGCTGCCCTGAACCAGCTGGTTGAGGACTTGCCACGACACTTCTGCGAGGCCCAGCTCGAGTTCTGGCGAGGCAAGGGCAGCGCCGGGGTGAGTCGCGACGAATGGTTGCAGTTGCTGCTCAAGCTCGCGCTACTGCGCAGCTTGCCCTGGCAGGGACTGGACCCGCAGGAGCAGGCCTGTATCCGCGGCCTGCTGCACGGCGGTGATGAGCAGCCCGCGGTGTACTTCGTGCAGGCCCGGCTGACCAGTGCCTCCATGGAATACGATCAACTGCAATGCCAGATGCTGATAGCCGCCGAGTGGGATGAGCGTGAGGTCATCCTGTGGTGCGCACCTTCGGGGATAGTACGCAGTTTCGAGTCGTTGCACGCGTTTGGCCTGGCCTTGCGTGACGAACTGGCGCAACGCTACGCCTTCGAACGGATGAGTTGGCAACGCTATCCCGCCACCGGCAATGTGTTTGCCCAGCAGGTCTCGCTGCTGCTCGATACGGTGCTCGCCAGGGTCGAGCTTGCGCGTTATGCCGATATCCAGGATGTTCCGGCCCTTGAGCAGCGTTTTGACCAGCTTGGCGACCCTTCTTCGTGGTTCGTGGGGTACCCGGATGAAACCCCGGCAGTGCAACCTCCCCCTGGGTTGATGGCCAGTGCGCAGGACAGTTTTGCCTGCAGCGCTGCCTTGCTGCAGCTCGCGCTTTACCAGCTCGACTCGGGTGGGGTCTCAGCACTGGATGGCGTTCAATCGCTGACCGATTACGCCCGTCAACGGCTGACCAGGCAGATCCGCGAGGATCACGGGGCAGACAACTCGCCGGACGATCTTGTATTCGACCTTTACCTGGCCCGTGGGATCCCTGGTGGGGCGGGCACAGGCACCGGCGGCGGCGAGCCATTGGCCTTCGCCGGGAGCAAGACGCTCACCGAATTTGCCATTGGCAACCTCGCGTCGCTCAAGGGGGCGGCAATCGAGCGCATTTACCTGCGTGGCGGGGGTGAGGCACCGGTATGGCTCGATGCCGACGCCGCCAGAGCCCTCGTGACCAAAGTGGATATCGGTAGCCATTATCCTGCCTATGTCGCGGCGCAACTGGACGATCCGGCCAAGCGCGCGGACCGGGTCACGCGCCTGGGGCGGGAATGGCGTGCAGCACTGCTGGCCGCTGCACTCACTGCCAAGATGGACGGCAAGATCAAAGAGTCAGGCCTGCAATGCGTGGTCGACTATTGTGCGGGGCACGTCGACCCCGACGCGCCGCGCATGATCCTGTTTCCGCTGGCGTTCAGGCGTAGCGCAGCGTCCAGGGTCACGGACCCGGTACGCTGCATGTACATTCTGTTTTGCGCGGAGCCCTCGCTGGTGTTGCTGTACCGGCCCTTGTTCGCCAAAGACACGCTGCGTGAATATGCCAGCCTCTCGACTTTGCTCGAACACGTGCGTGAATCGGAGATTTTGCAGGAGAGTATTCTCGACTGGATGCAGCCCAGCGCCAGGCCTGTCTACGACCATGGTGGTTTCCGCGAACCGCACATCAGTGTCATCGGCATCGACCCCTATGCGCTGCCTGAGCGTCCGGAACCTGCCAGGCTGGCGATCGAATTCTGGCGTAGCAACATTGACGAGAAACTTTATACAGCCAATCGGGACCTGCTGCTGACGCTAGCTGATGAACAGTCTGTGTCCAACGCCGAGAGCCGCTGGCAGACCTTGTGCGAGGGGGCATGGCTGTTGTTCGATGTCGTGACCTTGGCGCTTCGGGGGCCTGTGGCCTCGGTGGCCTGGTTGGTGCAATTGCTCAACGCGTTGCAGCGAGACATTGAGGCCTTGGAGCGTGGCAATGAGTTTGATCGGTCGGCGGCAACGGTTGACCTGATATTGAACCTGGGCATGGTGTTGCTGCATGCCAGGCAACCCGCCAAAGCCTTTCCCGCCTATGCATTGCCCGGTGCGGCGGAGGTCGAGGGGCCTGAGGCGCAGCGCGGCGCATTTGCCGAAATTGCAATCGCGCCTATCGAGGAAATGCCTGCGCCTGTCCAAGCGCTGCCGAGTCGCTGGCTCGATTTTTCATGGCGAGGTCAGAGTGGCTTCAACTGGTTGCCGCGCGAACAGCGCGAAGCACTCAGGGCCATGCGTGCACCGGTCTCGCTTGCGGGCGTGCAGCCCTTGAACCAAGGTACGGCGACGGGCTTGTACCTGATCGACGGCGATCATTATGTAGCCCTGGCCAGTGATACCTACCGCGTGGAGCGGTTGCCAGAGGGTGTACGGGTGGTCGATGGTGGCGGAGCCGCGGGGCCCTGGCTGCGTTTCGTCGACGGCGCGTGGCGTGTGGACACGGCGCTTGGTCTGCGGGGTGGCATGGGGCCAAGATTTACTCAAGAGAGGCTGGGTGCTCGGTTTCGCGACTTGCACCAAAAGATAAGTCACCTTGACAACCGCGCCCGGGAGGCCAGAGAGCAAGCCGGGCCTTTTGCCAGGGCTGCGCAGGAATTGCGCGAAAAACTGCTGAAACTCAGGGAACTTCGGGCCAACGCATCCGAAAGGCTGGCCGCGTTGCCCGCCGAAGACGAGGCGGGGAAGTCGCAGTTGCGCACAACGCTCGCGCTTTACGATGAGCGCAAGATTACGTTCGAGCAGGACCACTTCACACAGATGAACCTGATGCTGAAGGAGCTGGAAGCTGCGGTCGGCGCCGATATTGAAATACTGGCGCTGCACGCGACCATGCGAGAAGACAAATTTGCCCGTGAGCGGGAAAAGGGGGGCTGGGACGGGGTGCTTGCCGAGCACGATAAAGTTGTTCGCAACAGCGCTATCAACGATGCCGAGATTATTTTCACCGAGCTCTGGAGCCTTGCGAATTACCCCGAACTTGTGGAGATGCAAAACGCGCTGGATGGGCGGCCAGTTCGTGAATTCGCGGATTTGTATGAGAAGTTGCGCGTCAAACAGCAAGTCGTGATCGACGTGCAGGATCGCATGTTGGTCGGGAGTGAGCAGCTGGATCAATTGTTGACCGAAACGCCGGAAGATTTCGAGGTACAGGATTGGGGGGGCAACGCCAAACGCACCGTCGCAGACATAATTGCCAAGCGCCGCGTCAGTACAGTCCAACTGCGTTTACACCAGGTGGTGAATCTGGCCGAGCTGGCGCTGCACCTGGAAAGCGACCGGCCAGACGTACTTGCAGGCTACAAAGCTGCCCTGGCCAGCTCAAGCCTGCGCAACGCGGCCGAAGCCCACGGCGAGTTGGCCTTCTCCAACCTGCCGGCGCAGGACAGGGTTGTCATCCTCCACGAAGCCTGGGACGAATACAGTGCTGCACTGGTCAACAGCGATCGCGTTTGCCGAGAGGGTGGGGCGTTGATCGAACCGGCCATGATCAAGCGCTATCGGGAGCACATCAGCAAACTCAAGCTCGATGTGAACGTACGTCTGGGCATAGCGTATGATGAGCAGGATCACCCCCTTCTACCGACCGGGCGTAGGCCTTATCCGGCGTCCCTCGTGCCGCAGCGGTTGGTGCGTAATGCCCAGGGCCAACTGATGATCGGCAACCTTATCGAAGGGCAATCCTTGCTCGAGGTGCGTGAGAAGATCAGCGATAAGGTATTGGCCACCTTTGAACAAGTAGATGGCGAGTGGCGCGAGGTCCAGCAGCCATCGTTACCCGACGAAGCCCCCCTAGCCGATCTCGCTAGTTGGGTGCAGTCCCTACTGAATAAGAGCAATGACCATCGAGCCTCAGCCAAGGCCTATGTCAAGATCGATATCAGCGGGTCGCTGGTGGCCAGGATATACGATCTTCAGCTGAACAAACTGACCGAGGCAGTGAGCGTAGTGCGCGATGCCGGTGGCGACGATGCGCTGATCAGGACCTTGGAACAGGAAGTGGATACGCTGCGTGCAGAGAAGGAGGTGCAACTTACCACCCTGTACACCCACACCAGCCGCCCCACTGCCGAAGCCCTGCGCTTTCTTCACGATTTGAAGGCGATCAAGGTCGTATACCTCAAGCGGCATGTCATGGCGGACGGTAGCGCTTTCGATGAGTACCTGGTCCAGCTCTTGTCAAACAACCGTAAACTCTGGGCTGTGCATTTCCATTTGCGGTCGCAGGCTGCCTACGCCCGGGATTTTACTTCGGGGCACCTGAAGGTGTGGGCCCAGCGTTACCTGAGCAGCCAGGTTGCCAGGGATACAGGGCAGCAGCTTTACCGCGGCAAGCTGACACTACAGCAAGCCACGGGGATCATTCCTTTCGATCGTCCAACAGCACAGTAGGTTCGGGGCGGCTTGCTTCTGGCCGAACCCAGGTTCATCGGTTGCTGTAGCGGCCCTGCCGGCCATGTGCCGGCATGGCCTGGTTGCTCCGCTCGGCAATCATCTGTGGCAGACCCAGCAGCGTGATGCCCTGGCTTTTCAGGCGGGGCAGTTCGCGGGCCAGCACCTCCAGCGTTTGCGGGTAAGGGTGGCCGATCAGCACTGCCGAGCCTTGCTTGTGCGCCAGGGCCACGCCTTGTTGCAACTGCCCGGCAATGGCTTCGGTGGTGCGCACGTCATCGAGAAACACATCCCGCGAGACATGCGCCAGGCCTTGCGCCTGTGCTTCTGCAGCCGCGACGGTGGCGGCACTGGTGCGGCTGTCGACGAAGAACAGGTGACGGCGCTGCAATTCGCCCATCAGCCAGGCCATGGGTTCGCGCTGGGCCGTCATGCGGCTGCCCATATGGTTGTTGATGCCGGCCGCGTAAGGCACCTTGAGCAAGGCGCTGTCCAGGCGCCGGGCCAGCTCTTGGCCGGCGATGCCGGGGTGCCAGGCATAGGGCCCGGTGGCCGGGTCCATTGGCATGTGCAGGATCACCGTTTTGCCAGCCTTGTGCGCTTGGCGGGCGAAGTCGGTTGCATGCGGGGTGTCGGGCATGATGGCCATGGTCACCGGGCCGGGTAGGGCCAGGGTGCGGCTGTCCCGCTCGGGGCTCTGGCCAAGGTCGTCGATGATGATGCTCATGTAGGCCTTGCCGGCCGGCGCCGCTTGCGCGACCCCGGCCAACAGGCAGAACACCAGGCATAGCAGGTACCGCACGGGCTGGATCATTTGCCCGAGGTGATGTTGAGGCCTTTGAGCAGGCTCAGTGCCTGGCTCAGTTGGAAGTCGTCGTCCTGTGGACGCTCCTTACGCTTGCTGCTGCCGGTCGGGCGGTCGGCGCCGCCGTTACCGTTGCCCAGGTGGCCCTGCAGGTCGGCTTCCTTGAAGTTGTCGGTGTCGACCTCGGCAGTGAGCTTGGCCTGACGTACTTCGATGTCGGGGACGATACCCTGGGCCTGGATCGAACGGCCATTGGGGGTGAAGTACAGTGCGGTGGTCAGCTTCAGGGCGCGGTCATTGGCCAATGGCAGCACGGTTTGTACCGAGCCTTTGCCGAAGCTGTCGGTGCCCATCAGCACGGCGCGCTTCTGGTCTTGCAGTGCGCCCGCTACAATTTCCGAAGCCGAGGCGCTGCCGCCGTTGATCAGCACCACCAGTGGCACCCCTTCGCTGGCGTCGGCCGGGTCGGCCGAGAAGCGCAGTTCGGAATTGGCGATGCGGCCCTTGGTGTAGACGATCAGGCCCTTGGTGAGGAAGTGGTCGGCCACTTCCACGGCCGATTGCAGCACGCCACCCGGGTTGTTGCGCAGGTCGAGCACCACCCCGCGCAGTTTCTTGCCGTTGTCCTTGCGCAGCTTGGCCAGGGCTTTGCCCACCTCGTCGCCGGTCTTGACCTGGAACTGGGTGATGCGGATATAGCCGTAGTCGTTTTCCAGCAGCTGGCTCTTCACGCTCTTGACCTGGATCACCGCGCGGGCCAGGGTCACGTCGAAGGGGTTACCGCCGTCGCGGACCAGGGTCAGGGTGATTTTGTCGCCGACCTTGCCGCGCATCTTGTCCACCGCTTCGGTCATGGTCTGGCCGCGGGTCGGGGCGCCGTTGATCTTGACGATCAGGTCGCCGGCCTGGACGCCTGCACGCGAGGCCGGGGTGTCATCGATCGGCGAGACCACCTTGATGAAGCCGTCTTCCTGGCCCACTTCGATACCCAGCCCACCGAACTCGCCGCTGGTGCTTTCCTGCAGTTCCTGGAAGTCCTCGGGGCCTAGGTAGGCCGAGTGTGGGTCGAGGTTGCTGAGCATGCCCTTGATGGCATTCTCCAGCAGGGTCTTGTCGTCTACCGGCTCGACATAGGCCGCCTTGATGCGGTCCATGACTTCGGCGAAGGTGCGCAGCTCTTCCAGTGGCAGTGGCGCCTTGGCAGTGACCTCGGTGGCCGGCACAGCTGCCGCCTTGGCCGGCTCCGCGGCAGTGGCCAGGGGCGCGCCGACCGCCAGGGCGATGGACAGGGCCAACTGGGTGAGACGAGGCGAGTGCAGCATGTCGAACGGACTCCTGATCCTGTAAGCGCTCCCTGCGGAGCATCGGTGCAGCGTTTGGGCCGCGCCGTAGAAAGTTGACTAACCCCGGCACCACTGCGAAGGGTCGGTAGGCCGGCCCTGCTGGCGGATGGCGAAGTACAAGCCTGCCGCGTCCTGGCCACCGCTGTCGCCGACGGTGGATATGGCTTCACCGGCCTTGACGATGTCACCGGCACTTTTCAGCAGGCTCTGGTTATGGCCGTACAGGCTCAGGTAACCGTTGCCATGATCGAGAATGACCAGAAGCCCGGCGCCGCGCAACCAGTCGGCGAACACCACACGCCCGCCATGCACGGCGCGCACTTGTGTGCCGGGGTTGGCGCTGATCATCACGCCGTCCCATTTGGCCCGGGCATCGTTGCCGCGTGCATCGCCGAAGCGTGCCAGCAATCGACCATTGACTGGCCAAGGAAGTTTGCCCCGTGCTGCAGAAAATGCACCGCCGTAGTTGGCACCGTCGCTGGAAACCATCGGCCCGAGGGTGGTACGGGCCTTTTTCGGCGGCTCTGCCGGCGCTTCAGGCTCGCGCGCCTGGTCGCGCGCAGCGGCGGCCAGGGCCTCTTGCTGCCGGCGTTTTTCCGCTTCCTGCTGCGCCAGCAGGGCTTTCTTGCGTGCCTCTTCAGCCTCGCGGGCCTGGCGTGCCAGGGTTTCCTCGATGGTCTTGAGGACTTTGGCCAGGTCGGCCTGGTCCTGCTGACGGGCCTGGAGCTTCTGGTCGCGGTCTTTCATGTCGCTATTGAGCTTGGCCAATACCTGCTGGCGCTTGCCGCGTTCGCTCTCCAGGGCCTGGCGGCGGCTGTCGAGGTCGGCGCGCTGGGCCAGCAACTGTTGCTGCTGGGCAGACATTTGCTGCTCGACACTGGCCAGCTGGCGGAGGGTTTCGTTGAAGGTGCGCAACTGCTCCAGGCGCGCCTTGCTCATGTAGTCGTAGTAGGTCAGGGTGCGGGCGAATTTCTCTGGGTTCTGCTGGTTGAGCAGCAGCTTGAGGTATTCCTCGCGACCGTTGTTCTGGTAGGCCGAGCGGGCCTGAATGGCGATCAGCCGTTGCTGTTCAACGCGGGCGGTCTGGAGTTTTTTTTTCTCGGTTTCAAGGCGCTCCAGCTCGCCCTCGGTCTTTTTTAGTGCTTGCTGCAGTGCCTCCACCTGCTTTTCGAGGTTGCCGATGTCGGTCTCGGTGGCTTTCAGGTCCTTTTGCACACCGGCTTTTTCTTCCTGGAGCTTGCCCAGTGTTTTCTTGAGCTCGGCAATGTCCTGGCGGGTGGCGTCCAGTTGCTGCTGGGTCTGTGCGCGCTCATCGGCGAAGGCCGGGCTGAGCAGGCATGACAAGGCTAGGAGGATCAGGGCGCGAAGCATGGGGTTTGGCGTACCAAGGATGGAGACTGGCCTAGTATGCCCGCCTGGGCGGGCAAATTGAATCAGCTGCAAACGTGAAGCTACAAGCGGCAAGAAAAAGCGCGCCACCTCTCGCTTGCAGCTTGCAGCTTGCAGCTTGCAGCTGTCAGGCGTCTACCAGAATCGAAGTGCCGGTCATTTCGGCAGGCTTTTCCAGCCCCAGCAGCTTCAACATGGTCGGCGCAACATCGGCCAGCACGCCGCCATCACGCACTTTCACGTTGCGCTTGCCGACGTAGATGAACGGCACCGGCTCGGTGGTGTGTGCGGTGTGGGCCTGGCCGGTGGACTCGTCTTCCATCTGCTCGACGTTCCCGTGGTCGGCGGTGATCAGCGCTTCGCCACCGACCTTGTCCAGCGCCTCGACAATGCGGCCAACGCAGTTGTCCAGCGCTTCGACAGCCTTGACTGCCGCTTCGAACACGCCGGTGTGGCCGACCATGTCACCGTTGGCGTAGTTGACCACGATCACGTCGAAGCGCTGTTGCTCGATGGCTTCGACAATGCGGTCGGTCACTTGCGGTGCGCTCATTTCCGGCTGCAGGTCGTAGGTGGCGACCTTCGGCGATGGGATCAGGATGCGCTCTTCGCCTTCGAATGGCTCTTCGCGGCCACCGGAGAAGAAGAAGGTGACGTGGGCGTATTTTTCGGTTTCGGCGATACGCAGTTGGGTCTTGCCGTGCTTTGCCAGGTACTCGCCCAGTACATTGTTCAGGCTGGACGGGGCAAAGGCAGCGGGTGCCGGGATTTTCGCCGAATACTGGGTCAGGCCGATGTAGGCCGCCATTTTTGGCAGGCGTGCACGGGCGAATTCGGTGAAATCGGGCTCGACGAAGGCGCGCGACAACTCGCGAGCGCGGTCGGCGCGGAAGTTCATGAAGATCACGGCATCGCCGTCTTCGACCTTGACTGCTGCGCCAATGCGCGTGGCCTTGACGAACTCGTCGCTCTCGTCACGGGCGTAGGCCGCTTGCAGGCCTGCCACGGCGGTGTCAGCGGTGTATTCGGCGCTGCTGTCGACGATCAGGTTATAGGCGGCGCTGACGCGGTCCCAGCGGTTGTCGCGGTCCATGGCGTAGTAGCGGCCGATCAGGCTGGCGATGCGGCCTTTGCCCAGCTTGGCGAAGGTGGCGTCGAGCAGCTCGATGGACGACTGCGCGCTACGTGGCGGGGTGTCACGGCCATCGAGGAAGGCGTGCAGATAGATTTTTTCCGCGCCGCGCTGCGCGGCCAGTTCGGCCATGGCAACGATGTGGTCCTGGTGGCTGTGCACGCCACCATCGGACAGCAGGCCAAGGATGTGCACGGCCTTGCCGGCACCGGCAGCCTTGTCCACCGCACCGGTGAGCACCGGGTTTTGGAAGAACTCACCGTCGCGGATGGCCTTGGTCACCCGGGTGAAGTCCTGATAGACGACGCGGCCCGCGCCCAGGTTCATGTGACCGACTTCGGAGTTGCCCATCTGCCCGTCCGGCAGGCCGACATCCATGCCCGAGCCGGAAATGAGGCCATGCGGCTGGCTGGCGCGCAGGCGGTCGTAGACCGGCGTGTTAGCGGCGTAGATGGCGTTGTATTCAGGGCTTTCGCTGTGGCCGAAGCCATCCAGGATGATCAGGACCAGGGGTTTGGGCGTACTCGTCATCAATCAAACTCACGGTTGTTCAAAGATGATAAAGAAACGCATTTTAGGGCAAATACGCCACGTGCGGCGAATAATCGTCCCATCCCCCGACCGGCGCGCGTGCGCTGGCAACATGAAGCTGGTCTGGTGGCCGGCCCGTCGGGCTTTGGTGGTACCAAGGTGCTGTGTATACTGGCCGGCATTTTCAATCGCCTGGAACACCGCTGATGGTTGCTCACCTGATTCAATTCGCGACAGATCACTACATCCTGGTTGCGATCTTCTTCATTCTGCTGGCCCTGCTGCTCATCAATGAAATCCGCCGTGGCGGGCAGAGCCTGAGCAACGGTCAGCTGACTGCCCTGGTCAATGCCGACAAGGCGCTGGTGATCGATATCCGCCCGGCCAAGGAGTACTCCGCCGGTCACATCGTGGGTGCGGTGAACATTCCGCAGGACAAGCTGGCCAACCGCATGGCCGAGCTGGACAAGCACAAAGAGAAGACCCTGATCGTCGTCGACGCGATGGGCCAGCAGTCCGGCAGCATTTGCCGCGATCTGCTCAAGGCCGGTTACAACGCCGCCAAGCTGAGCGGTGGCGTTTCCAGCTGGAAAGCCGATAACCTGCCCCTGGTGAAGTGATATGAAGCCCGTCATCGTTTATTCCAGCGACTACTGCCCCTACTGCATGCGTGCCAAGTACCTGCTCGAGAGCAAGGGCGTGGCATTCGAGGAAATCAAGGTCGACGGCAAACCGCAACTGCGCGCCGAGATGGCCCAGAAAGCCGGCCGCACGTCGGTGCCGCAGATCTGGATCGGCAGTACCCATGTCGGTGGATGCGATGACCTCTATGCCCTGGAACGCGCCGGCAAGCTCGACGCGTTGCTGGCGGCCTGATTTGCACTGCATTCGAAAACATTAGGATAAGGATCTGCCATGACTGACCAACAGACCAACGGCGCTGCTGCTGAAGACAACAGCCCTCAGTTCTCCCTGCAGCGCATCTATGTGCGCGACCTGTCGTTCGAGGCCCCGAAAAGCCCGCAGATCTTCCGTCAGACCTGGGAGCCGAGCGTTGCCCTGGACCTGAACACCAAGCAAAAGGCCCTGGAAGGCGACTTCCATGAGGTGGTGCTGACCCTGTCGGTCACCGTGAAGAACGGCGACGAAGTCGCGTTCATCGCTGAGGTGCAGCAGGCGGGTATCTTCCTCATCGCCAACCTCGATGCTGCTTCGATGAGCCACACGCTGGGTGCGTTCTGCCCGAACATCCTGTTCCCGTATGCCCGCGAGACCCTGGACAGCCTGGTAACCCGTGGTTCGTTCCCGGCGCTGATGCTGTCGCCGGTCAACTTCGACGCCCTGTACGCGCAAGAAATGCAGCGTATGCAGGAAGCCGGCGAAGCGCCAACCGTTCAGTAACTGCTGCCGGTATCGGAAAAGCGCCTTTAGGGGCGCTTTTTTGTTGGCTGTGTGGGAAGCCGCACGTGGTCCCTGTGGGAGCCGGCTTGCCGGCGATAGGGCCAGTGCAGGCTTACACATCAGCTCCCGGCAAACCCGTTCTGCCGCCAGGCCTCATACACCGTCACCGCCACCGTGTTGGACAGGTTCAGGCTGCGGCAGCCTGGGCGCATGGGCAGGCGCAGGCGTTGCTCGGCGGGCAGGCTGTCGAGGACTTCTGCCGGCAGCCCGCGGCTCTCCGGCCCGAACAGGAACGCGTCACCCGGCTGGTACGCGACCTCGTGGAACGAGTGCGAGCCTTTGGTGGTAAAGGCGAACAGCCGTGGGTTGCCCAGGCTTTCCAGGCATTCGGCCAGGCTCTGGTGGCGCTTGAGCGTGGCATACTCGTGGTAATCCAGCCCCGCGCGGCGCAGGCGCTTGTCATCCAGTTCGAAGCTGATGGGTTCGATCAGGTGCAGGTGGCAGCCGCTGTTGGCGCACAGGCGAATGATATTGCCGGTATTCGGCGGAATTTCTGGTTGAAAAAGGATGACGTGAAACATGCACGGCTCCAAGCAAGAGGATGACGGGCATTCTACCCCCGAACCGGATGTGCGTTCGAAGGCGTTGCCGCGCATGCTGCTGTCGCTGGCGATCGTCGGGGTAATGGTGGGGCTGATGATCGGCCGCCTGACCGCCCCTGTAGAGCGCCAGTTGCAGCAGGTAGAGGTGTTGTCGAATGGGCTGGCGCTGTGGTTCAACGAAGAACCCAAGCTGCATGCCGAGAACGTCCAAGGCACGGTGGCTGTGCTGTTCCAGGCCCAGGGCACGGCCCGGCAGGGCCAATTGAGCCTGAACGGCAAACCGGTAAGCTGGCGGCTGCAGAACAGCCAGGAGGGGTTGTTGCTGACGGTGGTGGCCGCGCGCCCCCTGCACGGCCAATGGGCCGGTGCAGAAGACGCTGGGCGCTGGCGGCTGCAGGTGAGCCTGCAGGAATAAAAGAGGCGATATCCCGGCCTGCCTGTACCAGGGTCCCCAAAAGGGCTACGGCGTACTGCGTGTAAAGGGGGGATGGCCCGGCCTGCCTGTACCGAGGTCCCCAAAAACGGCGGTGTTGCTAATAAAAGAGGGGTTCACCCGGCCTGCCTGTACCAGGGCCCCCGAAACTGGGTATGTATTAGCTATTGCAGGGGGCGTGCCAATTTTGCAAAACCCGGAAATACTGGGCTTTGAGGGGGATTCGGCCGGTTTTTGAGGGGGTTTGTGCCTTGGCGAGGTGCAGCGGGCACAGGAACGGTGCATCGGAAGGCTGAAACAGCTGGGGCCGCTTTGCGGCCTTGTCGCGGCACAAGGCCGCTTACAATGGGCGGGGGTGGCCGGCAGTCCTGCGGAGCCGGGCCGGCATCATCAATCGATGTAGGAGCGGGTTCACCCGCGAATACGGTAGTACCGGCAATGCACAATGCCTGGCAGAAACTGGCCCGCAGGCCCGGCCCTTTCGCGGGTGAACCCGCTCCTACAGGTAACCCATCAGCCCGGAGGCACAGATGGTCCGTGTAGGAGCGGCCTTGTGTCGCGAAAGGGCTGCGCAGCAGCCCCAAAGATCTCGAGGGTTAACCTAGCGCTCAGTGCTCGTCACCTTCCTCGTCATCGCCACCCGCCACATTCATCCCCAGTTCCTTGATCTTGCGGGTCAGGGTGTTGCGGCCCCAGCCCAGCAACAGCGCCGCATCGCGGCGCCGGCCGGCGGTGTGCTTGAGGGCGGTCTCGATCATGATCCGCTCAAAGCTTGGCACCGCGCTGTCCAGCAGGTTGGATTGCCCACGCGCCAGTGCCTGGTCAGCCCACTGGCGCAGCGCCTGCTCCCAGTTGGTCACGGGGGCAGCGTCCTGGGGCAGGTTCAGCAACTCCGGCGGCAAGTCACCAATCAGTACCTCGCGGCTGGAGGCCATGACGGTGATCCAGCGGCAGGTGTTCTCCATCTGCCGCACGTTGCCCGGCCATGGCAGGTTGCGGATGAACTCCTCGGTTTCCGGCTTGAGCACCTTCGGCTCGACCGCCAGCTCTTGAGCGGCACGGGCAAGGAAATGGCGGGCGAGTGCGGGGATGTCTTCGCGCCGGTCAGCCAACCTCGGGATATGGATGCGAATCACGTTCAGGCGGTGGAACAAGTCTTCGCGGAACTTGCCAGCCTGCACCAGTGACTCGAGGTTCTGGTGAGTAGCGGCGATGATACGCACGTCTACCTTGACCGGCACGTGGCCGCCGACCCGGTAGAACTCGCCATCTGCCAGCACCCGCAGCAGGCGGGTCTGGGTTTCGGCGGGCATGTCGCCGATCTCGTCGAGGAACAGGGTGCCCCCATCTGCCTGCTCGAAGCGCCCCCGGCGCAGGTTGGCGGCGCCAGTGAAAGCGCCTTTTTCGTGGCCGAACAGCTCGGACTCCATCAGGTCCTTGGGGATGGCGGCCATGTTCAGGGCAATGAACGGTGCCGCTGCACGCGGGCTGTGGCGGTGCAGGGCGTGGGCTACCAGTTCTTTGCCGGTACCGGACTCGCCATTGATCAGCACGGTGATGTTGGAGTGGCTGAGGCGGCCAATGGCGCGGAACACCTCCTGCATCGCCGGGGCTTCACCGATGATCTCCGGTGTGCGCGCCAGGCTTTGTGGCACGTCCAGCCCTTGCTGCTCCTGGGCGTGCTGGTTGGCCCGCTTGACCAGCGAAACCGCCTCGTCCACGTCGAACGGCTTGGGCAGGTACTCGAAAGCGCCGCCTTGGTACGATGCCACGGCGCTGTCCAGGTCGGAATGGGCGGTCATGATGATGACCGGCAGGCGTGGGTGCTGCTCGCGAATCTGCGCCAGCAGGTCGAGGCCGCTGGCCCCCGGCATGCGGATGTCGGAAATGATCACGTCCGGCTGCTGGCGGGCCAGGCGGCCCATGACACCGTCTGCGCTATCGAAGCTCTGGGTGGTCATGCCTTCCTGTTGCAGGGCTTTTTCCAGGACCCAGCGGATGGAGCGATCATCGTCGACGATCCATACGGTTTCACTTCGGCTCATGAGGCGGTGGCTCCTTGTTCCAGAGGCAGGTAGATCGAGAAGGCGGTATGGCCAGCGTGGCTTTCACACTCGATCAGGCCCTGGTGCTGGCTGATGATGTTCTGGGTAATGGCCAGGCCGAGCCCGGTACCGTCCGGGCGACCGCTGACCATGGGATAGAAGAGGGTGTCTTGCAGTTCCAGCGGGATGCCCGGGCCGTTGTCGATGATCTCCACCCGGGCCACCAGGCGATGGCGCACGTGGCCGATGGTGAACTGGCGCAAGGCGCGGCTGCGCAAGGTGATGCGGCCCAGGCGCAGTTCGTTCTGCGAACTGATCGCCTGCATGGCGTTGCGCACGATATTGAGCACGGCCTGGATCATCTGTTCGCGGTCGATCAGGACATCCGGCAGGCTTGGGTCGTAGTCGCGCACCAATGTGATGCAGCCCTGGCTTTCGGCTTCGACCAGGCTGCAGACCCGCTCCAGTACTTCATGGATGTTGGTCATGGCCAGCGAGGGCAGCTTGTTCGAGCCCAGCATGCGGTCGACCAGGTTGCGCAGGCGGTCGGCCTCTTCGATGATCACATTGGTGTAGTCGCGCAGGCCGTCCTCGGGCAGCTCGCGGGCCAGCAGCTGGGCGGCGCCGCGGATGCCCCCGAGGGGGTTCTTGATTTCGTGAGCCAGGCCCCGCACCAGCATCTTGGTGGTTTCCTGTTTGCTCAGTTGCGCCTCTTCCTTGGTGATGCGCAGCAGCCGGTCGCGCGGATGCACCTCCAGCAGCAGCAGGGTCTGGCCCTGGTGCAGGATTGGCGTTACCGCATAGTCGACCGTGATCGTCTGCCCGGTCAGGGACGTCAGTTGTGCTTCGCGTTTGGTAAACGGGTGCGCCTGTTCCACCGCCTGGCGCAACGAGCTGAGCGCCTCGGTCGATTCAGTGAACAGTTCGCTGATGAACTGCCCGTGACTGCGCTGGCCACTGACCGCCAGCAACATTTCTGCAGCTGGGTTCATGTATTCCAGGCGCAGCTCACCGTTGAGCAATAGCGTGGCGGTGGTCAGGTTGTCCAGAAGCAGACGGTGCTGTGCATCGCTGATGGTCATAAGGCGTCGTTGACCTCTTTTGGCGCTTGTCTGGCAGGGTGCAGCCAGAACCCGGGGCGCAGTGAATCCGCTGATTCCAGTTTCAGTGCATAAAATGCAAGAAACAAACCAAAGCTCCGAAAAGAAGCGGAATTGTCCGATCAGCACCCGAAATCGCGCAGATTCGCACCAGAATGTTCTGGTTTAACGTTTCTTGTGACCTTTTTTGGGGTGCATTCCAGGGCGTCGCCCGCAAGAATGCACCAATAAGGAGCATAGAGCTTTCAGGATTTATCGCACAGTTGACCGGTGGCGCGAACCAAAGCCTGGTGCAGTGGTTGGGGCGCGGACCGGCCGGCCAGTTCCTTGGCCAGCCGTGTGCTGCAGCCCGCCGCGGGCTCACGGTCGAAGGCTGCCAGCCTTTGCAGGAGTGTGCCCTGCAGGTCATCCAGTTGCGGGCGGATGTCTGTCTGCAAGTCGCGGCGTTGCGTGTGCGGCGCCGCGCCCTCGCGGTGCCAGTCGGACAGCAGGGTGTATTGCAGCAACTTGTTGGCTTCCATCTGGTCGGCGAAAAACGCCTCGGCGCGTTGTGGTGCCAGGCCGTGGCCAGGTGCGGCAGCACGGACATTGGCCAGCACCTGTTGCTCGCGCAGCGTTGCCTGCACGGGCTGGCCAGTGTCCCACTTGTGCAGCGCCACGGCTTCAGCCAGGGCCAGGCGACGTTCGATGTTGTCGAGCAGCGCGGACAGCGCCGTATCCGGCGGGGCTTCTGCAGTGCAACCGGTCAGGGCCAATACAGCCACTGCGGCGAAGGGGAAATGACGCATGACAGACCTCCAGAGCATAGGGTGAAGGCCCGAGTGTGGCGGTGTTGGCTGATCCTCGGGGGTAGGACGCTTCCGAAAATAGTGACGGCAGAAACGAAAACGGCCTCCCGAGGGAGGCCGTTTGATCAGCTCACCGGCGCCGGGCGCCGATCAGATCAGCAGCTGTAGTACAGCTCGTATTCCAGCGGGTGCACGAAGGTGCGGACCTTGATTTCTTCTTCGCTCTTGAGCTCGATGAAGGCATCGATGAAGTCGTCGGAGAACACGCCGCCCTTGGTCAGGAACGCACGGCCTTTATCCAGCTCTTCCAGAGCTTCTTTCAGGCTGCCGCACACTTGCGGGATGTTCTTGGCTTCTTCTGGCGGCAGGTCGTACAGGTTCTTGTCGGCCGCGTCGCCTGGGTGGATCTTGTTCTGGATACCGTCCAGGCCAGCCATCAGCAGCGCTGCGAAGGCCAGGTACGGGTTGGCCGATGGGTCCGGGAAGCGGGCTTCGATACGGCGGGCTTTAGGGCTGCCAACGTAAGGAATACGGATCGAAGCGGAACGGTTGCGCGCCGAGTAGGCCAGCATCACCGGGGCTTCGAAACCTGGAACCAGACGCTTGTACGAGTTGGTCGACGGGTTGGTGAAGCCGTTCAGGGCCTTACCGTGCTTGATGATACCGCCGATGAAGTACAGGGCGGTGTCGGACAGGCCGGCATAGCCTTCGCCGGAGAAGGTGTTCTTGCCGTCTTTCCAGATCGACATGTGCACGTGCATGCCCGAACCGTTGTCGCCGTACAGTGGCTTCGGCATGAAGGTAGCGGTACGGCCGTAGGCGTCGGCAACGTTGTGCACAACGTACTTCAGCGCCTGGACTTCGTCAGCCTTCTTCACCAGGGTGTTGAACTTGACACCGATTTCGTTCTGGCCGGCAGTTGCCACTTCGTGGTGGTGAACTTCGACGGTCTGGCCCATTTCTTCCAGTGCGTTGCACATGGCAGTACGGATTTCGTGGTCGTGGTCGAACGGCGGAACTGGGAAGTAGCCGCCTTTCACGCCTGGGCGGTGGCCTTTGTTGCCGCCTTCCACGTCAGCGCCGGTCATCCACGAGCCTTGCTCGGAGAAGATCTTGAACATCGAGCCGGAGATGTCCGACTGGAACTTGACTTCGTCGAAGATGAAGAACTCTGGCTCCGGGCCGGCGAAGACAGTGTCACCGATGCCGGTGCTCTTCAGGTACTCTTCGGCACGCTTGGCGATGGCACGTGGGTCGCGGTCGTAGCCCTGCATGCTCGACGGGTCGACGATGTCGCAGGTGATGATCAGGGTTGGTTCTTCGGTGAACGGGTCCAGAACGGCGGTTTCGTCAACCGGCATCAGGATCATGTCGGAAGCTTCGATGCCTTTCCAGCCAGCGATGGAGGAACCGTCGAACATCTTGCCGACTTCGAAGAAGTCTTCGTCCAGCGCATCGCGCGCCGGCATGGTCACGTGGTGCTGAGTACCTTTGGTGTCCGTGAAACGCAGATCAATCCACTTGACGTCATGATCTTTGATGAGTTGAACCGACTTCGACATGTTGTCCTCCGGATGGTCTAGAGCGCGGTGGGCCGCTGCCCTGGAAAAAGGGTGTTGCCGGGCGCGGATAGTCGGCCAAGCTTACCTGCCTCACAAGGGAGCAAATTGCATGCCAGTGCCCGAAAATGGCGAGCGCGGGATAAAAGGGGGCGTTTGCGGGCATTTTGCGGGGGGCTGGGCTTGGAATGTGCACTTTTTAGATGCGGATTTTGGTATTGGTGCACCGGCATGGTGCACGACCTGGAGGGTGTGCTTTCTTTGAGGGCTTCATCGCCTGTGAGATCGAGCGCCGCACCGGCACACCGCGAATTACCCATTTCCTGCAGGTAGAGGAATACCCGCTGGGTGACTCCTGTACGATATCGTGCGCCAACGCCTTGGCGCAAGCACCATTATCGCCACCTGCTGGCCGGCAAGCACTTCGCCGTGCGCTGCAAGCTCGGTGGTAACCATGCCTTCACCTCGATGGACGTCGACCGTTACGTCATCATCCAGCTGC
>NZ_BLJG01000064.1 GCF_009932375.1 Pseudomonas juntendi
TATTGAGGCATGCGCCAAGGCGTTCGCGCGCAAATCCCACAGGCATAATTGGCCCGAAACAAACGTAGGAGCGAGCGCAGCTCGCGATGCGCCGCGCGGGCGGCGCTCGATCTCACAGGCGCTGCATACCTTGTGGCAAACACCTATCAGCCCTGATGCGCCCCCTGTGGGCTGGCTTGCCGGCGATGGGCTGCAAAGCAGCCCAATGGCGGCCACCAGGGCTTGACTGACGGGCATTACCCGGCTGCCGCGCTTACAGGAAGGTGAATACCTGCGCTGCCGGCAAGCGCGACTTGCCCAGGCCGGCATTGAAGTCGGCCTCACTGCGATAGCCCAGGCAGAGCATCACCACGCTGGTGAACCCCCGCTCGCGCAAGCCCAGTTCGGCATCCAGCAGCTTGCTGTCGAAACCTTCAATGGGCGTGGCATCCAGCCCCAGCGCCGCAGCACCCAGCAACGCCGTGCCCAGGGCCAGGTAGGTCTGTTTCTCCATCCAGTGCTGCACGTCCTTCAGATCGAAGCGGTGCAGGTCAACGTAGTGACGGCGGCTCTGGTTTTGCGCCGCGCGCGCCTGGTCGTCCCGGAAACGCCCGTCGGCGGCCTCCTGGTCCAGCACGCTGTCCAGGTGCGCTTCAGTCATTTCGGTACGGGTGCAGAACACGATCACGTGCGAAGCATCGAGCAGCTTCGGCGTGTTGTAGGCGTAGCCCTGCGAGGTGCTCTTGGCCAGCCGGGCCTTGCCTTCGGCGCCGTCGGCGACGATGAAGTGCCAAGGCTGGGAATTGACCGAGGACGGGCTGTGGCGCAGTTGCTCGAGCAAGGCATCGACCGTGGCCTGGGGAATACGGCGTGAGGCATCGTAGGCTTTGGTGGTGTAACGGCGCTTGGCCAGCGAGACGGTATCCATGCAACGACTCCAGGTATGAGCAGTGAATTTGCCGCTCATCTTATCTTTCCTGCAGAAAAGAAAAACCGGCACAATGCAGCAACACTTTCGGCCCTGGAGTGAAAATGCTGCGCATCGCAGACCTTGAGCTGTTCGCCCGTAGCAGCGTGCTGGGCAGCTTCACCGCCGCTGCCCATGAAGCGGGCTTGCTGCCTGGCCAGGTGGCTGCGGCCATCAAGCGCCTGGAGCGCGACCTGGACGTGCGTCTGTTCGCCCGCACTACCCGCAGCCTGCGCCTGACCGCAGAGGGCGAGCGCTACCTGCCGACCGCACTGAATGTGCTGGAGAGCCTGCGCCAGGGCCACGAGGACCTGCATGGCAACCCTGACACCCTGCGCGGTACGCTGCAGGTGTCGGCGCCCTCCGACATGGGCCGCAACATGCTGTTGCCATGGCTCAGCGCCTTCCGCCGCGAGCACCCGGCGTTGCAGGTGCGCTTCTTTCTCTCTGACCAGATCGCCGACCTCAACCGTGACCCGGTAGACGTGGCCATCCGCTATGGCCACAACCAGGACGCCAACTACATCGCCCTGCCGCTGGCTGCCTGGAACCGCCGGGTGCTGGTCGCCTCGCCCGACTACCTGGCCCGCCACGGCCGCCCACTCACCCCCGATGCGCTGCAGCAGCATGCATGCCTGTTGTACATGCAGCACAACCGGGTGTACGACAAATGGCAACTGGGCAACCGCACCGTGCAGGTGCGCGGGCCGCTGGTCAGCGACGACGCCGACGTCATCCGCCGTTTGGCCGTACTGGGTGAAGGCATCGTGTACAAGTCGTGGCTGGACGTCAGCGCCAACATTGCCAGCGGCGAACTGGAGGTCGTTCTCCCCGGACTGCTCGGCGAATCGACCCCGGTCACGCTGGTTTGCCCGCATCGCAAACAGCTCACCCCGGCGGTAACCCAACTGCACCTGTGGCTACGCGAGCGCTTCGAGGCGCTGCGTGAACCGGCACTGGCCAGTGGCTGCACAATTGTTCCAGACTGAACTCAACCGTTACGCTAGGTTGGCGTTTTGAATCGGCGGCATGCCCCCATGAGCAACTGGATAGACTTCAAGCAGGACGCCGACACCGGCATCGAGTCGGTGCGGGCGCATTTTGTCGGGCATGCCTACGACCCGCACTGGCACGACAGCTTTCTGGTGGGCGTCACCGAACAGGGGGTACAGCAGTTCAATTGCCGCCGGGTGCGCCACCGCAGCACACCCGGGCAGGTGTTCTTGCTCGAGCCTGGCGATATTCACGATGGCCTGGCCCCCACCGAGGAAGGCTTCACCTACTCCACGTTGTACCTGGACCCGCTCTGGCTCGACCAGCAATTGCGGTCGCTGTTCGAGCACGCGCCGGGCGGCAGCCTGCCGAGCTTTGCCGACACCCTTTGCCATGACCAACGTTTGGCAAGCGCCACCGCCCTCGCCTTCCGCGCGGTTCACGACCAGGACTTGCGCATCGTCCGGCAAACCGCCACCGACGAATTGCTTGCCCGCCTGACCTGCCACCTGCAATGGCGCCGGCGCATCAACCCCGACCCGCGCCTGCCGCTGAGCGCGCAGCGCGCGCGGGACTACCTGCATGCCAACCTGGAACGTGACATTGGCCTCGACGACCTGGCCCAGGCCTGCGGCATCGACCGTTTTCGCCTCACCCGGGCGTTCAAGGCCGCCTTCGGCATTCCCCCGCATGCCTACCTCATCCAGCTGCGCCTGACCCGGGCGCGGCGGCTGCTCGCCCAAGGCCAGAGCTCGGCGCAAGTGGCCGTGGCCTTGGGCTTTGCCGACCAGAGCCACCTGGGCCGCTGGTTTCGCCGTGCCTACCAGCTGACGCCGGCCGACTACCGCAGGCGCTGCTCAAACCTTCCAGACTGAACCGCTTGGCAACAGCGAGCATGGGGCTTTGATGCTCTGGAGCGTTCCCATGTCTCAGTCGATGCTGCCCTTCATCCTGTTTGCTTTGGTCGCCAGCCTCAGCCCGGGGCCAACCAACCTGTTGATCCTGGCGCACGGCGCCCGCCTGGGCGTACGGGCCAGCCTGTTGCCGATCCTGGCGGCCTGCTGCACGGCAGCGACAATTGTGCTGCTGGTGGGCCTGGGGCTGGGCGAGCTGTTGCTGCGCCACCCACTGGCACAGCAACTGATGAGCTGGGCCGGAGCGCTGTGGTTGAGCGGGCTGGCGTGGAAAATGCTGCGCAGTGCCGGGGCACCGCTGCACGCGGGTACGGCGCAAGGCTTCAGCGCCCTCAGCGCCGCCTTGCTGCAGGCGGTCAACCCTAAAGTGTGGTTGATGGCCGTGGCGGTGGTGGGGGTGTTTGCCGCCCCCAGGTTACCGATATGGCAGCTGGCGTTGGTGTTCTGCCTGGTTGCCCTGCCGTGCATGGGGGCATGGGCGGTACT
The DNA here is from genome assembly GCF_009932375.1 of Pseudomonas juntendi. Lineage (GTDB taxonomy): Bacteria > Pseudomonadota > Gammaproteobacteria > Pseudomonadales > Pseudomonadaceae > Aquipseudomonas > Aquipseudomonas juntendi. The sequence continues at coordinate 3,340 of NZ_BLJG01000064.1, forward strand.
GGGGGCAGGCAGCGCCCGCTGGTTGCAGGCGCCGCAGCGGTTACGGGTGTTCAACCAACTGTTGGCGGGGCTTTTGCTGATTTCAGCATGGGCGGCTGTGCTGGCCTGACGCCCTGCCACTGGTTTGGGCTGCCGCGCAGCCCATCGCAGGCCCTGACCGGTCAGTGCGGTAGCGCCTCCCGCAAGCGCCGGGCGCTGGCCACGGCCAGCAACAACCCGACCACCGCCACACTGCCACCCACCAGGCCGATGTACGCCACATCCAGCCGGCTGCTGACAATGCTGCCCAGCAGGGCCCCACCCCCGATGCCGATGTTGTAGATACCCGAGAACAGCGCCATGGCTACGTCGGTCGCATCAGAGGCCAGCTTCAAGGTCCTGGACTGCAACGCCAGGCTGAAGCTGAGGATCGCTACCCCCCACAACATGCTCAGCACCGCGAACACGTAAAAGTTGCGTGACAGTGGCAACAGCAACAGCAGGCACGCCGCCAACACCCCCATCGAGCCCAGCAGGAAACCCTGCGGGAAGCGCTCGCTGTAGCGGCTGAACAACACTGAACCCAGTACCCCTGCCCCCCCGAACAGCAACAGCAACAGCGTGGTGCGCTCGCCGCCGATCTGCGCCACGTGCAGAGCGAATGGCTCGATATAGCTGTACGCGGTGAATTGCGCAGTAATCACCAGGGTCACCAGCAGATAGGTGATGACCAGCGCCGGGCGCCTGAACAGGACCGGCAGGCTGCGTAGCGACCCGGAGTTCTGGCTGGGCAGCAGCGGCAACGACTTCATCAGGCACACCATGGTCGCCAGCGCTACCACGGCAATGCTCAGGAAGGTGATGCGCCAGCCCAGCGCCTCGCCCACCACACGCCCGAGCGGGATGCCAAGCACCATGGCCAGGGTGGTGCCGGTGGCCAACAGGCCCAACGCCTTGGCCTGCTGCCCGGGCGGCGCCACGCGCACCGCCAGCGAAGCGGTAATGGCCCAGAACACCGCATGCGCCAGGGCAATGCCGATGCGACTGACCAGCAGCATGGCGAAGCTTTGCGACAGCCAGGACAACAAGTGGCTGACGATGAACACCATGAACACCAACAACAGCAAGCGCCGCCGTTCGATGTTACGGGTCAGCAGCATCATCGGCAGAGACGCCAGCGCCACCACCCAGGCATAGATGGTCAGCATCAGGCCGACCTGGGCAGTGCTCATGTCGAAGCTGCCGCCAATGTCACTGAGCAGCGCCACCGGAACGAATTCGGTGGTATTGAAAATGAAGGCCGCCAGGGCCAAGGCGATGACGCTAAGCCAACTGCCGCTGCCCGTGCCGGGTGGCAGGTGGCTGGGTACAGGTCCGTTCATTGTAGAAAGAGAGTCTCCGTGAAAAAGCAACAGGTCGCGCGCCAGGGCCCCGGTCTATGGGGTTGCCGACGTACGCATTGTCATGAATAGGAATGCCGGCATGGTACGCGTCACACCCGGGGCCAACAACCGCAAGTCGGGCATAAGGAGTACCATGCCCACTTGAAGTGAAACACGTTGCAGCAAGGAGCCCGATCCACTCATGGACAAGCAGTACCCCCAGCAGCAATGGCAGCAGGCGGTCATCGCCTATGCCCAGGCCGTCAACGACTACGTCGCACAAGGCCGCGCCCAAGGCTGGGACAATCTTCAAGAGCCACAAGTGCCCGCGACCGACCACCTGCTCGACGCCTGGCTGGCAGCCTTGCAGGCAGCCAACCGCCCGGGCTGCAGTGAGCAGCAACGCCAAGCCTTCCGCCAAGCCTGGCCGCCTGCCCACCAACCGCTGGTACCGTTGCTCGATGAGCATGGCCAGGGCATCAGCAATGTCCTGCTGCTGGACGACGGTAGCCTGCTGGCGCGCATCGGCATGCCGCACGAAAAAGGCCAGGTGCTGCGTATCGATCGCCATGGGGTCACCCCGGTGATCGGCGTCGAGTACTTCGGCCGCTGCCCGGCCCGCCGCTACTTTGCCCTGGGCAATGCCGAAGGCGTCCGGGTGACCGCTGGCTGGGGCGGCCCGCAGGTACAGCGCCTGGCCTGGCCGACCGGCCTGGAAGGGTTGCCGGCCGGCTACCCGTTCGAGCCGTTCGACCTGCCACCCGCGCCCACCGCATTGATCCCTTTCCCGGACGGCCAACGCGTGCTGCTGGTCAGTGCCGATGGCACCTTCGTGTTGGCCAGCGACGGCGCAACCCGCCTGCTGCCGCACCAGGCGCGGGTACTCGACGCCCTGGCCGAAGGCACCGAGCCGGAGGACATCAGCCTCGGGCTGAGCATGGAGCACGGCGCGGTGTCGGCCGATGGCCGCTGGGTCGTGGTGGGTGAGCAAGGCAGCCGGCACCTGGTGCTGGACGACCGGCTCGGGTTGGTGGCCGAGATTGGTCGCGGCGGCGAATACCCGCATTTCGCGCTGTTCAACCAGCGGGGTGACCAGTTGCTCCTCAACGCCTGCCACTTCTACAGCGGTGCCACGCTGGCGGTACGGGTAGCCGACCTGCCGGGGCTGCGCACCGATTACTACAGCCAGGACCCGCGCACCCCACTGGTGCAGGATGGCGCGCGTGTCTATGCCGGGGTGGCTCGCGCTGGCGAATACATCATCGGTGATGCCTACGGCTACCTGCGGGCCTTTGGCGAAGATGGCCAGGAGCATTGGCAGCACTACCTGGGCTCGACCATCAGCGCCATGGACATCAGCGCCGACGGGCGTACCCTGGTGGCCGCCAGCCATGCCGGGATTGTGGCGGAGATTGCCCTCGACAGCGGCCGGCCGGCGTGGCAGATCGGTACCGGCGCGCATGGGGAGGTGCGCCGGTGGCTGTTCTGGAAGGGCTGGGACAAACCGCTGGCCTGGTAGCCAAGCCTGCCCCGGCCTGCCAGCCGGCCGCTTCGCGGCTTGCCCGCATAGCGGCCGACGCAGGCCCCGATCAGGCCTGCAGCGTGGCCATGTCGATCACGAACCGGTATTTCACATCACCGGCGATCATGCGCTCGTACGCCTGGTTGATATTGCGGATGTCCAGCATCTCGATATCGCAGCGGATATCGTGTTCGGCACAGAAATCCAGCACTTCCTGGGTCTCGGCGATACCACCAATCAACGACCCCGCCAGCACCCGACGCTTCATGACCAGGTTGGCCGCATGCACGGCCGGGTCGATCGGCTCGATCAGGCCGACCAGAATGTGCACCCCGTCGAACTTCAGCGTTTCCAGGTACGGGTTCAGGTCGTGCTGCACCGGAATGGTATCGAGCAGGAAATCGAAACGGTCGGCCGCAGCGCGCATCTGCTCGGCATCGGTGGACACGATCACATGGTCGGCGCCCTGGCGCCGCGCTTCTTCGGCCTTGGCCTGGGAGCGGGTGAACAAGGTCACTTCTGCGCCCAGCGCCTTGGCCAGCTTGATGCCCATGTGGCCCAGCCCGCCCATGCCCAGGATGCCGACCTTGTGCCCCGGGCCGACACCGTGGTGCTTGAGCGGCGAATAGGTGGTGATACCGGCGCACAGGATCGGCGCGGCGCTGGGCAGGTCCATGCCGGCCGGAATGCGCAGCACGAAGTGCTCGCTGACCACGATGCTGCTGGAGTAGCCGCCCATGGTGTTGCTGCCGTCGACCCGGTCCGGGGTGGCGTAGGTCATGGTCGGGCCTTGCTGGCAGTATTGCTCCAGGTCCTTGGCGCACGCCTCGCAGTGGCGGCAGGAGTCGACCATGCAACCCACGCCTACCAGGTCACCTACCTTGTAGGCGGTGACCTGTTCGCCCGTGGCGGTGACCCGGCCGATGATTTCGTGGCCAGGCATCAGCGGGTATACGGCAATGCCCCATTCGTTGCGCGCCTGGTGGATGTCGGAGTGGCACACGCCACAGTACAGGATCTCGATGGCGACATCGTCCGGGCGCGGGCTGCGGCGCTCGAAAGTCATGGGCGCCAGGGGGCTGGTAGGGGTTTGGGCGGCGTAACCGATGGCGGTATACATGCTGGACCTCGCTGTAGAATGAAACGATTCAGTGTGGCAATTGTGCCCACCATTCGCCCTCGCGCCCACGGCTGATTCTCCGGCATGCATGCCTGATTCTCCGAACCTGCCTTTGTGCCAGTGGCGCTATGCCGTCAATCTGCGATCATTAGGCTGTCTGATCCTCTGCCCTGGTTCATCATGCAACTGACCCGCCACGTCGATGCCAACGCGCCCCTCTGCGCCCTGATCCGCTGCCTGGCCACGCGCCCGGGCTTCGTGCCTACGCACCTGCCACAGGTGCAAGTACTGAGCTGGGACCACTATGTCGCCAGCAGCCCGCAGATCTACGAGCCCAGCCTGATGATCCTGGCCCAGGGCAGCAAGCTGGCGCGCCTGGGGCCACGCACCCTTGAGTACGGTGCCGGCCACTACCTGGTGCAGGCGTTGTCGGTGCCCTTCATGTGTGAAACCTTCGCCACCCGCGAGGCGCCGTTGTTGGGCGTGGCGGTGGACATCGACCGTGGCGTGCTGGGTGAACTGGTACAAAGCATGGATCTGGCGCCAGACCCTGCCGTGCAGGCGCAAACACCGCAATCGATGACTTCCGCAGCACTGGATGCGCCCATGCGCGACAGTGTGGAGCGCCTGCTGCAGTGCCTGCAGGACCCACTGGATGCCAAGGTCCTGGGCCCGGCGAGGGTGCGTGAAGTGCTTTACACCGCGCTGCGCGGCCCGCAGGCTGGGGTGTTGCGGGCGCTGGTGGAACAACAAGGGCACTTTGCCCGTATCGGCGCCGCCCTCGCCCACTTGCGCGAGCACTACAGCGAGCCCCTGAGCGTGGAGGCGCTCGCGGCGCGGGCCAACATGAGTGTTTCGACCTTTCACGAACACTTCAAGCGCTGCACCGACATGGCGCCCATGCAATACCTCAAACGCCTGCGGTTGCTCAAGGCCCAGCAAATGCTGATCGGCGAAGGCCTGGGTGTTGCACAGACGGCGCACCGGGTGGGCTACCAGAGCACCTCGCAGTTCAGCCGTGAATACAAGCGCCAGTTCGAACGCAGCCCAGGGGATGAACTGCCCTACCAGAGCTTGCCGGTTTGACTGAAGGGCGGCGGGCAATCACCCGTCAGTCCCCAGGCGTGGCACTTGAGGGCGCCAGTGGCCATTGCGCCAACGGCCAGTAGGCGCCCTTGCGCGATTCATACAACGTGAAGTGCGGGGCGCCGAGGAAAAACGCCGGCGCACTGCCGGCCTCTGGCAAATCGCCGCGATAATCCCTGGCAAGCGTCAGGTGCGGGCGGTAATCGCGCTTGTCAGCTTGCCCGGCAAAAGGCAGCAGCGCCTGCTGCAGGCCGTACACCAGGCGCATCAGCGCTGCTGGCACCTGCTGCGCCTCCAGTACCAGGGCGCTGGAGCGCTGCCACACCTGCAAGCGGTCAAGTGTCAACCGGGGTACCCTGCCCGGCAGCGCCAGTTGATCGACCGTCGCACAGATTGCCGGCACCAGGGCGGCATCCACATCGCCCAGGAACAGCAACGTGACATGAAAGTTGGCGGCCGGCACCGGTTTGCCGCTGCGCAGGTTCAGGCCGCGACGGAACTGGGCCAGAGCGCGGCGCTGGACATCGCTGACCGGCAAGGCGAAAAACAGCCGCTTGAACGGGCTGCCGCTGGGGCGTACATCATGAACCATGGTGACTCCTGGGCATGAAACGTTTGCGCACGACTGTAGGGCATTACACCAATGTCGGCCCACGGTTTCGTAACAATAAGTACAAACTGCCCACATGATTGTTTATGCTGGCGGGCTTATGCCATGGCGCATGGCCTTATTTTCGACAAGTAACCGTCCATGAAAATTGCACTCGTCCTCCTCTTCGTTCTCTCGATCGCGTACGTTCACCTGCGCGGTCGGGTCCGTCACAAGCTGACCCGCCAACTGGGCGACCACTCCAGCTTTCTGGCCCCGATCAACAGTTTTCTGTACCTGTTTTCCAAACACCCGGCCAAGCCGTACTTGCCGGTGGATGCCTTTCCCGAACTGAAGCCGCTGCAGGAGCACTGGCAGGAAATTCGCGAAGAAGGCCGGCAATTGCTGCAGGTAGGCGAAATCAAGAAGTCCGAAAACTACGACGACGTGGGTTTCAACTCGTTCTTCAAAACCGGCTGGAAGCGCTTTTACCTGAAGTGGTACGGCGAAAGCCACCCGTCGGCAATGGCCCTGTGCCCACGCACCACCGAACTGCTGCAAGGCATCGGCACGGTCAAGGCGGCCATGTTCGCCACCCTGCCGCCGGGGGCCAAGCTGGTGCGCCACCGTGACCCGTATGCCGGCTCCTACCGCTACCACCTGGGCCTGGACACACCGAACGACGACGCCTGCTACATCGATGTAGACGGCGAGAAATACTCATGGCGCGACGGTGAAGGGGTGGTTTTCGATGAAACCTACATCCACTACGCGGCCAACAATACCGAGCACAACCGCATCATTCTGTTCTGCGATGTCGAACGCCCGCTCAAGTACCGCTGGGCCAGCGCGTTCAACCGCTGGTTCAGCCGCAATGTCATGGCGGCTGCCGCAGCCCCCAACACCGCCGGAGACAAGACCGGCGGCATCAACCGGCTGTTCACCCGGATCTACAAGATCCGGGAACGCGGCAAGGCGTTGAAAAAGCGCAATCGCACGCGCTACTACCTGGAGAAGTGGGCGGTGGTGGCTGCGTTGCTGCTGGTGTTCATCTACATCTGAGCCCGGCCGCTGCCAGCGGCCTGTGCAGGTTGTGCGAAGGTGCAGCCAAAGGCATGACTGGGCATGCACCAAAGTACAAGCCGCACGTTCGCCACGCTTCGACTAGCCTGAAAGCTCCATTCGCAACCACCCCAAGGTGACGACGATGAGCATGATGGACTGGGATGCCTACCGAAAGCAGTTGATGGCCGGCATCGGCGATCTGAAGCAACTTTCCCCCGACACCGTGGCCGGCTACATGACCGCCAGCGGCGCCGGGGCCAAAACCGGTCATCTGGACGCCAAGACCCGCGAACTGATCTCCCTGGCCGTGGCGGTAACCACCCGTTGCGACGGCTGTATCGCCGTGCATTCGCAGCAAGCGGTGAAGCATGGCGCCACCCGTGAGGAGATTGCCGAGGCGTTGGGTGTGGCGGTGGCGATGAACGCGGGTGCGGCGCTGGTCTACTCGGCCAGGGCCCTGGATGCAGTGGGCAAGGCCACCGGTTGAACCCGAACGGCGCCGCCCTTGCGCGACGGCGCCGTGCCCCGCAGACTGGGCGGCTCAACCCGCGCAGGAACCCGCATGATCCACATCCGCCCCATGACGGCCGAAGACTTCGAGCGCTTCTGGCCCACCTTCCAGGCCACTGTCCAGGCCTGCGAAACCTATGCCTACGACCCGGCCCTGAGCTTCGAACAGGCCCGCCACCTGTGGCTGGAGCTGCCTTTGCGCACCTTGCTGGCCGAAGAAGAGGGTCAACTGCTGGGCTCGTACTACCTCAAGCCCAATGCGGCGGGGCCCGGTGCGCATGTCGGCAATTGCGGCTACATGGTCTGCGCCCAAGCGCGCGGGCGCGGCGTGGCCAGGTTGATGTGCGAGCACTCGCAGAAACTGGCGCGCCAGGAAGGCTTTCTGGCCCTGCAGTTCAACTCGGTGGTGGCCACCAATGAAGTGGCAGTCGCCCTGTGGCACAAGCTGGGGTTCGAAACGGTTGGCCGGCTGCCCAAGGCCTATCGCCATGCCCGGCTGGGGCTGGTGGACTGCCTGGTAATGTACAAGTGGCTGGCCGATGAGCCAGTGGCAGAAAAGCCGCCGCTGCTGATCGGGCGCAAGAATATCGAAGCCCGGGTTTCGCGGCGGCGTGGGCGCTGATCGTTCTTCACGATCTGCCTTGACGAAAGCACCGCCAGGTGCTCAGATGCGCGCCAGTTTCAGGTGCCCTACGCCGCCGCGCGCAGGGTGAAACGGGAAGCCGGTGCGTCGTGTTGATCACGACAAGTCCGGCGCTGCCCCCGCAACGGTAAGTGAGCGAACCCTTCGAGATACCACTGTGCTCAGGCATGGGAAGGTGAAGGTTTCATGCCCCTCGCAAGCCCGGAGACCGGCCTGAAGCTTCACTTGGCACCCCGCGGTGGGCGGGCGCAGGCCGGTATCCGTGCGCGCGCCTGCCTGTACGGAGCCCTCCTTTGCGTGTTTTCCACCGGGATCCATTCATTCCTGCAGCAGTGGAACGACATGTCCCGTATGTTCAAGCTTCACCCCCTGGCGGCCTGCCTGGCCGTCACGCTCCCGGCCCTGGCCGATGACCGCGGCCCGCAGCCCCTGGCATTGCCCTCCACAGCCATCACCGACACCCTCGACAGCCATGCCAGCGACTTGGCCACGCCGACCCAGGCCGGCTCGCGCCTGGGGCTCAGCGCCCTGGAAACGCCAGCCAGTACCAGCAGCATCAGCGCCGAGCAGATCCAGCAGCGCAACAACCTGACCGTGCAGGATGCCGTAACCCGCTCGCCAGGCATTACCTTCATCGGCTCCCCCGGCGACGGTGGCACCGGCCTGTCCGCCCGTGGCTTTGCCGGGCACGGCTCGGTCATGACCTTGTTCGATGGGGCCCGCCTGTTCACCGGAGCCGGCACCCAGACCTTCCCGGTCGACCCGTGGATGGTCGAACGTATCGATGTGCTTCGCGGCCCGGCATCGGTGCTCTACGGCGAAGGCGCCACCGGCGCGGTGGTCAACGTCATCCCGAAAAAACCGGTTGCCGGTACGGTGCGCAACCAGCTGCGGCTTGGGTATGGCAGCTGGGACCGCCAACAACTCGGCCTGGACAGCGGTGGCAGCCTCAGCGAGCGCCTGAGCTATCGCCTGACGCTGAACCAGCAAGCCGGCAATGGCTGGGTGGACCGCACCCCCTCACGCAGCCTGGCGCTAAGCGCGGCCCTGCGCTTCGATGCCAGTGACGACCTCAGCTTTACCCTGGCCCATGAGCGCGGTGCGGCGCAGCCTGCCAATTACTACGGCACGCCGCTGATCGACGGCCATTACCGCAGCAGCCTGCGCAAGAAAAACTACAACCTGCAGAACGACGTGCAGCGCTACGACGACCAGTGGACCCGCCTGACCACCGACTGGGCACTCAACGACCACCTCAGCGCCAGCAACCAGCTGTACTACATCAGTAGCCGCCGCCATTGGCGCAACGCCGAGCAGTATGAATGGGACGCCGGGCGCCAGCAGTTGCTGCGCGGCAGCTACCTGGAAATCAAGCACGACCAGGAACAGTTCGGCGACCGCCAGACCTTCACCCTCGACCATTCGCTGTTCGGCCTGGCCAGCAGAACCGTGCTCGGCGCCGAGTACAACAAGGTGCGCTTCAACGTCGACAGCAACAGCCCCTACAACGACGTAGGCGGTGACTACATTGACCCGTGGCAGCCGCAGCCGGGCGTATTCCACAGCGGGTCGCCGCTGCGCCCGCAAAGCCTGTCCACCACCCATACCTTTGCCCTGTTCGGCGAAAACCGCTTGCAACTCACTGAGCGCCTGTCGCTGGTGACCGGGGTGCGCCGCGACCAGCACCACATCGACCGCGACAACCTGACCAATGCCAGCCGCAGCGACCGCAGCCTGCAAGGTGGCAACTGGCGTGCGGGGCTGGTGTATGCACTCAGTGACGCGCTGTCGCTGTATGGCCAGTACTCCACCAGCGAGGATGGAGTCAACAACCTGATAAGCCTCAGCCCCAACCAGATGCACTACGACCTCACCCAGGCGAAACAGACCGAGGTGGGCCTCAAGCAACGTTTCTGGGGCGGGGATGGCGAATGGACCTTGGCGGCCTACCACATCGTCAAGCAGAAGCTGCTGGTAGACGACCCCTTCACGCACCAGCCCCAACAGGCTGGCCAGCAGACGTCGGATGGGCTGGAGGCAACCGTGGAACTGGCGCTGGCCCACCAGTGGCGGGTGTCTGCCAACGCAGCGCTGCTGCGCGCCCGGTATGACGCGTTTGACGAACAGGTGGGCGCAGCGGTGCAGGACCGTGCCGGCAACCGCCCGGCCAACGTGCCTCGGCGCACCGCCAACCTGTGGCTGAGCAAAGGTATTGGCCAACAGATCGAGGTGGGGGTGGGCGCGCGCTATGTGGATGAACGTTACGCCGATAACGCCAATACCCAGAGCGCCCCAGGCTATACCGTGGTCGACGCCACGATCGGCTGGCAGGTTCTGCCGCAGGTGAAACTGGGGTTGCAGGTGAACAACCTGTTCGACCGCGAATATGTGCAGGCGGCGTTCAGCGGCCAGCAATGGCTGATGGGAACGCCACGTTCCTACTTTGCGACGCTGGACTACAGCTTCTGAAGTGAGCAGCCCGGGTTGGCGTAGCGCAGCTTCACCGCGACAAGCCAACCCGGCGCTGAGCAAAAAACCTACCTGTCCATGGCTATATGGATATAACATAACATTTCATTCAGACTTTTTTCACCAGCGACCCTCCATGACAAGCGCCAGCCCCACCCCCACCCAACTCAACCAGCGCCTGCAGAGCATCGACGCCCTGCGCGGTCTGGTAATCCTGTTCATGCTCCTGGACCACGTGCGCGAAACCTTCTTCCTGCACCGCCAGGTCAGCGACCCGATGGCCATCGATACCACCGAGCCGGCACTGTTCGCCAGCCGTACCCTGGCGCACCTGTGCGCGCCGGTGTTCGTGCTGCTGACCGGGCTCTCGGCCTGGCTGTATGGCGAAAAGCGCCAGGGCCGTGGCGATGTCGCGGCGTTCCTGTTCAAGCGCGGGCTGTTTCTGGTGGCGCTGGAGTTCACCCTGGTCAACTTTGCCTGGACGTTCCAGCTGCCGCCCACGGTGATCTACCTGCAGGTGATCTGGGCCATCGGCATCAGCATGCTCGCCCTGTCGTTGCTGGTGTGGCTGCCACGCCCGGCGCTGCTCGGCCTGAGTGCCGTCATCATTGCCGGGCATAACCTGCTCGACAGCCTGCACTTTGCCCCGGGGTCGGCCCTGCACGTGCCCTGGGCGATTCTGCATGACCGCGGCTGGCTGACGTTGTCCGACACGCTGCGGCTGCGCACGTCCTACCCGGTACTGCCGTGGATCGGGGTGATCGCCCTGGGCTACTGCATTGGGCCATGGTTTGCCCGCGGCAGCCAGGCCGGGCCACGTCAGCGCTGCCTGCTGCTTGGCGGGCTGCTGGCGCTGCTGGGCTTTTTCGTGCTGCGCGTGTTCAACGGCTATGGCGAAGCCGCGTGGAGCAGCTACCCCACGCTCACACACACCCTGATGAGCTTCTTCAACCTCACCAAGTACCCGCCTTCGCTGTTGTTCCTGGCACTGACCCTGGGCTGCGGCCTGCTGTTGCTGCGCGCATTCGAGCGCGCCGGCCAGGCCCGCTGGATCAGCACCCTGGCGGTGTTCGGTGCAGCGCCGATGTTCCTCTACCTGCTGCACCTGTATGTGCTGAAGCTGCTGTACCTGGCCTGCGTGGCGCTGTTCGGCAGCAACCACGGCAGCTATTTCGGCTTCGACGGCGTCGCGGCGGTATGGTGCGTGGCGCTGTTGCTGGCGGCTTCGCTATACCGGCCGGTGCACTGGTTCGCCCGGCTGAAACAGCGGCGGCGCGACATCCGCTGGCTGAAGTACTTCTGAAAAGCGTTTTCACCCGGCGGCGCGATGGTCTACCATGCGGGCCGCCGGTTTCCATCACGGAATCAATAGGGAATCCCCGGCCCGCCAATACGGGCCAAACGGAACTGCCCCCGCAACTGTAAGTGCCGAGCCTGCTCCATCGACGCCACTGGGTGTACTACCCGGGAAGGCCGGAGCCGGGCCGTGACGCACCAGTCAGGAGACCTGCCGGCCAACATTCACCAACCGGCGGGGTGCCCGGGATTGGCCATTGTGTTGCCTTTGCCGCTGGCAAGGGCGCGGCGATGTCTGTCCGTGCGTTCATTCCGTGAACTGTCCGATAGGAGATCGCCCAGCATGCTGCCCCGCTTCGCCACCCTGCTTGCCGGCCTCAGCCTCAGCGGCCTGGCCCAGGCCGCCGCCACCCAGTACCCGCTGACGGTGGACAACTGCGGTAAGCCGCAGACCTTTGCCCAGGCCCCGCAGCGCGCCGTGACCATCGGCCAGGCCGGCACCGAGATGCTCTATGCCCTGGGCCTGGGTGACAAGCTCGCGGCGAGCTCGCTGTGGTTCAACAATGTGTTGCCCGAATACCAGGCCGTGAACGCCACGGTACCGCGCCTGGCCGACAACGAACCCAGTTTCGAGGCGGTGGTTGGCCAACGCCCGCAACTGGTGGCCGTGCAGTTCGAGTGGATGGTCGGGCCGCAGGGTGTGGTCGGTACGCGCGAACAGTTCGCCGAACTGAACATCCCCACCTACCTGTTGCCCTCGGACTGTGAAGGCAAGGACAACCTGATCGGTGCCGACGGCACCCGCCTGCAGGCGTTCCAGGTCGACAGTATCTACAAGAGCGTCAGCCAGCTGGCGGAGATCTTCGATGTACAGGCGCGCGGCGTGGCCCTGAACGCCGAGCTCAAAGGCCGCCTGGACAGCGCCCGCGCGCAATTGGCGGGCAAGGACCTGTCGGGCACCTCGGCACTGTTCTGGTTCTCCAGCGCCAACCTGGTCATCGACCCTTACGTCGCGGGCCGCCAAGGGGTCGCCGACTTCATGCTGCGCACCCTGGGGGTGCGCAATGTGGTCGAGTCCAGCGAGGAGTGGCCCACCGTAGGTTGGGAAACCCTGGCCAGGGCCAACCCCACCTGGCTGATCATCGCCCGCATGGACCGCCGGCGTTTCCCCGCCGACGACTACCAGAAGAAGCTGGCATTCCTGCGCAGCGACCCGGTAACCCGCAACATGGACGCGGTGAAACACGACCGCATCATCATCCTCGACGCCGACGCCATGCAGGCGGGTATCCGCCTGTTCCGTGGCGTGCAAACGTTGGCGGCCGCTTTTGCCAGCGGTAAAGCCAGCCAGTGATCAGTCGACTGTCAGCCTGTATCGGCCTGGCCGTGGCCGCACTGCTGGCGGCCCTGCTCGCCGGCACAGCCATTGGCGAAACCGGCCTGGCACCGCGCGTGGTCGGCCAGGTGCTGGCCAACCAGCTGTGGCAAGCCGGTTATCCGGTCGACCCGATCGATGCCGGGATCATCTGGAACTATCGCCTGACCCGCACACTGGTTGCGGCGGCCTGCGGTGCCGGCCTGGCCACCTGCGGCGTGATCCTCCAGGCGCTGCTGCGCAACCCCCTGGCCGAGCCCTACCTGCTGGGGCTGTCCGCCGGCGCTTCGACCGGTGCCGTACTGGTTGGCCTGCTGGGCCTGGGCAGCCTGGCTTTGAGCATGTCGGCCGGCGCCTTCATCGGTGCCCTGGCGGCCTTTGCCCTGGTGCTGGTGCTGGCCCGCGCGGCAGGCCCTGGCAGCAATAACGCCCAGGTGATTCTGGCCGGTATCGCCGGGTCGCAACTGTTCAATGCCCTGACGGCATTCCTGATCACCAAGTCGGCCACCGCCGAGCAGGCACGGGGCATCCTGTTCTGGCTGCTGGGCAACCTCAGTGGCGTGCGCTGGCCCGCAGTATGGCTGGCCGTACCAGTGGCACTGTTCGGCTTGCTGGTGTGCCTGTGGCATCGCCGCGCGCTGGATGCCTTCACCTTCGGCGCCGACTCGGCAGCTTCGCTGGGCATACCGGTGCGGCGCACCCAGTTACTGCTGATCAGTTGCGCGGCGCTGGTAACGGCCGTGATGGTGTCCATCGTCGGCGCCATCGGTTTCGTCGGGCTGGTCATTCCACACGCCCTGCGCCTGCTGCTCGGCCCCGGACACAGCCGCCTGCTGCCTGCCAGTGCATTGGGCGGGGCACTGTTTCTGATTGCCGCCGACATCCTCTCGCGCACGCTGATCAGCGGCCAGGTCATACCGGTGGGCGTGGTCACCGCGCTGCTTGGCGCGCCTGTCTTCGCGCTGATACTGGTCAGCCGCCGGGGGCGCCCATGACGGTCATGGCTGCATTCCAACTGGCGCCGCTGAGCTGCCAGGATCTCGGCCTGCAACTGGCCGGCAAACGGGTGCTGCACGACATCCACCTCAACCTGGTGGCGGGTGAAACACTCGCGATCGTCGGCCCCAACGGCTCAGGCAAGTCTTCGCTGCTGAAGGTGCTGGCCGGCCTGCGGCAGCGTGCAGTTGATGGGCGAGCCACTGGCAGGCATGCCTCGCCGGCGTGTGGCCCAATGCCTGGCACTGGTTGAACAGCAGGCCGACACCCTCGATGCAATCAATGTGTTCGACGCGGTCGCCTTGGGCCGCACGCCGTGGCTGTCAGCCATTGCGCCGTTCTCCAGTGCGGACCGGGCGATTGTCGAGCAGGCACTGGCCGACCTCGACGCCTTGCACCTGCGCGCTCGCCTTTGGGGTTCGTTGTCCGGTGGCGAGCGCCAGCGCGTGCATATCGCCCGCGCCCTGGCCCAACGGCCGCAGGTGCTCCTGCTCGACGAACCGACCAACCACCTGGACATCCAGCACCAGCTGAGCCTGCTGCAACAGGTACAAGCCCTGCAGGTGACCACCCTGGTGGCCCTGCACGACCTCAACCAGGCGCTGACCTGCGACCGCGTTGCAGTGCTCGACAAAGGCCGGCTGGTCGCCCTCGGCACGCCGTTCGAGGTACTGACCCCCGAGTGCCTGCTGCACACCTTTGGTGTTCATGGCCATTACCTCACCGACCCCTGGGACGGCACACGCATCCTGCGCTTTCGCGCCCCCTGAGCTACCGGCAGAAGCCTGGGTAGCCCAGGCGCCTGGCCTGCTCAGCCCAAGCGCAGTTGCATGTGCGTGGTTTGCCAGACCGGGTCTGGCTCCACGTCCACGACAGCGAAGCCTTGCCGCTCCCAGAACGTGATGGCCCCCGGCAGGAATGGGTGGGTATGCAGGTAAAGGCAACCGATGCCAGCCTGCAGCGCCTGCTGGCGCAAGGCGCCGAACAACGCGGCGGCAAGCCCGCGCCTGCGGTACGCCGGCAGCACGAACAGGCGCACCACTTCAACGACGCGCTCGCCAGCATAATCAAGCTGGCTGAAACGGTGGTCGTAGGGCAGGTAGCCGATCACCCCGACCAGGCGCTCATCAACCCGGGCTTCCAGGAAGCAGCCCTCGCCTTCAAGGTAGGTTTCGCTGAAATGCGCCAGGTCCCGGGGCAACGGTGCATTGGCCAGCGCCGGAAACAGCTCGCGGCGCGCGCTGTCGACAAACGCCAGCACTTGGCCAATGGCATCGCGGGTAACAGGTTGCAACGTCCAGTTCGGCATAAGGTTCAAGCCTGAGTGTTGGGTGCACGGTTCTAACCCAGCCGGCCGTACAAGGCAAATCGCAGGGCTCGTCGCGGCAGGGCTGACCTCGCTATAATCGGCAGCCTTCACTGCCCGACCAGGCCACGCCATGCCTCGCATCCAGAAGTTGCTGTTGCCGCTGTTGCTGATTGCTGCCGTTACCGCCTGCGACCAGAAGCCCTCCCGTGAAGAGCAGATTCTTGCCCAGCTGCCGCTGCAGGATGCCTACGACCACAACATCCAACGCATGGCCGGGCTGCTGGCCCGCCAGCACCCACGGCTGGCGCGTGCCACCATTGAAGATGTGCTGCGCAAGCACCTGACGGTAGAAGACCAGCGCCAGGACCTGTTCCGCCTCTACAGCAAAGAGCATTTCAGTGACGCCGAGTTCGCCACCATTGTCGCGGCCACCCAGGACCCGGCCAAGGCCCGTGCCCTGGAAGACACCGATGCTGGCCGGCAACTGAGCGACAAACTCACCGGCCTGATGCGTGAAACCGCCCGCGACCCCAAGGTGCAAGCATTGGCCGAGCAGCGCATGCAGCAGGTGCAAGACGAACTGAACGCCTTGGACAAGGCAGGTTCATGAGCGCGACCGGCACGGTCGCTTCCGTTTCGTAGCCCTATTCGAACACTCGAGGTCAGGATTGCCACACGCCAAGCACGGACTGCGCCTGGATCTACGCACACTCATTCTGGTGCTGTGCGCCCTTACTGCCGTGGTCATGCTGTGCGCCAGCTATTTCGCCAGCTACCGGGTACAGCGCCAATTGCTGATCGACCACGCGCTGGAAGCCAACCGGGTGTATGCGGCCAAGCTGGCCAGCATCACCGATGCATTCATCGGTAATGCCTTGCAGCAACTGGCGTTCAGCGCCAGCGAGCAAGGCCGGCAACTGAACGATCCCGCCGCCTTGCAGCGCGAGACCGACCGGGTGCTGGGCCAGAGCATGGCGTTCAATTCCACGTTCGTGATCGATGCCAATGGCGTGCTGCTGGCGATATCCCCCGCCCCGCTACGCCACATGGTCGGCACCCGGATGCAATCGCCAGGCGTGCAGGAGGCATTGCAGGAGCGCCGCGCGCTGGTGTCGACACCCTACCTGTCGGCGGCCAACAACCTGGTGGTGGCGCTGACGCAACCGGTCGTCGACGCCAACGGCCGCTACCTGGGGTATGTCGGTGGCAGCCTTTACCTGCGGGAACGCAACATCCTCAACCGCCTGCTCGGCGAGCACTTCTACAAGGACGGTTCGTACCTGTATGTGGTCGACCGCAATCGCCGGTTGCTCTACCACCCCGACAGCCAGCGGGTGGGTACCGTCGTGCAGGGCAATGAGCTGATCGACCAACTGACCACCCTGGGCAACGGCACCCGCCAGCTGACCAACAGCCAAGGTGTGGAGATGGTCGCCGGCTTCGCCACCGTGCCCAGCGCCGGCTGGGGCGTGGTGGCACAGCAGCCACTGGCACAAACCATGATGCCGCTCAGCCGCCTGGTGCTGAACGTGGTCGGTACTTCCGCGCCGCTGGCCCTGATAGGCTGCTTGCTGCTGTGGTGGCTGGCCCTGATCATCGCCCGCCCACTGTGGCAACTGGCTGCAGGTGCCCGCTCGATGGACCGCCCCGGCACCGCTGAGCGCTTGCATCGCGTGCGGGCCTGGTACTTCGAGGCCGCAGAGCTCAAGCGCGCCTTGCTGTTCGGCTTGAACTTGCTGCAGGCGCGCATCGGCAGGCTCAACCGCGATGCCCAGACCGACCCCCTGACAGGCCTGGGCAACCGCCGCAGCCTGGAGCTCAACCTGTCGCTGCTGGAAGCCGAAGGCCGGGCATTTGCAGCCATCGTGCTGGATATCGACCACTTCAAGCAGGTCAACGACAAGCATGGGCATGTGGTCGGTGACCAGGTGCTGCAGCGGCTGGCCGAGCTGATGCGCGGCTGTTGCCGCGAGGGTGACCTGCTTTGCCGCACCGGCGGTGAAGAGTTTCTCATGCTGCTGCCTGGGGCCAGCCTGGAGGTGGCCGCCGCGGTCGCTGAGCGCCTGCGGGTGACGGTGCAGGAAACGCCGATCCAGCCGGTGGGCTCGGTGACCCTGTCACTGGGGGTGGCCCACTGGAACGGCGAGCCGGGGCGCGAGCCGGAAACCGTGCTGAGCGAGGCTGACCTGGCGCTGTACCGGGCCAAGCAGGATGGGCGCAATCGCGTCGCTGTCGCCTGATTGCCTGGCGCCCGCTGCGCTGCCGGGCACACGCCGTGTCGATGGCGGTTGATTCAGGTATCCCGAGGTCGTCCTCGACAAAGCGCTTTGCGCTGCCCGGTTATCTACTGGCAGGCATAACAATGATGGCGCGGCCAGACCGCACCACGTTCATCATGCCTGCCAATGGAATCGGAGAGCACCCGCATGTCCGCACCTCATGAGGTATCCCCCGCCACCCTGCGCAGGGTGATCGCCGCCTCGGCCATCGGCAACTTCGTCGAATGGTTCGACTTTGCCGTATACGGCTTTCTCGCCACGCTGATCGCCAGCCAGTTCTTTGCCAGCGAAGATTCCAGCGTCGCCTTGCTCAAGACCTTTGCCGTGTTCGCGGTGGCCTTCGCCTTGCGCCCCCTGGGCGGTATCGTGTTCGGCGCCCTCGGCGATCGGCTGGGGCGCAAGCGCATCCTCTCTCTGACCATCTTGCTGATGGCCGGCTCCACCACCCTGATCGGCCTGTTGCCGACCTACGCCAGCATCGGCCTGGCCGCGCCGGTATTGCTGACCTTGGCGCGCTGCCTGCAGGGGTTTTCTGCCGGTGGCGAATACGCCGGGGCCTGCGCCTACCTGATGGAACACGCGCCCAACGACAAGCGGGCTTTCTACGGCAGCTTCGTACCGGTTTCGACCTTTTCCGCGTTCGCCTGTGCGGCGGTGATCGCCTATAGCCTGGAAGCCAGCCTGTCCAGCGAAGCCATGGCTGCCTGGGGCTGGCGCATTCCGTTCCTGATCGCCGCGCCACTGGGCCTGGTCGGCCTGTACCTGCGCTGGCGCATGGAAGAAACCCCGGCATTCCGGGAAGCCGTGGCCCAGGGCAAGGAGCACGAGCATTCGCCACTCAAGGAAACCCTGCGCCACCACGGCCGGGCCATTCGCAACCTGGGGGCGTTCATTTCGCTGACGGCGTTGTCGTTCTATATGTTCACCACCTACTTCGCCACCTACCTGCAACTGGTCGGCAACCTGACCCGGGCGCAGTCGCTGCTGGTCACCACCGTGGCCCTGCTGTTCGCCGCCATCGGCTGCCCGCTGGCGGGGGCGCTGTCGGACCGGTTCGGGCGGCGCAAGACCATCGGCTTCACCTGCCTGTGGGTGATGCTGTGCGTGTTCCCGGCCTACTGGCTGGCCAGCTCCGGCTCGATGCCGGGGGCCCTGCTGGGGGTGATTCTGCTGGCGGTCGGCGCGCTGTGCAGCGGGGTGGTGACTGCGGCATTGCTGTCGGAGAGCTTCCCGACCCGGACCCGCTACACCGCTTCGGCCATTACCTACAACGTGGCCTATACGCTGTTCGGTGGCACCGCGCCGCTGGTTGCGACCTGGCTGATCGGGCAGACCGGCAGCAGCCTGGCGCCGGCGTTCTACTTGGTGGTGATTGCGTTGGTGGCTTTGCTCGGCGGGCTGGCGTTGCCGGAAACGTCCCGGATATCGCTGCATGATGAACCCAACGCCGAGGGTGTAGGCCAAGGCGTTCAAGGCTCGGTTTGAGATCCTGGGGCTGCCGTGCAGCCCATCGCGACACAAGGCCGCGTGTGTCTTGAGAGGGGATTAGAGTCTGGAGTGAGAGCGGCGAATGACAAGCTGGATGCCGCAGGTGCCTAGAGCCCGCTCCCACAACGAATCGCGCAGGCTTTTCAAAATTTGAGAAAGACAGTTGCTCCTGCAAGTACGGCGGCAACTCCAAGCCAGCGCAGCCCCCATGGAGGGAGCGGGCATGCCCGCGAACACCGGCGCAGCCGGTGCCAG
>NZ_BLJG01000065.1 GCF_009932375.1 Pseudomonas juntendi
ATAGAATCTCCCACAGGTCCACCCTAGGCTTTGAACACGGTGGGGCCTGTAGAGCGGCCTTGTGTCGCGATGGGCTGCAAAGCAGCCCCCTTCACCCGGTTGTATAGACCTGTAGCGCTATCAACCCCCCGTCATTGCTCGCTTTGCCATATGTCATCCGCGTTTCAAGCTGGCGCGTTCTGGGCCTATAATGGCACCCTTTTCGCCCAATGATTTTGCGGAGCTGGTGATGGTCGAACGTAAGGCTTCCGTCGAGCGCAATACCCTGGAAACCCAGGTCAAGTGCTCGATCAACCTCGATGGCAGTGGCAAGGCCCGATTCGATATCGGTGTGCCTTTCCTGGAACACATGCTGGACCAGATCGCCCGCCACGGGCTGATCGATCTGGATATCGAGTGCAAGGGTGACACCCATATCGACGACCACCATACCGTCGAAGACGTTGGCATCACCCTGGGCATGGCATTCGCCCAGGCCATCGGTGACAAGAAGGGCATCTTCCGCTACGGCCACGCCTACGTGCCGCTGGACGAAGCGCTGTCGCGCGTGGTCATCGACTTCTCGGGCCGCCCAGGCCTGCAAATGCATGTGCCGTATACCCGGGCCAGCGTCGGCGGCTTCGATGTCGACCTGTTCCAGGAGTTTTTCCAGGGCTTCGTCAACCACGCCCTGGTTACCCTGCACATCGACAACCTGCGTGGCCATAACACTCACCACCAGATCGAAACCGTGTTCAAGGCGTTCGGCCGTGCCCTGCGCATGGCGGTCACCCTGGACGAGCGCATGGCCGGCCAGATGCCGTCCACCAAAGGGTGCCTATAAATGCAGACGGTAGCCGTAATCGACTATGGCATGGGCAACCTGCACTCGGTGGCCAAGGCGCTCGAGCACGTCGGTGCCGGTAAAGTGCTGGTGACCAGTGATGCGGCGGTCATCCGCGAGGCGGATCGCGTGGTGTTCCCTGGGGTAGGTGCGATTCGCGACTGCATGGCCGAAATCCGCCGCCTGGGCTTCGACAGCCTGGTGCGCGAAGTCAGCCAGGACCGGCCGTTCCTGGGCATCTGCGTGGGTATGCAGGCACTGCTCGAACACAGCGAGGAGAACACCGGCGTCGACTGCATCGGTTTGTTCCCCGGCCAGGTGCGCTTCTTTGGCAAAGACCTGCAAGAAGACGGCGAGCACCTGAAGGTGCCGCACATGGGCTGGAACGAAGTCAGCCAGACCATCCACCACCCGCTGTGGCACGACATTCCGGACCGCGCACGTTTCTATTTCGTGCACAGCTACTACATCAATGCCGGCAAGCCGGGCCAGGTGGTTGGCCGTGGCCACTACGGCGTCGATTTCGCTGCCGCACTGGCCGATGGCTCGCGCTTCGCCGTGCAGTTCCACCCGGAGAAAAGCCATACCCATGGCCTGCAGCTGCTGCAGAATTTCGTCGCCTGGGACGGGCGTTGGTAAATGAGCAGGTCAAAGACCAAGGCCCCGATCATCACCCTGGCTCCTGAGCAGGAGCGCGACGCGCTCGCTACGCTCAAACGCTTCCTCGAAGACCGTTTCGAGCTGGAGCTGGGGTCTTTCGAGGTGGCTGAGGTCCTTGAGCTGTTCAGCAAAGAAATTGCACCCCATTACTACAACAGGGCGATTGCCGATGTTCAGCTGCACCTCAAGGAGCGGTTCGAGAGCATCGAAAGCGATCTGTGGGCGCTTGAAAAAAGCTGAAAGTTGCAAGCTTCAAGCTGCAAGCCGAAGCTGGATCGCCTATCGAATACACGACGCGCATTGCTTGCAGCTTGTCGCTTGCAACTTGCCGCTTGAATTGACGAAGGAAAGAGCATGCTGATTATCCCCGCTATCGATCTGAAGGACGGTGCCTGCGTGCGCCTGCGCCAGGGCCGTATGGAAGACTCCACGGTATTCTCCGACGACCCGGTGAGCATGGCCGCCAAGTGGGTCGAGGGTGGCTGCCGCCGCCTGCACCTGGTCGACCTGAACGGCGCCTTCGAAGGCCAGCCGGTCAACGGTGAAGTGGTCACTGCCATTGCCAAGCGCTACCCCACCCTGCCGATTCAGATCGGCGGCGGCATTCGTTCGCTGGAAACCATCGAGCACTACGTCAAGGCTGGCGTCAGCTATGTGATCATCGGCACCAAGGCGGTCAAGCAGCCAGCGTTCGTCGCCGAGGCGTGCAAGGCCTTCCCGGGCAAGGTCATCGTTGGCCTGGATGCCAAGGACGGCTTCGTCGCCACCGACGGCTGGGCCGAAGTCAGCTCGGTGCAGGTCATCGACCTGGCCAAGCGTTTCGAGGCCGATGGCGTTTCGGCGATCGTCTACACCGACATCGCCAAGGACGGCATGATGCAAGGCTGCAACGTGCCATTCACCAAGGCATTGGCCGAAGCCACCTCGATTCCGGTAATTGCCTCGGGCGGCATTCACAACCTGGGTGACATCAAGGCTCTGCTGGACGCCAAGGCCCCCGGCATCATCGGCGCCATCACCGGCCGTGCCATCTACGAAGGCACCCTCGACGTGGCCGAGGCCCAGGCCTTCTGCGACAACTATTGAATAGGAGCGGCAAGCTGCAAGCTGCAAGCTGCAAGAGAAAAGCCGGACCGCGTACTGCTTTATCTTGCAGCTTGCCGCTTGAAGCTTGCAGCTGCCCCCAGGAGCTTCCATGGCTTTAGCTAAACGCATCATCCCTTGCCTGGACGTGGACAACGGCCGGGTGGTCAAGGGCGTCAAGTTCGAGAACATCCGTGATGCCGGCGACCCGGTGGAAATTGCCCGTCGCTACAACGAGCAGGGTGCCGACGAAATCACTTTCCTCGACATCACCGCCAGCGTCGATGGCCGCGATACCACCCTGCATACCGTCGAGCGCATGGCCAGCCAGGTGTTCATCCCGCTGACCGTGGGCGGTGGCGTGCGTACCGTGCAGGACATCCGCAACCTGCTCAATGCCGGGGCAGACAAGGTGTCGATCAACACCGCCGCGGTGTTCAACCCGGAGTTCGTGGGCGAGGCGGCAGACCGTTTTGGCTCGCAGTGCATTGTCGTGGCCATCGACGCCAAGAAGGTGTCCGGGCCGGGTGAAGAACCCCGCTGGGAAATCTTCACCCACGGTGGGCGCAAGCCGACCGGGCTGGATGCGGTGGCATGGGCGAAGAAGATGGAGGGCCTGGGTGCCGGCGAGATCCTGCTGACCAGCATGGACCAGGACGGCATGAAGAGCGGCTTCGACCTGGGGGTTACCCGGGCCATCAGCGATGCGCTGGGTATTCCAGTGATTGCCTCGGGCGGGGTGGGTAACCTGCAGCACCTGGCTGACGGTATTGTGCAAGGGCATGCCAGCGCGGTGCTGGCGGCCAGCATTTTCCACTTTGGCGAGTACACGGTGCCGGAGGCCAAGGCCTACATGGCAGCGCGCGGGATCGTCGTTCGCTGAAACATTGATTGGGGCTGCTTGGCAGCCCTTCGCGGGCACGCCCGCTCCTACACTGTGGGAGCGGGCGTGCCCGCGAAAGGGCCGCAGCGCGGCCCCAATTGCATCACCCGTGGTTCTTGCCAAGCAATGCGTGATACAGCTCGGTATCCCCCAGAATCCCCACCAGTTTGTCGTTCTCCTGCAGCACCAGCTTGTTGCCGGTGTGGTAGCGAATCTGCAGCGCTTCACGCATGCCGATGTCCGCATGCACCAGCGTCGGCCGGCGCCCCAGGCCTTCCACCGACTGCCCCGGCGCCCATTGCTGCATCTCCAGGCCGTTTTGCCCTTGGCGTGCGCGCTTGATCGAGTTGCCTTCGCCCAGGTCCAGCCACGAGTCGCCGCTCGGGTCGAGGCACACCGAACCATTGACCCGTTTGCAGTTGTCCAGGCTGCGCATCAGGCTGCGGCCGCAAAGTACGTTCAGCGGGTTGGTGTGGGCGACGAAGGTACGCACGTACTCGTCGGCCGGGTTTAGCACGATTTCTTCCGGCTTGCTGTACTGGATGATCCGGCCGTCTTTCATGATCGCGATACGGCTACCCAGCTTCAACGCCTCGTCCAGGTCATGGCTGACGAACACGATGGTCTTGCTCAGTTTGGCCTGCAGGCCCAGCAGTTCGTCCTGCAAGCCCTGGCGGATCAGCGGGTCCAGTGCCGAGAAGGGTTCGTCCATCAGCAGGATGTCGGCGTCCATCGCCAGCGCGCGGGCCAGGCCAACACGTTGCTGCATGCCGCCCGACAGTTCGTCCGGCTTCTTGTTGCGCCACTGGGTCAGGCCCACCAGCTCAAGCTTCTCGTCGACCAGCTTGCGCCGTTCCTTCTCTGGCCGGCCCTGCATTTCCAGGCCAAAGCTGATGTTCTCGCGTACCGTCAGCCAGGGCATCAGGGCGAACTTCTGGAACACCATGGCAATGCGCTTGGTGCGCATCATTTTCAGCTCGGCCGGGGTGCAGTGGGCGATGTCGATGTGCTTGCCTTCATGTTCGACAAACAGCTTGCCGCGGCTGACGGTGTTCAGGCCGTTGATGCAGCGCAGCAGGCTCGACTTGCCCGAACCGGACAGGCCCATCAACACGCAGATCTCGCCCTTCTGGATGTCCAGGTTGGCTTTTTCGACGCCCACCACCAGGCCGGTCTGCTTGAGGATCTGCTCGCGAGTCTGGCCTTTGTCCAGCAGTGCCAGCGCCTCGCGTGGCTTGTTGGAGAAAATGACGTCGACGTCTTCGAAACGAATGATGCTCATGCTTCACCCCTTACCGGCAGTTCCGGTTGCTTGCAGATACGGTCGAGCATGATCGCCAGCAGCACGATCGCCAGGCCCGCTTCGAAGCCCAGGGAAATATCGGCGGTGTTCAGTGCGTTGACCACAGGTTTGCCCAGGCCGTCAGCGCCGACCAGGGCGGCGATCACCACCATCGACAGCGACAACATGATGCACTGGGTAACGCCGGCGGCGATGCTGGGCATCGCATGCGGCAGTTCGATACGGGTGAGCAGTTGGCGGCGCGAGCAGCCAAACGCCTTGCCGGCGTCCATCAGCTCCTGCGGTACGTCGCAGATGCCCAGATAGGTGAGGCGGATAGGGGCGGCAATGGCGAACACCACGGTCGAGATCAGCCCTGGCACCACGCCCAGGCCGAACAGCGTCAGGGTGGGGATCAGGTACACGAAGGTGGGCACCGTTTGCATCAGGTCGAGCACCGGGCGCATGGCGGTGTAGAACATCGGTTTGTGCGCGGCGACGATGCCCAGCGGCACACCGATGGCCACGCACACCACGGTGGCGAAGGTCACTTGTGCCAGGGTTTCCATGGTTTCTTGCCAGTAACCCAGGTTGAGAATCAACAGGAACGACAGGGCGACGAATGCGGTCAGCGACCATTTACGCTGGATGAGGTGCGCCAGGGCGGCGAACAGGGCGGTGAGGACGAACGGGTTGAACCAGGTCAAGGCACTGGTGACGCCGTGGATCATGAACTCCAGGCCCTGTGCGATGGCGTCGAAGTAATTCGCGCCGTGCAGGGTCAGCCATTCAACGAACGAGGCGATGTACTGACCCAGCGGTATTTTCTGATCGATAAGCATGATAGCGAGCTTCCACCTGCATAGATTGAACTCAACCCGGGGCAGGCACGGTCCTGCCCCGAGGTAGCGCTATGGCGAATTGCGTTATTGCGTCAGCTTGGCCTTGGCCGCCTCCAGGCCGGGTTTGCCATCCACGGTAGTCACGCCGGCCAACCAGGTGTCCAGCTTGCCTGGGTTGTCCTTGAGCCATTTCTTGGCAGCGGCCTCGGGCTTCATCTTGTCGTCCAGGACGTAGCCCATCATGGTGCTTTCATCCTTGAGCTCGAACGACAGGTTCTTCAGCAGTTGGCCAACGTTGCTGCACTCCTGCACGTAGCCTTTGCGGGTGTTGGTGTATACGGTCGCCTTGCCGAAGTCGGGGCCGAAGTATTCGTCCCCGCCGGTCAGGTACTGCATCTTGAAGCGGGTGTTCATCGGGTGCGGTTCCCAGCCCAGGAACACCATGGCTTCGCCACGTTTCTGCGCCCGGTCGACCTGCGACAGCATGCCGGCCTCGCTGGACTGCACCAGCTTGAAGCCGGCGTCTTTCAGGCCGAAGGCGTTCTTGTCGATCATGCTCTGGATGGTGCGGTTGCCATCGTTGCCGGGTTCGATGCCGTAGATCTTGCCGCCCAGCTCCTGCTTGAACTTGGCAATGTCGCTGAAATCCTTCAGGCCCTTGTCATACAGCGCCTGGGGCACGGCCAGGGTGTACTTGGCGTTTTCCAGGTTGGCGCGCACGGTGTCCACAGTGCCGGCGTCGCGGTACTGCTTGATATCGTTTTCCATGGTCGGCATCCAGTTGCCGAGAAACACGTCCAGGTCCTTGCCGGTAGCCAGCGACTTGTAGGTCACCGGTACCGAGATCATGGTGGTGTGGGTTTTGTAACCCAGTGCTTCGAGCACAACGCTGGTGGTCGCAGTGGTGACCGTGATGTCGGTCCAGCCGACATCGGAGAAACGGACCGTCTGGCACTGCTCGGGCTCGGCGGCCTGAGCCAGCAACGGTGCGGACAGCAACGCAACCAGCAACAGCGAGGGTGTACCTTTCATGGGTGGACTCCTGAGATTTTGTCTTCGGGTTCGCGTGGGTCGCCGAACGTTCTGACGGTCCGGTCGACCAGGCCTGCAGAGGGCAGGATGCGTGGCCGTGCTTTACGAGTCGCTTTCGATAATCCTCCACCGCCGGGCAATCGCCTACTGGTAGGGTCGTATCCAGTACGGAACGGGTCGTATCCAGTATGGGCGATGTCGCTTATGGATTTTTCCAACCCCTCGCCCGCATTTTTGCGTCACCAGGCCGATGGAAAACGGCGTGTCGGGCCCATTCCCCAGGTAAAACCGGTGCGGCGCTGCTGGACAAAATGGCGTCGGTTGCAGACGGCGAGGCGGCCGGTAAAAGCCCGATGATGCTGGCAATTCAAGGCGGCCCTGCTTGAGCCTAGCAGCTACCCCGCCGTGCGCATGGCGCGCACAGACAAGCCCAGCAAGAGGTGATTCGGTAATGGCCATCAGCGTGTTCGACCTGTTCAAGATCGGTGTCGGGCCTTCCAGCTCCCACACCGTCGGCCCCATGCGTGCTGGCGCCCTGTTTGTCCAAGGGCTGCGCGAGCGCGGCGAGTTGGAACGGGTGCGGCGGATCGAGGTGCGCCTGTATGGCTCGCTGTCGGCCACCGGCGTCGGCCACGGCACCGACAACGCCACCATCATGGGGCTGATGGGGGAATGGCCAGACGCCATTGACCCGACCCAGATCGTGCCGCGCATCGCCGACCTGCGCGAAACCAATACCCTCAAGCTGGACGGGCGCCTGCCTGTCGAGTTCGTGTGGGCGCGCGACATGCTGCTGCTGGACGAAAACCTGCCCTACCACCCCAACGCCATGACCTTGGTTGCCGAAGGCGAGCAGGGCGAGTTGCACCGAGACACCTATTACTCGGTGGGTGGCGGCTTTGTGGTGGATGCCGCGCAGGCCGCCAGTGGCGTGCTCGATGCCGACCAGACGGTGCTGCCGTACGATTTCAACAGCGCCGCCGAGCTGCTGCAGCTGTGCAAGCAAAACGACCTCAGCGTGTCGCAATTGATGATGGCCAACGAAAAGGTCTGGCGCAGTGAAGAGGAGATTCACGCCGGCTTGCGCAAGCTCTGGCAAGCCATGCAGGAATGCGTCAACAACGGCCTGAAATACGAGGGTACGTTGCCCGGTGGGCTAAATGTGCGCCGCCGCGCCGCCAAGCTGCACCGCAGCCTGCAGGAGATCGGCAAGCCCAACGTGATCGGCTCGACCATGAGTGCCATGGAGTGGGTCAACCTGTTCGCCCTGGCTGTCAACGAAGAGAACGCCGCAGGCGGGCGCATGGTGACGGCGCCTACCAACGGCGCGGCGGGCATCATCCCGGCGGTATTGCACTACTACATGCGCTTCAGCGATGAGGTGGACGAGTCCAGTGTTACCGATTTCTTCCTGGGCGCTGCGGCGGTCGGCATCCTGTGCAAGAAGAACGCCTCCATCTCCGGCGCCGAAGTAGGCTGCCAGGGTGAGGTCGGCTCTGCCTGCGCCATGGCCGCTGCCGGCCTTGCGCAAGTGTTGGGCGCGACCCCGGCGCAGCTGGAAAACGCCGCGGAAATTGCCCTGGAGCACAACCTGGGGCTCACCTGCGACCCGGTGGGCGGGTTGGTGCAGGTGCCGTGCATCGAGCGCAACGCGATTGCTGCGGTAAAAGCCATCAACGCGGTGCAAATGGCCCTGCGTGGCGATGGCGAGCACTTCATTTCCCTCGACCAGGTGATCCGTACCATGCGCGACACCGGTGCCGACATGCACGACAAGTACAAGGAAACCTCCCGCGGTGGCCTGGCGGTCAATGCCATCGAATGCTGATGTTCCAGTAGGCACCCAGGGCCTCTTGGCGGTTGAACCCGGCAAGAGGCCCTCGAGTTTCAAGGCAGCGCAAAATGCCTGCCAATGCTCCTTTATGGTGCACTCGAATCTGCCAATTGCCGGATGTCGTAATCAGTGTGGGACTTGTCGGTGACACTAAACAGTGTCGTTTCTGGGCAACTGCCCAATGGCGTGTCACCAAACTGCTCAGCCGTTACCCGCACGGCGCCTAGCACGGCTGTTTGAGACAACTTGGCCAGCACATCCAAAGCCTATGATTTGCCTGACAAAGGGGTCGTTTTCAGGTTTTTTTGGATGGCCATTCAATTTCAGGCACGGCGTTTGCGTAGGTAATGGTCACCCACCCCCGGCATGTGACGGGGGCAATAACAAGAAAATGAGTGCCCGCCTGAGGCACATCCAGCATTTGTGTGAGGAGAAACCGCGATGACGTCCTACACCTCCGGGACCCCGTCCCAGAACCGCACAGCACCCCAGTCCATCGGGTTTCTTCTATTGGACAATTTCACCCTGATTTCCCTGGCTTCGGCTGTGGAGCCCCTGCGCATGGCCAACCAGCTGTCCGGCCGCGAACTGTACCGCTGGCACACGCTGACGGTCGATGGCGGCCAGGTGTGGGCCAGCGATGGTTTGCAGATTACCCCGGACGCGGCAATGCACAGCGCCCCTGCGATCGACACCGTGATCGTCTGCGGCGGTGTAGGCATTCAGCGCACCGTGACCCGCGAGCACGTAACCTGGCTGCAAGCCCAGGCGCGTCAGTCCCGGCGCCTGGGTGCCGTGTGCACGGGCAGCTGGGCCTTGGCCTGTGCCGGCCTGCTCGACGGCTTTGATTGCAGCGTGCACTGGGAATGCCTGGCCGCCATGCAGGAGGCCTACCCGCGGGTCAACATGAGTACCCGCCTGTTCACCCTCGACCGCAACCGCTTCACCAGCTCTGGCGGCACCGCGCCGCTGGACATGATGCTGCACCTGATCAGCCGCGACCACGGCCGCGAGCTGTCGGCGGCCATTTCCGAAATGTTCGTCTACGAGCGCATTCGCAACGAGCAGGATCACCAGCGCGTGCCGCTCAAGCACATGCTCGGCACCAACCAGCCGAAGTTGCAGGAAATCGTCGCGCTGATGGAAGCCAACCTGGAAGAGCCGATCGACCTGGACGAGTTGGCGGTGTATGTGTCGGTGTCGCGGCGCCAGCTCGAGCGGTTGTTCCAGAAGTACCTGCACTGCTCGCCGTCGCGCTACTACCTGAAGCTGCGCCTTATCCGCGCCCGGCAGCTGCTCAAACAGACACCCATGTCGATCATCGAAGTGGCATCGGTGTGCGGTTTCGTCTCCACGCCGCACTTCTCCAAATGCTACCGCGAGTACTTCGGCATTCCGCCGCGTGATGAGCGCGTGGGCTCCAACACCACGCAGCAGGTGGCAATGATGCCGATTCCGCAGGCCATGACCTTGTCGCCGCACAGCGGGCCGATGGCTGCCCTGAGTCAGGCGCGTAACGAATCGACCTTTGCCAGCGTAAGGCTCTGAAACGGCATCGCCGGCAAGCCGGCTCCCGTAGGTCTTGCACAGGTCTTGAGCCTGTGTGATCCCTGTGGGAGCTGGCTTGCCGGCGATAGGGCCGTAACAGAAGAAATCAGGCGCGCTTGTTGAACTGCGCCAATGCCGGCAACAACTGCTTGTCGATGGCCTGGCGTACCGCCGGCAGAATCGTCGCGCTACCGGTATACATCTGTTCCACCATCCCCTTCAGGGCCCGTGCATTGGGCTCGGTCAGCCCGCGCACCACTGCCTCGCAGGCCTGCTCGGCAGTGGCCCCGGCTGGAATGTCGAACCCACGCGCCCGCAGGTGGCCTGCCAGGTCGTCCTGATCAATCAAATCCGCATGCATCATGGCTGTTGTCCCTTTTATCGCGAAGAGAGTGCTGCTGTGATTTACGACCGATTCTGTGACGCGGGCGACAGACCCGCAACAACAGAATGCCGGCATGGCTGCCATGGCTAAGAACAGGTCGTTTACGGCTAAATCCAGCGCCTTCCCAGGCCCCACACTGAGGCCATTCACGGTACCAGAGGGTTTGGTCACCCTCGTTCATGCACAGTGGATGTTGCTCGCTCTTGGCCCCGGATGCTCACGGCTTTCCGGGGTTATTTTTTGGGCGCAGGGTGTGTTCTGGCTCGGCGCATCGGCCTGCCCGGCCTGTGCACTGGTGCTGGAAAACAACAGTGCAATCAACCAACACTTCCATGTTCATCTAGGGCCGATGCACACCTGGTAAATCTGTCAGTTGTTTTCGGTTGGCGACTGCCCCGTAATTTTACTTTCCAGTGAAATGGGGAATTCGCTATGAAGTTCTGGCTGCGTTTGATTTCAGCAACCGTATTGGTCGTGGCAAGCATGGGCCTGCTTGCCAGCAGTGATGAGGCAATATCGCCGCCCTTGCAGCTTTTCCAAATGGCTGAAGATGATGATCCAGTCGCTCTCCAGGACAATAACGAGATCCATCCATTGCTCAATGATCTGTTAAAGGATCCCGCTACCGAGCAGGTGCATCGCGTGCGTGTGAATGCAGCAGTCGTCACCGCGGCCACGACAACGCTGAGTGTTCCGTTGGGTGAGCACAAGAACGCTACCTTCAGGCTGCGGCGTAGCGATCCGCCGGCCCCGGGGATGGTGGGGTGGGTCGGAGATTCGGTGGCTGGGCCGGATGAAAGCAACACGACTGAAATTGATTTTGATCCTTTTACCTGGATCTCCCTCGTCCGCGATGGGCAGAAGTTGGTGGGGGCTATTCACATTGGCGGGGTCTCCTACGAACTGCACTATATTGGGGCCGGGCAACATGTGCTCGTCCAGATCGACGAAGCCAAGCGCCCTGTCGACAAGTTCATTGAACCGCGTCGGCAGCCACAACAGCCCAGTGCTCACAGAGTGCCAAGTTCAGACCACAGCACCATCCGTGTGCTGTTTTTTACAACCCATGAACGGCGCGTCAAAAACCCGGATTACCGTGCGACGCTAGCCCGTGTCGTGCAAGATGCCAATCAGGTGATGCTCAACTCGAATGTACCCGTTACTGTCAGTATTGCGGGGTTCATGGAGCCTGATTACAAGGAAGGCGACAAGACCGGTGTAGAGCAGTTCAGGGACTTCAGGACGCCGGGTCGAGACTTGAATAATGAGGTGCAGCGCTGGCGCGATGAGCTTCTGGCCGACGTGGTAACGCTGTATACGTCCTACCCGGGTACAGGGGGTGAGGTCGCCACAGGCGGCTATGTCATTGTCGGTGCTGCTGAAGCGTTCGCTCACGAGATTGGGCACGTGTTGGGCGCCGCGCACGGTTGGAACGGAACATCGCCTGGCTACAAGTTCGGTTATAGCCATGATAATCCGAAATTCCATACCCGGATGGTCACCACATGGGGGGCCATACCCTATTTCTCCAACCCAAGGCTCACTTATCAAGGCGTGCCAATAGGTACGCCCGAACACCATGATGTGGCTCGCACCCTCGATGAGCATCGGGAAGAAATCGAAAACCTCTACCCCCCACCAACCGCACCTAGACTCTATGTTGAACTTTATGCGGAGCGTAATTTTCTCGGTCAGCAGTGCAGCATATTCATGGTGCCCGGCATGCATCTGCCCCCTTGCACCGCCGTGAAATCAATGAAGGTCAGTGACTTTACCGACGGCAGCAAGTTTTGCTTGAAGTCCTACAGGCTCGATCTGTCGTCTTGTTATGTGGGTGCCTATGCAGGCGACTTTGAAGTCGCAGATATCGACAAGAAAGCGGCATTGCCGCACGGCTTGCGTCGTGAAGACTCCGGCTCGAAACCACTGGTTGGCAATATCGACCACGTTGAGTATGCGAGGGATAACAAACTCACCATCCAACTCTACTCGCAGGCGAATTTTCGAGGTGCTTCTTGTGAGCTTCGGCTCCCCGCCGGGGCTGTTTACGACCTGTCAACCTGGGCTGCGTGTAGCGCGGTGTCCAACGGCAAGTCGCGTTCGGCGAAGGTTTACGGCTTTCTTGGCGATGCCAGGAAGCTCTGCTTCCATAGCGAAACCTCGGCCAAGAGCCTGTGCTTCAGCGGGTCTTACAAAGGCCGTTTTGAGGTCGCCAATTGGGACAGTGCCAGTGGGCTGCCTGAAAACCTCATCAGGGTTCATCGGGGGGGAGGGTATATGAACGGGGCCATCTATCGTGTCTCCTACGATATTGATACACATGATCAACCGCCTATGCCCAGCCGTTGATGTGCGTGGGTAAGGGGCCGAAGGGTCAGCAGGTTGAGCCGTCCGCCGGCTGGCTCAGGCGGCGGATGGTTGCGCCAACGTAGTTGGGTATCGACAAATCATCCTGTTGCGTTTGCAGGTGATGTATCGCCGCCATGCTGCGCGCTTCGAACGGCGCGGATTTCGGCCCCGCCAGGTCAACGTGCAGGAGCATCTGCTCGCTGGCAGCCAGCACCTCATCGAACCCGGCCCGGTGCAGGCTGTGATAGACATGCAGGCGCTTGCGATCAACGCCGACGATCTGCGTCTGCACCCACACCTCGGTGCCAAGCTTCACCTCATGCAGGTAGTTGATGTGCGCCTCCAGGGTGAACAGCGAATGCCCACTCTGCCCTCGGCTGTCGGCATCCAGGCCGATGCGCTCCATCAGCGCATCGGTGGCGTAGCTGAAAATCAGCAGGTAGAAGGCATCGCGCAGGTGCCCGTTGTAGTCCACCCAGCCCTCCTGGACTGGGGTGCGATAGGTGATCAGTGCGGGCATTGTGGGCTCCTCATTCGCCGAACGACATGCCGTGCGTTTGCTTGCTGCTCTTTACGGCTTCAAGCACTGCAAGCAGGGTGTCATCACGATAGCGTTCCAGTGCGGCAATGCTGCGTTCACCCAGTTGCGCCGAGGTGCCGTCCACCACATCGTCAATCAGTTTGTCGGTCAGTTCCGGTGCGGGCAGGTAGGTCCACGGCAGTTTCAGCGCCGGGCCGAACTGCGACATGAAGTGGCGCATGCCTGCATCGCCACCGGCCAGGGTGTAGGTGAGGAAGGTGCCCATGAACGACCAGCGCAGGCCGGCGCCAAAGCGGATTGCGTCGTCGATTTCACCGGTGGTCGCCACGCCGTCGTTCACCAGGTGCAGGGCCTCGCGCCAGAGTGCTTCGAGCAGGCGGTCGGCAATGAAACCGGGCACTTCCTTGCGCACGTGCAGCGGGCGCATGCCCAGGGCGGTATAGATGACCTTCGCCGCCTCGATGGCTTCGGGCGCGGTACGTTTGCCACCGACGATTTCCACCAGCGGCAGCAGGTACACCGGGTTGAACGGGTGGCCCACCACGCAGCGCTCGGGGTGCGTGGCAGACTCGTAGAACTTGCTGGGCAGCAGGCCGGAAGTGCTGGAGCCGATGATGGCCTCGGGCTTGGCCGCGGCGCTTATTTTTGCGTGCAGGTCGAGCTTCAGGTCCAGCCGCTCTGGTGCGCTTTCCTGAATGAAATCGGCACCGCGTACGCATTCCTCGATGGTGGCGACGAACTTCAGGCGGGCTTGTGACGCGCCGGGCGCCAGCCCCTGCTTCTCAAGCGCTGGCCAGGCATTGGCAATACGCTTGCGCAGCGCCGGCTCCGCGCCAGGTGCAGGGTCCCAGGCGATTACGTCCAGGCCGTGGGCCAGGGCGCGGGCAACCCAGCCGCTGCCGATCACGCCGCTACCCAGCGCGGCGAAGGTCTTGATCTCGGTGATGAAGGGCATATCGGTCTCCTGAGTGGGATCAGCGGCGCTTGAGGTTCATTTTTTCCCGGCCTTCTGCCGGGCTGAGCACGCGGCCACCCATGCGGGTGATGATTTCGGCAGCGCGTTCCACCAGCTGGCCATTGCTGGCCAGCACGCCACGGTCCAGGTACAGGTTGTCTTCCAGGCCCACCCGCACGTTGCCGCCAAGCAGCACGGCCTGAGCCGCCATCGGCATCTGCATGCGGCCGATGCCGAAGCCGGCCCAGGTGACGTTGGCCGGCAGGTTGTCGACCATGGCCTTCATGGTGGAGGTATCAGCCGGCGCGCCCCACGGGATGCCCAGGCACAGCTGGAACAATGGGTCTTCGAGCAGGCCCTCTTTCATCATCTGCTTGGCGAACCACAGGTGGCCGGTGTCGAAAATCTCCAGCTCGGCTTTCACACCCAGCTCGGTGATGCGCTTGGCACCGGCGCGCAGTTGCGCGGGGGTGGAGACGTAGATGGCGTTGCCGTCGCCGAAGTTGAGGGTGCCGCAGTCGAGGGTGCAGATTTCCGGCAGCAGGGCTTCGACGTGGGCCAGGCGCTCCAGCGGGCCGATCAGGTCGGTGCCGGGGCCGAACTCCATCGGCGATTCGCCCGGGCCGATTTCCAGGTCGCCCCCCATGCCAGCGGTGAGGTTGACGATGATGTCTACGTCGGCTTCACGAATGCGCTCCATGACTTCGCGGTACAGCGCCACGTCACGGCTAAAGCGGCCGGTTTGCGGGTCGCGCACGTGGCAGTGGACCACGGTGGCGCCGGCTTTGGCGGCTTCGACGGCGGATTCGGCGATCTGTTTCGGGGTGACCGGGACCAGGTGGCTTCTGGCGACCGTGTCGCCAGCGCCGGTGAGGGCGCAGGTGATGATGACGTCGTGGTTCATGGCTTTGTTCCTTGTGTTGTTTGTGCTGGCCCTTTCGCTTGTAGGAGCGGCCTTGTGTCGCGAAAGGGCCGCGAAGCGGCCCCAGATTTCAGCAGCGCGCACAAATCCTGGGGCTGCTGGCGCAGCCCTTTCGCGACACAAGGCCGCTCCTACAGGCGAAGAGGCCGGATCAGTTGGCGGTGAGCTTGCGGTTGTCCGCAGCCGGCTTGCCG
>NZ_BLJG01000066.1 GCF_009932375.1 Pseudomonas juntendi
GGTTTATGGAGCGGTTACGTAGAGAATTATCATGGGAATGAACACTCAGTTCACCGTCGGCAAGACCACGTTCTATCAAGGCGAAAATGGCACCTACCCGTCGTTCCGCATCGAGCCCGGAATCCCATGCCAGGACGCTCGCGACCATTCTTCGGCGTTGATGGGGTATGAGCGCCAATTGACCATGATTGGGTTGATGGATGAAACAACCCCCAAGTCAGCCAACCGTCACCCCACCCACCAATCCCCCACGAATGCAGTCGGATTTGGTCAAAATTTGTGCTATATTTCGCGCCCGCGATTTTCCTGCACACCAGAACCGGTCACTGACATGCAAGCAGCCAAACCACTCTACGACTATCCCAAGTACTGGGCCGAATGCTTCGGGCCAGCACCTTTCCTGCCAATGAGCAGGGAGGAGATGGATCTGCTCGGCTGGGATTCCTGCGACATCATCATCGTGACCGGGGATGCCTACGTCGATCACCCCTCGTTCGGCATGGCCATCATCGGCCGGCTACTGGAAGCCCAGGGTTTCCGCGTGGGCATCATTGCCCAGCCGAACTGGCAGTCCAAAGACGACTTCATGAAGCTCGGCGAGCCCAACCTGTTCTTCGGCGTGGCCGCCGGCAACATGGACTCGATGATCAACCGCTACACCGCGGACAAGAAAATCCGTTCCGACGACGCCTACACCCCGGGCGGCCTGGCCGGTAGCCGACCAGACCGCGCCAGCCTGGTGTACAGCCAGCGCTGCAAGGAAGCCTACAAGCATGTGCCGATCGTACTCGGCGGCATCGAGGCATCGTTGCGTCGCATTGCCCACTACGACTACTGGCAGGACAAGGTTCGCCATTCGATCCTGATCGACGCCAGCGCCGACATCCTGCTGTTCGGCAACGCCGAGCGGGCGGTGGTCGAGGTGGCCCAGCGCCTGTCCAGTGGCGAAAGCATCGAAAGCATCACCGACGTGCGCGGCACCGCTTTCGTGCGCCGTGACACGCCGCAGGGCTGGTATGAAATCGACTCGACCCGCATCGACCGCCCAGGCCGTGTCGACAAGATCATCAACCCCTACGTGAACACCCAGGATACCCAGGCCTGTGCCATCGAGCAGGCCAAGGGCGACCAGGAAGACCCGAACGAAGCCAAGGTAGTACAGATTCTCGACAGCCCGGCGGTCACGCGGGAAAAGTCGGTCATCCGCCTGCCATCGTTCGAGAAGGTGCGTAACGACCCGGTGCTCTATGCCCACGCCAACCGCGTGCTGCACCTGGAGACCAACCCGGGCAACGCCCGTGCACTGGTGCAGAAACACGGTGACGTGGACGTGTGGTTCAACCCGCCACCCATTCCGATGAGCACCGAGGAAATGGACTACGTGTTCGGCATGCCTTACGCCCGTGTACCGCACCCAGCGTACGGCAAGGCGCGTATCCCGGCCTACGAGATGATCCGTTTCTCGGTCAACATCATGCGCGGCTGCTTCGGCGGCTGCACCTTCTGCTCGATCACCGAGCACGAAGGCCGCATCAT
This sequence comes from Pseudomonas juntendi, assembly GCF_009932375.1. Lineage (GTDB taxonomy): Bacteria > Pseudomonadota > Gammaproteobacteria > Pseudomonadales > Pseudomonadaceae > Aquipseudomonas > Aquipseudomonas juntendi. Next base: position 1,537 of record NZ_BLJG01000066.1, read on the forward strand.
CCAGAACCGCTCGCACGAGTCGATCCTGCACGAAATCGAAGAGATGCGTGACAAGGTGCCAGGCTTCACCGGCGTGGTGTCCGACCTTGGCGGGCCGACTGCGAACATGTATCGCATCGCGTGCAAGAGCCACGACATCGAAAAGCACTGCCGCAAGCCCTCGTGCGTGTTCCCTGGCATCTGCGAGAACCTCAACACCGACCACAGTTCGCTGATCGAGCTGTACCGCAAGGCTCGCGCCCTGCCAGGGGTGAAGAAGATCCTGATTGCCTCGGGCCTGCGCTACGACCTGGCCGTGGAGTCGCCGGAATACGTCAAGGAGCTGGTCACCCACCACGTAGGTGGCTACCTGAAGATTGCCCCGGAGCACACCGAGCGTGGCCCGCTGGACAAGATGATGAAGCCGGGCATTGGTACCTATGACCGCTTCAAGCGCATGTTCGAGAAATTCTCGAAAGAAGCGGGTAAAGAGCAGTACCTGATCCCGTACTTCATTGCCGCGCACCCGGGTACCACCGACGAAGACATGATGAACCTGGCGCTATGGCTCAAGGGCAATGGCTTCCGTGCCGACCAGGTACAGGCGTTCTACCCGTCGCCGATGGCCTCGGCCACCGCCATGTACCACTCGGGCAAGAACCCGCTGCGCAAGGTGACCTACAAGAGCGAAGGTGTGGAAATCGTCAAGAGTGACGAGCAGCGCCGTCTGCACAAGGCATTCTTGCGCTACCACGACCCGAAAGGCTGGCCAATGCTGCGCGAAGCGCTGCAGCGCATGGGCCGCGCCGACCTGATCGGGCCTGGCAAGCACCAGTTGATTCCGGCGCACCAGCCGCAGACCGACAGCTACCAGAGCGCGCGCCGCAAGAACTCGACCCCGTCGGGCAGCCACAAAGTGGGCAAGGACCAGAAAATCCTGACCCAGCACACGGGCCTGCCACCGCGTGGCAGCGATGGCAGCAAGCCGTGGGACAAGCGCGAAAAGGCCAAGGCCGAAGCGTTTGCGCGTAATCAGCAGGCGGCCAAGGAGCGCAAGGAAGCGGGCAAGGGCGGTGGCGGCAAGGGCAAGAAACCGCGCCAGCCAGTCATTCCGCGCTGATTTCGGGGGCCGCCTTGCGGCCCAATCGCCGGCAAGCCAGCTCCCACAGGTACAATGCTCGCTTTAGGATTTTGTGCAGTCCCTGTGGGAGCTGGCTTGCCGGCGATTGGGCTGCAAAGCAGCCCCTGAATCTGGTTTAGTCAGGCTTCTTGTCGACCCACTTCGGCGCCACCGGCGCGACAAAGCGGTCCATCGCGCCCAGCAGCTCATCCGGCTGCTGCCCCAGCAGCAACATATCCCGGTGCTGCGGGCGCACGAAACCTTCCTCGACGATATGGTCGAGGAACCCGCCAAGCTTGTCATAGAAGCCGTTCACATCCAGCAGCCCCAGCGGCTTGGCGTGGTAGCCCAGTTGCCCCCAGGTCCAGACCTCGAACAGCTCTTCCAGCGTACCCAGGCCACCCGGCAAGGCGATGAACGCGTCGCTCAACTCGGCCATGCGAGCCTTGCGGGCATGCATGCCGTCCACCACTTCCAGCCGCGTCAGGCCTTTATGGCCGACCTCGGCGTCCAGCAGGCTCTGCGGGATGATCCCTACCACGTCGCCACCCGCTGCCATCGCGGCGTCGGCTACCACACCCATCAAGCCAACAGCGCCACCGCCATACACCAGCGTCCAGCCTCGGCGGGCAATCGCCTGGCCCAGCGCGACCGCCGCCTCACGGTAGGCGGGGTTGCTGCCGATGCTGGCACCACAAAACACACAAACGGAACGTACGGGCATTACTCACCTCCAGGCACTCAGGGTGACAGGGTACGGTGGCTGACCGTCGCTTCCAAGGCCGGGTTCATTCCGGGCGCGAGAATTCGCAGATCGCGCCGGTAGCACCGTGGGCGTAGGCGGCGAGCAGGCTGTTCAGAAACTGGGAGATGGGCATTTGGTATTGCTCCTAAATGAGAGGTTGTCCCATCGTCCAATAAAAGGGCATGATGTGCTCTTAGATTGGTTGTATACAATCCATTGAACAATTCAACTGACTGGCCACTTGACACCCCCTTGACCCATATCAGCAGGGTGCTGAACGGTTTCAGGCAGTCTCGCAATTGATAAAACCCTGCCAAGGAGATTCATGATGTTTGCGAAAGCTGTAGCGGTATCCCTGCTGACCCTCGCCAGCGCCTCTGTCTTCGCCGCCGAGTGCTCGGTAACTGTCGACTCCACTGACCAGATGTCCTTCAACACCAAGGAAATCACCGTCGACAAAAGCTGCAAGGAATTCACGGTCAAACTGACCCACTCCGGCAACCTGCCGAAGAACGTCATGGGCCATAACCTGGTGATCAGCAAGACTGCCGACATGCAGGGCATTGCGACCGAAGGCATGAGCCAGGGCCTGGAAAAGGACTACATCAAGGCTGACAACGCCGCGATCATTGCCCATACCAAAATGATCGGCGCGCCGGAAAAAGAAACCGAAGTGAAGTTCGACCCTTCCAAGCTGGAAGCCGGTGGTGACTACAGCTTCTTCTGCACCTTCCCGGGCCACATCTCGATGATGAAGGGCAAGGTTGTCGTCAAGTAATCAGCTGACGCCGAGCCCTGTAGGGGCGGGTAAACCCGCTCCTACAGGCATTGTTACAGCCTGATCAAGGGGCGAACGGCAATTCGCGCTTGTGCTGGGTCTTGCGGTAGGTGGCCACGATGATGTCGAACGCTGCCTGCTCGACCGGCTGCCCATGCAGGAACGCGTCGATCTGCTGGTAGGTCACCCCATGCGAGGCTTCGTCCGGTTTGCCCGGTGCCAGGTCTTCCAGGTCTGCAGTCGGCACCTTCTCCACCAGTGACTCCGGCGCGCCAAAACTGCGTGCAATGGCCCGCACCTGGTTTTTTACCAGGCCGCTCAGCGGCGCCAGGTCGCAGGCACCATCACCAAACTTGGTAAAGAAGCCCATCACCGCTTCGGCGGCGTGGTCGGTACCGATCACCAGCCCTGCGCGCGCGCCGGCGATGGTGTATTGGGCCACCATGCGCGTGCGTGCCTTGACGTTGCCGACCACGAAGTCCACCAGCGCCGGCGAGCCGCTTTTCAATTCCACCACTTCAGCCGCCAAGGCGCGCACTGCCGGGGCGATGTCCACGGTGTGCACTTCATCGGCCTTGATCACGTCCAGGCAGGCCTGGGCGTCATGTTCATCATGCTGCACCTGGTACGGCAGGCGAACGGCGATGAAGGTATAAGCCCGGTCACCGGTTTCGGCGCGCAGTTCGTTGATGGCGCGCTGGGCGAGCAGGGCGGCGGTCAGCGAGTCGACCCCGCCGCTGATGCCCAGTACCAGGGTCTTGAGCCGGGCGTTGGCCAGGCAGTCCTTGATGAACGCCACGCGCCGGGCAACTTCGGCCTCGAGCGCGGCCGCGTCGGCGAACGGCGGCTGGACCTTCAGCGCCTGGGCAATTTCTTGCTGAACCGCTTGCATGGGTTACTCCTTGCTGGGGACTTTGAATACGTGACGCATGTAGGCAACGAAATTGGCGTCGCGGCACTGGGTCTTGGCCGCTTCGTCGGAAATCTTGGCCACCGGTGCGCCGTTGCAGTCGGTCATTTTAAGCACGATGCTCATGGGGACCACACCCGGTATGTCGCAGGTCAGGTTGGTACCGATGCCAAAGCTGACGTTGATGCGCCCGCGCAGGGCCCGGAAGATTTCCAGCGAGCGGGTAAGGTTGAGGCTGTCGGAAAACACCAGGGTCTTGGTCATCGGGTCGATACCCAGTTTCTGGTAATGGGCGATCGCTTTCTCGGCCCAGGCTACCGGCTCGCCGGAGTCGTGGCGCAAGCCATCGAACAGCTTGGCGAAGTACAGGTCGAAATCGCCGAGGAAGGCATCCATGGTGATGCAGTCGGTCAGGGCGATACCGAGCAGGCCACGGTACTCGCGGACCCAGCAGTCCAGCGCGGCGATCTGGCTGTCGATCAGCCGCGGGCCCAACTGCTGGTGCGCCATGATCCACTCATGGGCCATGGTGCCCAGCGGCTTGATATCCAGTTTCCATGCCAGGTCGACGTTGCTGGTGCCGACGAAACGGCCAGGGAAGTCGTCGCGCAGTACCCGGACCACTTCCTCCTGCACGCGGCTGGAAAAGCGCCGGCGGGTGCCAAAGTCGGCTACCTGCAGTTCGGCCAGTTCGTCGTCGCTGGCGTGGGCGCGCAGCCAGTCGAACTTGCGGTACAGCTGGTCGCGTGCCTCGGCCAGGCGCATATGCGGGTGCAGGTGGCGGTTGCGCACTTCGCTGATGATCGCCAGCAAAGGCACTTCGAACAGGATCACATGCAGCCAAGGGCCTTTGAGGCGCAGGAACAGCTGATCGTGCTCGATGCCAAGGTGCACATAGCGCAGGTTGAAGCGAAACAGCCGCAAAAACCGCAGGAAGTCGGGCTTGAGGAAACTGATGCGCTCCAGAAAACCCAGCTGGCCATCATCGAGCGTGAGGTCGTTGAGCACCTCCAGCTGGTGGCGGATTTCGCCTAGATACGGCCGCAAGTCCTCGCCGTTGCGGCAGCGGAATTCCCATTCGACGTCGGCGTCCGGGTAGTTGTGCAGCACACCCTGCATCATGGTGAGTTTGTAGAAATCGGTGTCGAGCAGGTTGTGCACGATGCGCTCGGCGAATGCGCTCTCGCTCATCAAAGGGGCTCCGGAGGCGGCGAATGGGGGACATTGTGCCAGCCTTTTCGGCCTTGTTGTGTCTGCGCTGGCCTGTTCGCGGGTGAACCCGCTCCTGCAGGGCCGCGTATCTGCCAAATCCGCGTGTTTTTCGGTGCACCCGCCAGCCTTGAAACGGTGCTGCCTGTAGCAGTCACGCACCACGGGTGTGCAGTTCGGTGACGTATGCTGTTACAGGCCGGTTGCACGTAAACACCCGGCAGGGTTGCAATGATGGCGCGCGGCGGTTGCGCCTTGTCTGTACGGGTGGTGGCGCCCGGCGCGTGGCAGACGGTTGCACGCTCAATAAAGAAAAGGCCGTCGGTCGCCTCTACGTGCCGATGGTGGTGTGATTTTCCGTAAGACAAAACTGATGGCACGGCCCTTGCTCTGAGCATTGGGCTGAGAAGTTGTAGTGCCAACCAAAAAAACTCTAGGAGCACCACCTCATGTCGCAGACGTTTTACAAGAAAGGTTTCCTGGCGCTTGCCGTAGCCACGGCACTGGGTGTTTCTTCGTATGTCCAGGCCGACGTCAAGATCGGCGTAGCGGGGCCGATGACCGGGGCCAACGCAGCGTTCGGCGAGCAGTACATGAAAGGTGCGCAAGCTGCGGCCGACAAGATCAACGCCGCGGGTGGCGTGAATGGCGAGAAAATCGTGCTGGTCAAAGGCGATGACGCCTGCGAACCGAAACAGGCCGTTGCCGTAGCCAACCGCCTGGTCGACCAGGACAAGGTGATCGGGGTGGTCGGCCACTTCTGTTCGTCCAATACCATCCCGGCCTCCGAGGTGTATGACGAGGCCGGCGTGATCGCCATCACGCCCGGTTCGACCAACCCACAGGTCACCGAGCGCGGCCTGAGTGCCATGTTCCGCATGTGTGGCCGTGACGACCAGCAGGGCGTGGTCGCCGGCGACTACATTGTCGACGTGCTCAAGGGCAAGAAAGTCGCGGTGCTGCACGACAAGGACACCTACGGCCAAGGCCTGGCTGATGCCACCAAGGCACAGCTGGAAAAACGTGGCGTCAAGCCCGTGTTGTACGAAGGCCTGACCCGGGGCGAGAAAGACTTCAGCGCCGTGGTTACCAAGATCCGTGCTGCCGGTGCCGATGTGGTCTACTTCGGCGGCCTGCACCCGGAAGCCGGCCCGCTGGTGCGTCAACTGCGCGAACAGGGCCTGAAGGACGTCAAGTTCATGTCGGATGATGGCATCGTCACCGACGAGCTGGTGTCTACCGCCGGCGGCGCGCAGTACGTCGATGGCGTGTACATGACCTTCGGCGCCGACCCGCGCCTGCTGCCAGACAGCAAGGCCGTGGTCGAGGAGTTCCGCAAGGCGGGCACTGAACCGGAAGGCTACACCCTGTACGCCTACGCCTCGCTGCAGGCGCTCGCCGCCGCCTTCAACGGCGCCAAGTCGAACAAGGGCGAAGACGCTGCCAAGTGGCTCAAGGCCAACCCGGTGCAGACCGTCATGGGCGAAAAGAAGTGGGACAGCAAGGGCGACCTGACCGTGTCCGACTACGTGGTCTACCAGTGGGACAAGGACGGCAAGTACCACCAGCTGGACAAACAAAAATAATAACGGCCACCCGCCCGGGTTGCGCATGCGCCCGGGCCTGAGCCCCTGCGGTACCTGTCCTTATTCGGAGACCTGCACGGTCGTGCACTGCTGGGGCCGCATTGTCCGTGGCCTTGCGTGGTCGGCATGCGTGCAGTCTCGCTCAGTGAGATTGCGTTATGGATGGTATTTTCCTGCAGCAACTGGTCAACGGCCTGACCCTCGGGTCGGTCTATGGCCTGATCGCCATCGGCTACACAATGGTCTATGGCATTATCGGCATGATCAACTTCGCGCACGGCGAGGTGTATATGATTTCCGCCTACCTGGCGGCGATCAGCCTGGCATTGCTGGCCTATTTTGGCGTCGAGTCGTTTCCCCTGCTGATGCTGGGCACGCTGTTGTTCACCATCGTCGTCACGGGTGTGTACGGCTTCACCATCGAGCGCATCGCCTACAAGCCGCTGCGTAACTCTACCCGCCTGGCACCGCTGATCAGCGCCATCGGCATTTCGCTGATCCTGCAGAACTACGCACAGATCAGCCAGGGCGCTCGCCAGCAAGGCGTGCCAACCCTGCTCGAAGGCGCCATGCGCATCGATGTCGGCACCGGCTTCGTGCAACTGACCTACACCAAGATCTTCATCCTGGTGGCGGCATTCCTGGGCATGGGCCTGCTGACCTACGTGATCAAGTACACCAAGCTCGGCCGCATGTGCCGCGCTACCCAGCAAGACCGCAAGATGGCCTCGATCCTGGGCATCAACACCGACCGGGTCATTTCCTACGTATTCGTCATTGGTGCAGTGATGGCCGCCCTGGCAGGCGTGCTGATCACCATGAACTACGGCACCTTCGACTTCTATGCCGGCTTCATCATCGGCATCAAGGCATTCACCGCCGCAGTGCTCGGTGGCATTGGCTCCTTGCCGGGCGCCATGCTCGGCGGAATCATCCTGGGGATCTCCGAATCGCTGTTCTCCGGGATGATCAACTCCGACTACAAGGACGTGTTCAGCTTCTCGCTGCTGGTGATGATCCTTATCTTCCGCCCACAAGGCCTGCTGGGTCGCCCGCTCGTGGCTAAGGTGTGAACATGTCGATTGCCAAAATTGCTTCTGCCTCTGAAACCAAAGGTTTCGATATCAAACGCAGCCTGCTCGAAACCCTCGTCGCCGGCCTGCTGGCGCTGATCGTGTTCGGCCCGATCGTCGGCGTGGTGCTCGACGGTTATACCTTCAACGCCGAACCCCGTCGCGTGGCCTGGCTGGTCGGTGGTGTGATGCTCGGGCGTTTCCTGCTCAGCCTGTATGTGCAGACCGCCGCCGGCCGGCGCATGCTCGAAGGCTTCGACAGCGGTGGCTCGGGCGTGCATGTGCGGGCGCCGAACCATGTGTCGCGGCTGCGCTACATCATCCCGGCGCTGATCGTGATTGCCATCGTGTTCCCGATCTTCGCCAACAAGTACCTGCTGACCGTGGTCATCCTCGGCCTGATCTATGTGCTGCTGGGCCTGGGCCTGAACATCGTGGTCGGCCTGGCCGGCCTGCTCGACCTGGGGTACGTGGCCTTCTACGCCATTGGCGCCTACGGCCTTGCACTGGGTTACCAGTACCTTGGCCTGGGCTTCTGGAGTGTGCTGCCACTGGCAGCCATTGCGGCGGCACTTGCCGGGTGCATCCTGGGCTTCCCGGTGTTGCGCATGCACGGTGACTACCTGGCGATCGTGACCCTGGGCTTTGGCGAGATCATTCGCCTGGTGCTGAACAACTGGCTGTCGTTCACCGGCGGCCCCAACGGCATGCCGGCGCCGGCGCCGACCTTCCTTGGCCTGGAGTTCGGCCGCCGGGCCAAGGACGGTGGGGTGCCCATCCATGAGTTCTTCGGCTTTGCCTACAACCCCAACCTCAAGTTCGTGTTCATTTATGCGGTGCTGTTCATGGTCGTGCTGGCCGTGCTGTACATCAAGCACCGCTTGACCCGCATGCCCGTCGGCCGGGCCTGGGAAGCGCTGCGCGAAGACGAGATCGCCTGCCGTTCGATGGGCCTGAACCACGTGCTGGTCAAGCTCTCGGCCTTCACCCTGGGCGCTTCCACCGCGGGGTTGGCCGGCGTGTTCTTCGCCACGTACCAAGGCTTCGTCAACCCCTCGTCGTTCACCTTCTTCGAGTCGGCGCTGATTCTCGCCATCGTCGTGCTGGGTGGCATGGGCTCCACCGTGGGCGTCGTCATTGCAGCATTCGTGCTGACCGTGGCGCCCGAGTTGCTGCGCAGCTTCTCCGAGTACCGGGTGCTGCTGTTCGGGGTACTGATGGTGTTGATGATGATCTGGCGACCGCGGGGGCTGATCCGCATCAGCCGTACCGGTGTGACCCCGCGTAAAGGAGTGGCGCCATGAGCGACGAAATCATTCTGTCGGTCGACAACCTGATGATGCAGTTTGGCGGCATCAAGGCGCTCAGCGACGTGAGCCTGAAGGTCAGGCGCAACCAGATCTTCGCCCTGATCGGCCCCAACGGCGCCGGCAAGACCACGGTGTTCAACTGCCTGACCGGTTTCTACAAGGCCAGTGGCGGGCGCATCGAACTGAACGTGCGCGGTAGCCACACCAATGTGATCCAGCTGCTGGGCGAGCGTTTCCAGGCGGCCGACTTCGTCTCGCCGGCACGCTTTGCCAGCCGCCTGTACTACAAGATGTTCGGCGGCACCCACCTGGTCAACCGCGCGGGCCTGGCGCGCACCTTCCAGAATATCCGGCTGTTCAAGGAAATGTCGGTGGTGGAGAACCTGCTGGTGGCCCAGCACATGTGGGTCAACCGCAACCTGCTGGCGGGGGTATTCAATACCAAGGCCTACCGCAAGGCCGAAAGCGATGCGCTGGACCACGCCTTCTACTGGCTGGAGGTGGTCGACCTGGTCGACTGCGCCAACCGCCTGGCCGGTGAGCTGTCGTATGGGCAGCAGCGCCGCCTGGAAATCGCCCGCGCCATGTGCACGCGACCGAAGATCATCTGCCTGGACGAACCGGCGGCGGGCTTGAACCCGCAGGAAACCGAGGCACTTAGCCAGATGATTCGCGTGCTGCGTGACGAGCACGACATCACCGTGGTGCTGATCGAACACGACATGGGCATGGTCATGAGCATTTCCGACCATATCGTGGTATTGGACCACGGCAACGTGATTGCCGAGGGTGCGCCACAGGACATCCGCAACAACCCGACGGTGATCGCTGCCTACCTGGGTGCAGACGAAGAGGAACTGGTATGAGTGCACCCATTCTCGAGCTGAAGGACCTGGACGTGTTCTATGGGCCGATCCAGGCGCTGAAAAAGGTATCGATGCACATCAATGAAGGTGAGACGGTCAGCCTTATCGGCGCCAACGGGGCCGGCAAGTCGACCCTGCTGATGTCGATCTTCGGGCAGCCGCGGGCGGCTTCCGGGCAGATCGTCTACCGTGGCACCGACATTACCCGCAAGTCATCGCACTACATTGCTTCCAACGGCATCGCCCAGTCGCCGGAAGGGCGCCGGGTATTCCCCGACATGAGCGTCGAGGAAAACCTGATGATGGGGACCATCCCCATTGGCGACAAGCATGCCGCCGAAGACATGCAGCGCATGTACGAACTCTTCCCGCGCCTAAAAGAGCGGCGTAACCAGCGGGCCATGACCATGTCCGGTGGCGAGCAGCAGATGCTGGCGATTGCCCGGGCGCTGATGAGCCGGCCAAAATTGCTGTTGCTGGACGAGCCCTCGCTGGGGTTGGCACCCATCGTGGTCAAGCAGATCTTCTCGACCCTGCGGGAACTGGCGAAGACCGGCATGACCATTTTCCTGGTGGAGCAGAACGCCAACCACGCCCTGAAACTGTCGGACCGTGCCTACGTGATGGTCAACGGGCAAATTCGCATGACCGGGACTGGGCAAGAGTTGTTGGTCAACGAAGAAGTGCGCAGCGCTTACCTGGGTGGGCATTAGTTCCCCCTAGGGGCCGCGATCCATGCCCGGTCGCGGTCCCCTGTAGGAGCGGCCTTGTGTCGCGATGGGCTGCAACGCAGCCCCCTTCCCATGTGGACAACTCAACCTAACCGGGCCCTCAACCCGTTCACCCATAGCTACCCAACCCCGCTTCCCACAAGCCAAATCTTTTCCACGGATAATGTGGAACCGCCTGTGGAAAACATGGTGGTATCCCCCTCCAACCCAACACTATCAAGCCCTACAGCGTCATGATCATTTTTTGATCAGTGCACCACTGTGGATTGTTTTCCCAGGCAAATCACGTCATTCCAACCACTCCCAGCACTGCGCAAATTCTGTGGATAACTCTGTGTAAAAGCCTTGGACATCCCGCTACAGGCGGCATGCTTGAAAGCCTTGCGCCACCACCGAAAAGAACGCTGCCGACCACGACGGGCTGAAAGGGTTCCGCCGCACAGCGAAGTTGCCCCCAATCCGTGGGGAAAGCCCTGTGGATAACATGCGCATAGCTGGCGCGGAGGCTTCTGCCACAAGGGTTTGCCGCACATGAACAAAAAATGACCAGCTGCCTTTTCGGCTTGCCGCCAGCGTTGGCCACGGGCATGCTGCAAAACTGCCATGACCACCCACCGCGAGGAACAGAGCATGTCATCCACCGTATTCATCACTGGCGCCACGTCGGGTTTCGGCGAGGCCACAGCCCGCCGTTTCGCCGAAGCCGGCTGGAAGCTGGTGCTAACCGGTCGTCGCAAGGAGCGCCTGGACGCCTTGTGCGCCGAGCTTTCTGCCAAGACCGAAGTGCATGGCCTGGTACTCGATGTGCGTGACCGCAAAGCCATGGAGCAGGCCATTGCCAGCCTGCCAGCCGGCTTCGACAAGCTGCAGGCCCTGGTCAACAACGCCGGCCTGGCGCTGGGCGTGGATGCGGCGCAGAACTGCAGCCTGGACGACTGGGAAACCATGGTCGACACCAATATCAAGGGCCTGATGTACACCACCCGCCTGCTGCTGCCACGGTTGATTGCCCATGGCCGTGGGGCGTCGATCCTCAACGTCGGTTCGGTGGCCGGCAACTATCCGTACCCGGGCAGCAACGTGTATGGCGGCACCAAGGCCTTTGTCGGGCAGTTCTCGCTGAGCCTGCGCTGCGACCTGCGTGGCACAGGTGTGCGCGTGAGCAACATCGAGCCGGGCCTGTGCGAAAGTGAATTTTCGCTGGTACGGTTCGGTGGTGACCAAGCCAAGTATGACGCCACCTACGCCGGCGCCGAGCCTATCCAGCCGCAGGACATTGCCGAGACCATCTTCTGGATCCTCAACCAGCCCGCGCACATCAACATCAACAGCCTTGAGCTGATGCCGGTGAGCCAGGACTGGGCCGGGTTCTCGATCGACCGGTCGGTCAAGGGCTGAGCCAGGGCCGCTCGGCGGCCACAGCCGCGAAGGCTTCAGCTCAAGCGCTGCAAGCCTTCCAGGCAAGTTGCCAGGTGGTAGGGCGTAGTCGAAGGCATGTCATGCCGGCTGACGGCACCCTCGCCATCCCGGCATTCGTACCAGCCAGCCTCGCGCAGGAACCGCGCTTCCAGCACCTGCAACTGTTCAGGCAACCTGGCTTCACCGCCAGCGCGCAGCACCAGCGCACGCAGGTACTCCGCCTGTGCCCAGATGCGCTGGGTGGCGTCCAGCACCTGGCCGTCCACGCCCAGCATGGCGAGCACTGCGCCACCCTGCACCCCTTGCTGTTCGGCGTAGCTGAACGCCCGGTCGATCGAGGCATGCAGCGGCGTATGTCGCAGCAGCGGGGAGGTGTGCAACAGGTAGAACCATTCGAACTGGTGGCCAGGCTCGTACCAGTTATCCACAGCCCCGCGCGGTTTCTCCAGCATCAGCCCATGGGCCGGTTCGACGAAATGCGCCTGGAGTGCTGCACACAGTTGCAGCAGTGACTGCCGGGTATGTTCGTCGTCGCGAACAGCCAGTACCTGCAGGAAGGCCTCGGCCAGGTGCATCTGTGGATTCTGCAGGGGCCCGCTGCCCAGGTCTGCCCAATCCTCGCCCAGGCTTGCTTCGTACAGGCCATCGTCCCTGGCGAACTGCTGGTCGATGATGTCGAGGCCGGCATTGAGTGTGGATTCCACCAGGCTTTCGCCGACCTTGCCCCAGTAGTGCGCGCAGGCAAAGACGATGAAGGCGTGGGTATACAGGTCCTTGCGCCGGTCAAGCGGGTTGCCCTGGGCATCGATGCTGTAGAACCAGCCCCCGTGCTCCGCGTCGTGAAAGTGCTTCTGCAACGAGCGGAACAGCGCGGCTGCACGCTCGGCGGCGCCCGGTTGTTCGATGCGGCTGCTGAACAGGTACAGCTGGCGGGCGCAGGCCATGGCCCGGTAGCGCTGTACCGGTAACGGCCGGTGCTGGGCGTCCAGGGCTTCGTAGGGCAGTGCCATGTCGGCATTCCAGCCAGGGCCTTGCCACATTGGCACGATGCGCTCGGCGAAGTGCTGGTTGAAACGGGCCAGTGCGGGCAGGGTAGGGCGGGGGTCGGACATGTCGGCGCTCGTGGCTGTCGGGCAGGGCGCCATGGTAGCAGAAGTGGGGTTTTCGGTAGCCGGCGGTGCGCTTGCCCGGCTGGCCGGGCGGGGTTGAGCGAAAGGCGATCAGCCCGGGTTGCCTAACCCTTGCCAATGCCGCGCCCCGACGAAGATGAAGCGCAACTGCTGAGTGATCTTTTCCTGTGGCGACAGGGCCTGTGGATAACCCGCTTCTGGGCTGTCGATCAGCTCGGGCAGGGTGGCGAACACCGTTTTCACCACCAGGTCGGCCATCACCGTCAGCGCCGCACTGTCCAGGTGCTGCCAGCGTTTCATGCGCGCAAGGTCGGTGGCCAGGTCGTCGCTTATGTTCTGACGCAGGCGGGCAATGGCCTGGCGCACCGGCTGTGACCCACCATACTGTTCCCGCGCCAGGAACAGAAACAGTGCGCGGTGGGCGGCGACTACATCGAGAAAGATGCGCACCGAGGCGTCGGTGATGCCGCCCAGCTCGAATTCGTTGTGGCGGACCAGGCGAATGGTCTGGCGGAAGGTGGTATCGATCTCGGCCACCAGGGCCAGGCCCAGGGCGTCCATATCCGGGAAGTGCCGGTAGAAGCCGGTTGGCACGATGCCGGCTGTTTTGGCCACTTCGCGCAGGCTGATGCTGCCAAAGCCCCGGCCACTTTCCATGAGCTGGCAGGCGGCATCGAGCAGGGCCTGGCGAGTCTGTAGCTTCTGTTCGGCGCGCGGCAGCATGGTGCGGGCTTCTGTGACGGTGAGGCTGGGCACTCTAGTTAAAAAAACGAAGCCCGGTCAATGACCGGGCTGGGAGGGGAGCAAGCGGTGTGACACAGGTTGTTCTTTTCAGCCATGGCAATCAGCTCACGTGGCTGATTGCAACCAGGCGATCCGAACCACCTTCGGCCACGCGGCCAGATTGTTCGATCAGGCGGTCCGAACCACCTTCGGCCACGCGGCCGGACTGTTCGATGAGGCGGTCCGAGCCACCTTCGGCCACGCGGCCGGACTGTTCGATGAGGCGGTCCGAGCCACCTTCGGCCACGCGGCCGGATTGTTCGATCAGGCGGTCCGAGCCACCTTCGGCGACTGTTTTCAGCGGTTGGGCAATTTCGACAGCGCTCGAACGCGACTCCGCAGTGAGGTGTTGTTCAGCGGCTGGCAGGGCAAAGGCGTTGGCGGCCAGGATGGACAGGGTCAGGGTCAGCAGTTGGCGTTTCATGATTCGGTGCTCCTTTCGGGGGCTGGAAAGTGGGTACGAAGCCAATGCTACGCCGGGTAACGCCAGAGAGAAGTTCATACGGATAATGGTAACAATCGACCATATTGATAGAGCTCGGCGACCGCTCTGTTAAGCGCCTTGCAGGCTAGTTAATGGCAAAATGCCGAGGCTGTTGTGGGGTAACATGAGCGCGGCCGCGCCACGATTTGCTGAGCGAATGGCCAGGAAAAACTTCGCTAAGATGACGCTACCGATAAAACCCCACGGGTTTTCATCAGTCCCAGATACTAAGTGCCACCGCCGCGCCTGTTTCGAGCCCCGCAAGGAGAATCACGCAATGACGCGTCCCGCCAGAATCCTCGTCTGGACCCTCGCCACCCTGCTCACGCTGCTGGCAATACTGGTAGTGGTGATCGCCACCTTCGACTGGAACCGCGTCAAGCCGTTGCTCAACGAGAAGGTGTCCGAGGCCTTGCATCGGCCGTTCGCAATCAACGGCAACCTCGCCGTGCATTGGCGTACCGAGCCAGAAGAAGGCGGTTGGCGTGCCTGGGTGCCATGGCCGCACTTCACCGCCGAAGACCTCACCCTGGGCAACCCTGAGTGGTTGCAGGAGCCGAAGATGGTGGGCCTGGAGCGCGTAGAGTTCCGCCTGGCGCCACTTGCGCTATTGGCGCAGAAGATCAGCATTCCGCGCATCAACCTGACCAAGCCCACGGCCAGCCTGACCCGGTTGGCAGATGGCCGGGCCAACTGGACATTCGACTTCGGGCCGAAGGACGAAAACGAGGCACCTTCCAAATGGCAGTTGGACATTGGTGCCATCGGCTTTGACCAAGGCAATGTCAGCTTCGACGACCAGACCTTGAAAACCCGCATGAAGGTGCAGGTTGACCCATTGGGCAAGCCAATCCCCTTCAGCGAAATCGTTGGCAAGGCCAGCGCTGAAAAAGCCGGCGGAGCGCAGGATTACGCCTTTGCTTTCAAGGCCCAGGGCCGCTACAAGGGACAGCCGGTGTCTGGCACCGGCAAGATCGGTGGCCTGCTGGCGCTGCAGGACGCCACCCAGCCGTTCCCGTTGCAGGCCGACGTGCGCATTGCCGATACGCACGTGGTACTTGCCGGCACCCTGACCGACCCACGCAACCTGGGTGCCCTTGACCTGCGCCTGCGCCTGTCGGGCGCCAGCCTGGGCAACCTCTACCCTTTGACGGGGGTGACCTTGCCCGACACCCCGGCCTATTCCACGGACGGCCGGCTCAGCGCCAACCTGCATGCAGCCGAAGGTGCGCGTTTCAAGTACGAGGGTTTCAACGGCAAGATCGGCGACAGCGACATCCACGGCGACCTGGCCTTCGTCGCCAGCCAGCCACGGCCCAAGCTGACGGGCAAGCTGGTGTCCAACCAGCTGCTGTTCAAGGACCTGGCGCCGCTGATCGGCGCTGACTCCAATGCCGAGCAGAAGGCCCGTGGCGGGGCCAGCAAGCAACCGGCCGGCAAGGTGCTGCCGGTGGAAGAGTTCCGCACCGATCGCTGGCGCGCCATGGACGCCGACGTCACCTTTGCCGGCAAGCGCATCGTGCACAGTGCGCAACTACCGTTCAACGACCTGGCGGCGCACGTGATTCTCGAGGACGGGCTGCTACGCCTGGAGCCGCTGCGGTTTGGCGTGGCCGGTGGCAACCTGGCCTCCAACATTCGCCTGGATGGGCGCAGCGTGCCGCTGCAAGGGCGGGCACAGTTGACCGCCCGTGGCTTCAAGCTCAAGCAATTGTTCCCCGGTTTCGCGCCCATGCAGACCAGTTTTGGTGAGCTCAATGGCGATGCCGATATCAGTGGACGTGGCAATTCCGTCGCTGCCCTGCTAGGCACGGCCAATGGCGACCTGCGCATGTTGGTCAACGATGGCGCCATCAGCCGCAGCCTGATGGAAATTGCGGGTTTGAACGTGGGCAACTATGTGGTCGGCAAGCTGTTTGGCGATGAGGACGTGCAGATCAACTGCGCGGCGGCCGATGTTGGCATCAAGGACGGCTTGGCCTCGACCCGGCTGTTCATCTTCGACACCGAGAACGCGATCATCTATATCAATGGTACGGCGAATTTTGCCAGTGAGCAGTTGGACCTGAAGATCACCCCTGAATCGAAAGGGCTACGGCTGTTCTCGCTGCGTTCGCCGCTGTATGTACGCGGGCCATTTGCCAAACCCAATGCGGGTGTACAGGCGGTGCCATTGGCGTTGCGCGGTGCGGGCATGGTGGCGTTGGGGGTTGTGGCAGGGCCTGCAGCCGGTTTGCTGGCGCTGATTGCACCCAGCAGTGGCGATGATCCGAACCAGTGCACACCGTTGTTGCAGCAGATGAAGGCAGGCAAGGCACCCGCTGCGGTGAAAGGGCGTAAATAGCAGCTAGCTGTGTTGCCGGCCATTGCCACTCGCGGGCGCTGTTTGAGGTGCGGGTTTACCCGCGAATGCGGTGGCGGAGGCGACGGTGAATGGCCAGGAGAGAGCCGCCGGTAGGCCCGGCCTCTTCGCGGGTGAACCCGCCCTTACAAGGGGCGCTAAGCGCCTAATGCCAGTCAGTCAAGTAATTTGGGGCCGCTTTG
>NZ_BLJG01000067.1 GCF_009932375.1 Pseudomonas juntendi
GCGCACAACAAAAAAGCCCCGGCATTTCTGCCAGGGCTTCTTCTTGTAGCTTGCAGCTTACAACTTGCCGCTCAGCTTACGCCTGTACCACCGGGATCTTGGCGTTGGCAGCCGCTTCGCGGAACTCGGCGATCTGGTCGAAGCTCAGGTAGCGGTAGACGTCGGCAGCCATGCTGTCGATGTCTTTGGCGTACTGCATGTACTCTTCGACGGTCGGCAGCTTGCCGATGATCGAAGCCACGGCAGCCAGCTCGGCCGACGCCAGGTACACGTTGGTGGCGTCGCCCAGGCGGTTCGGGAAGTTACGGGTCGAGGTGGAGACCACGGTCGAACCGGTCTGCACACGTGCCTGGTTACCCATGCACAGCGAGCAGCCTGGCATTTCCATGCGTGCACCGGCCTTGCCGTAGATGCCGTAGTAGCCTTCTTCGGTCAGCTGGTGTGCGTCCATCTTGGTTGGCGGGGCCAGCCACAGACGGGTCGGAATACCGCCCTTGACCTTCTCCAGCAGCTTGCCGGCAGCGCGGAAGTGGCCGATGTTGGTCATGCACGAACCGATGAACACTTCGTCGATTTTCTCGCCCTGAACCGAGGACAGCAGGCGCGCGTCGTCTGGGTCGTTCGGCGCGCAGAGCACAGGCTCTTTGACGTCGGCCAGGTCGATCTCGATGATTTCGGCGTACTCGGCATCGGCGTCGGCCGACAGCAGCTCAGGCTTGGCCAGCCAGGCTTCCATGGCCTGGGCGCGGCGCTCGAGGGTACGGGCGTCGCCGTAACCTTCGCCGATCATCCAGCGCAGCAGGGTGATGTTGGACTTCAGGTACTCGGCGATGGCCTTTTCCGGCAGCTTGATGGTGCAGCCGGCAGCCGAGCGCTCGGCCGAAGCGTCGGACAGCTCGAAGGCTTGTTCGACAGTCAGTTCGTCCAGGCCTTCAATTTCCAGGATGCGGCCGGAGAAGGCGTTTTTCTTGCCTTTTTTCTCGACGGTCAGCAGACCTTGCTTGATGGCGTAGTAAGGGATGGCATGGACCAGGTCACGCAGGGTGATGCCAGGCTGCAGCTTGCCCTTGAAGCGCACCAGGATCGACTCTGGCATGTCCAGCGGCATGACGCCGGTGGCCGCGGCGAACGCAACCAGGCCGGAACCGGCCGGGAACGAGATGCCGATCGGGAAGCGGGTGTGCGAGTCGCCGCCAGTACCCACGGTGTCGGGCATCAGCATGCGGTTCAGCCAGCTGTGGATGATGCCGTCGCCTGGGCGCAGCGACACGCCGCCACGGGTGCGGATGAAGTCTGGCAGGGTGTGGTGGGTGGTGACGTCGATCGGCTTCGGATAAGCCGCGGTGTGGCAGAACGACTGCATCACCAGGTCAGCGGAGAAGCCCAGGCAAGCCAGGTCTTTCAGCTCGTCACGGGTCATCGGGCCGGTGGTGTCCTGGGAGCCGACGGTGGTCATCTTCGGTTCGCAGTAGGCACCTGGGCGCACGCCCTGGCCTTCAGGCAGGCCACACGCACGGCCGACCATTTTCTGGGCCAGGGTGAAGCCCTTGCCGCTGTCGGCTGGCTGCTCCGGCTTCTTGAACAGCTCGGATGGGCCTTGGCCCAGTTCGGCACGGGCTTTTTCGGTCAGGCCTCGGCCGACGATCAGCGGGATACGGCCGCCAGCGCGCACTTCATCCAGCAGCACTTCGGTTTTCAGGGCGAAGGTGGTGACCAGCTCGTCGCTGCCATGGCGGCGCACTTCACCTTTGAACGGGTAGACGTCGATGACGTCGCCCATGGCCAGGTTGGTGCAGTCGAACTCGATCGGCAGGGCGCCGGCGTCTTCCATGGTGTTGTAGAAGATCGGGGCGATCTTGGTGCCGAAGCAGAAACCACCGGCGCGCTTGTTCGGCACGTACGGGATGTCGTCGCCGAAGAACCACAGCACCGAGTTGGTGGCGGATTTACGCGAGGAACCGGTACCGACCACGTCACCGACATAGGCAACCGGGTAGCCTTGGGCCTTGACCGCTTCGATCTGGGCGAGTGGGCCTACCGAACCCGGCTGCTGCGGCTCGATGCCGTCACGGGCCATTTTCAGCATGGCCAGGGCGTGCAGCGGGATGTCAGGGCGCGACCAGGCATCGGGTGCAGGGGACAGGTCGTCGGTGTTGGTCTCGCCAGGCACCTTGAACACGCTCAGGGTGTACTTGTCGGCGATGGCCGGGCGCGAGGTGAACCACTCGCCGGCAGCCCAGGATTCCAGCACGGCCTTGGCATTGGCGTTGCCAGCCTTGGCTTTTTCGGCCACATCGTGGAAGGCATCGAACATCAGCAAGGTGTGCTTGAGCTGTTCGGCCGCGACGGCGCCCAGTTCGGCGTCATCCAGCAGCGCGACCAGCGTTTCGATGTTGTAGCCGCCCTGCATGGTGCCCAGCAGTTCGGTGGCGTGCTTGCGGTCGATCAGCGGCGATTGGGTTTCGCCCTTGGCGACGGCAGAGAGGAAAGCAGCCTTGACATAGGCAGCTTCGTCGACCCCTGGCGGTACACGGTGGGTGATCAGTTCTACGAGGAAGGCTTCTTCGCCGGCCGGCGGGTTTTTCAGCAGCTCGACCAGGCCTGCGGTTTGTTCGGCGTTCAGCGGCTGGGGCACGATGCCCAGGGCGGCGCGCTCTTCGATGTGTTTGCGGTAGGCTTCAAGCACAGTTATTTCCCTCATCAGTGGTCCCTAAAGGGGGTCCGGGACGCTCATCCAGCATTCAATGCACCCATGCGCCGCCACGGCTTTTTGAGCCGCCCGGCCAGGGTCGCAAAGAATCCTTACGGAAGCTGCTTTCAAAGTTTTACGCCTGCAGAACGGGGTGCTGATGAGGGCTGGCGCGGGCATGCGAGGGATGCATGGCCCGGGCCAACGCCGTTCTACCGGATCAACTGTGCTCGTGACGCTTTGAAAACAGCTTCCTACGGACATTGTTGCCTGTGAAAAGGCGGGATGATTCTACGGCAAAAAAAGCCCGAAGGTAAGGCGCAGAACATCACTTTAACGAGTGACCCTGGTTAGACAAAGGGCTAACATGGGCGCGTGTTCCACCGCCATGCTGTTGTTTTTCATGTCCAACAACTCCATCAAGACCCCTTGCGTCGGCCTGTGCTCCACGGTGTATGGGGATACGGTTTGCCGCGGCTGCAAGCGCTTCCACCACGAAGTGATCCACTGGAACGGCTACGATGACGCGCAAAAGCGCGCTGTGTGGCTGCGCCTTGAGCAGTTGCTGGTGCAGGTCATGATGGCCAAGCTCGAGGTGTTCGACAAAAGCCTGTTGCGCCAGCAACTGGAGCAGCGCTCCATCCGCTTCGTCGACCAGCAGTCGGAATATTGCTGGGCCTACCAGCTGATCGCCCGCGGTGCGCGGATGATCCGTGATCTGGAAGCCTACGGCATGGTACTGCTGCCGGAATTTCGCGACTGGGAACTGCCGCAGTTGCGCGATGCCATCGACCGCGAATTCTTCCTTTTGTCCGAAGCGCACTACCAGCGTTACATCGCCCCTGCGTTTCTCGCCAGCTCGCTGGGCTAAGCGCTGGCATCAGCGCCTTCGCCGCGTTCACGCCTTGTTTGCATGGCCTGGGAGCGGGTTCCGGCTGCAAGCGGGCAACAGCACTCACTACTGTCTTCCTTTTCCGCCAGTGAAGAGGGCTCGACGGCATGTCCCACTACCAATTCCAACCTCAGAAAAGCTTCATTGCCAGGCTGTACTGGCAGCCACGCTTGAGCACGCAAGGGCAGGTTCAAGGCGTGCCCATCGGTGACACAGGTAATGGCGATTCGCCCTTTACCAGTGGTGGCTGGCTGCACGCCGGTGAAGACCATTACACCGACACGGTGGCACCGGCGTATGTGATCTCACGGCGCAAATTCCGCACGCTGTTTTGGTTCGGCTGCTACGAGACCGATGGTGAGTACGACTTCGAGATCCGCGCCGTGGGTGACGAAGACAGCCATCCGCACTGGCGGCGGCGCGGTCACCGCCTGGATGTCAGCCGCAACGGCTATCTGGCCCTGTACTCGGCCGCGCAGGCAGTTGGCCATGACGCCCTGGCTGCCGGCACCATGCTCTGGCGCCTCGATGGCCTGGCGCCAGAGCAGCTTGCCGAAGGCGATGCGGTCAGCGACGTGAGCCTGGTCAGCCTGCGTGGCAAGACGGTCAGGCGGCTGGTCGAGGACGGCTTTCCCTACCTCAGCGAGGTGCAAGGTGAAGCAGGCTACCTGCATTTGCAGGTGCTGAGCATAGGGGCCGCCTGACCCTGGCGGTGTTTCAGTCGCCGTAGTATTCGCACCCGCTGGTGCAGGTCTCGTGGATGCGGACTTTGGACAGCTCCGGCAGCAGCGGCTTGACCTGATCCCAGATCCACTTGGCGATTACCTCGCTGGTGGGGTTTTCCAGGCCGGGGATGTCGTTCAGGTAATTGTGGTCGAGCTGCTCGTAGATCGGCTTGAAAATGGCCTTCACCTCGGCGAAGTCACGGATCCAGCCGGTGTGCGGGTCCAGCGGGCCGGTCAGGTGCAGGCCGACCTTGAACGAGTGGCCGTGCAGGCGGCCGCATTTGTGCCCGGCAGGCACGTGGGGCAGCCGGTGGGCCGATTCGAATGTAAATTCCTTGAAGATTTCCACGCTGTCAGAACTCTGAGTGAATCAATAATGCGCGCAGTTTAACAGCATGACCGCTACAAGGCTTGCAGGCGTTCATGCAGCCGCCCGGTGGCGATCAGTTCCAGCAATTCGTCGCCCAGCCGCTGGCTTTCGGCAATGGCCTTGTACCAATAGCGTTTGCGCCCCGCGGCATCGCCCATGAAACGCTTGAAGTCGTTGCGGTCTGGCAACTTGCCGAAGGGCAGGGCGGCCAGATAGTGCGGTGAGGGCGTCATCAGCAACACGTTCTGCAGTCGCCTGGCATCGCCCTTGCGCCAGGGCAGCGCCTTGTCGAACCAGCCGGGTATGACCTTGTCGGTGAAGTGCGGGTACAGCACCAGGTCGTCGCCGTGGTAAGGCAGGTCGAGGTGGTAATCGAGCAAGCCGCCGTCGCGGTAAGTACCGGCGCCCGCCCCAGGAATATCCTTCACCCCCTGCATGACCATCGGGATCGAGCCCGAGGCGAGCAGGGCCTGGCGCAGGTTGGCCAGGTCCAGCGGCAGGTAGCGCGAAGGGAAGTCGGTCAAGGCATCGAGCGGCGGCGCGCTACGCCCGTCATGCAGGATGATGCGCTCGAAGTGGCGCGCCAGGCGTGCCCGGCCCAATAGATTGCTGGCGACCACCGAGCCCAGGCCGAGGCCCAGGCGGGCACGCTGGTCGTGGGCGAGCTGACCATGGCTTTTCACCACCAGGATGTTCAGGCGATAGTGCGTGTTGGCCAGCAACTGGGCGTCGCGGCCCTGCAGCAGGTCATCGAGCATTGTTGCGCAACTGCGGCTGATTTCGGCCGGTGTTACCCCTTTGGCGAAGTCTTGCTCGGTATACAGTTCGCCAAGCCGGCGGATGCCGGCCACCGGGTCTTGCAGGCAGGCACTGGCGAACCGCCAGGCGCCGATCGAGGCGCCGATCAGCGCGCGTTGGCGCGGTGCCGACGGTAGCCACTCACCGAACAGGGCCAGGTCCAGGCCTTGGATGCCGAGTGGCTTCGGCCCGCCCGCTGCGCCTGGCAGCACACCCACATCGGCCGCCTGTAGCCCACGCTCGCGGATGTGCTGCAGGGCACGTTGGCCCGCCTTGAACGTGAGCGCAGGGTATTTGATGTGGATGGCGCTCATGACGGATCTCCTGGGTATCGAGCCGGTGATTATAAGGTTCGGTGAAGCGAATACTGCGTGCCGATGCAACGGCGCGGTGGAACATCACACGGCCCCGCAGGCTGCGCTATCATGCCGCCCGTTGCTTTCAGGTTGAATTAAGGACCGCCGGGTAATCTTAACCCCGTAGACAACTTGTACAGCTCTCAGGAGAGAAGCACGATGAAAACCTTGACTGCCCTGTTCACCGCCGCCGCCCTTGCCCTGGGCACCAATGCCGCTTTCGCCAAGGATGTGCAGCCCGACGAAGTGGTCAAACTGGTAAACACCAAGACAATCAAGTCGCTGGACGAACTCAAGGCCACTGCCATGGCCAAGCACCCCGGCGCCACCGTTACCGATTCCGAGCTGGAAGACGAGTACGGCCGTTACATCTACAAAGTCGAGCTGCGCGATACCCAGAACGTGGAATGGGACGTGGCACTGGACGCCAAGACCGGTGAAGTGGTGAAGGACGAGCGAGACAACTGATGCGTCGCTTACCACGGCCAGCGCGCTACCTGGCGCTGGCGCTGCTGGCCGTGTGCTCGCTGGCAGCCGCCCGCGACCTCGACCAGGATGAAGCCCTTAAACTGCGGCAAAAGGGCGTCATCCTGCCACTCGAACAGTTGCTGGAAACCGCCCTGGGGCGTTACCCCGGGGCGCGTTTGCTGGAAGCCGAGCTGGAAGAGGACGATGATCGCTACGAATATGAGGTCGAGCTGCTGACGCCTGCTGGCGTGGTTCGCGAAATCAAGCTTGACGCCAGCACCGGCGCCCTGCTCAAAGATGAGGAAGACGACTGAATGCGCCTGTTGCTTGTCGAGGACAACGTACCGCTGGCCGATGAGCTGATTGCCGGCTTGCAACGCCAGGGCTATGCCGTGGACTGGCTGGCCGATGGCCGTGACGCGGTGTACCAGGGCCAGAGCGAGCCTTATGACCTGATCATCCTCGACCTCGGCTTGCCGGGCATGCCGGGCCTGGAGGTGCTCGCCCAGTGGCGTGCCGCTGCGTTGGCCACGCCGGTGCTGATCCTGACCGCGCGCGGCTCTTGGGCCGAGCGTATCGAAGGGTTGAAGGCATGGGCCGATGACTACCTGAGCAAGCCGTTTCACCCCGAGGAGTTGCAGTTGCGCATACAGGCGCTGTTGCGCCGTGCCCGCGGCCTGGCCAACCAGCCCAGGCTGGAAGCGGCCGGCTTGCACCTGGATGAAGGCCGCCAATGCGTGAGCCGCGACGGTGTAGATATCCAGCTGACCGCTGCCGAGTTTCGCTTGCTGCGCTACTTCATGCTGCACCCGCAGCAGATCCTGTCCAAAAGCCACTTGGCCGAACACCTGTACGACGGTGAAACCGAGCGTGACTCCAATGTATTGGAGGTGCACGTCAATCACTTGCGCCGCAAGCTGGGGCGCAGCGTGATCGAAACCCGTCGTGGGCAAGGTTACATCTACGCCGGGAGCGCCGAGTGAAGTCGATCCAGGCGCGCTTGAGCCTGGGCCTGGTCGCTGTGCTGGTGGTGGTAGGCGTGGTGCTGGCACAACTGACCCTGTGGTTGTTCGAAGCCGGCCTGCAACGCTACCTGGAAAACGGCCTGCGCAAGGAAAGCGAGAACCTGCTGGTGGCCCTGGTGCGGGGGCCGTCCGGCCTGCAGCTGGACGAGCGGCGTATCTCGGCGGCTTACCAGCGGCCGTTTTCCGGCTACTACTTCCGTATCGACTTCGACCAGGGCACCTGGCGTTCTCGTTCATTGTGGGATCTGGATATGCCCAAACCGGCGGCCCCAGGGCTTTCCGACAGCCATGAGCTGCGGCCGGAAGGGCAGCACCTGTTAGCACTGCGTGCCGACTACCGGCGCCTGGGGCAGGATATTTCCATCAGCGTGGCCCAGGACTATTCCCCGGTACGCCAGGGGTTCCGGCGCCTGCAACAGATCGGCCTGGGCATGGGCCTGGTGGCGTTGATTCTGGTGCTGGTGCTGCAGCGCATTACCGTCACCCGCTCGTTGCGGCCGCTGGAGCGGGCACGCCAGCAGATCGCCCAGCTGCAGCAGGGGCAGCGTTCGCAACTGGATGCCGAAGTCCCCAGCGAGCTGGCCCCGTTGGTGGGGCAGATCAACCATTTGCTCAGCCACACCGAAGACAGCCTGCGCCGTTCCCGAAATGCCCTGGGCAACCTTGGCCATGCGCTGAAAACACCGCTGGCGGTGCTGCTCAGCCTGGCGTCGAGCGAGCGCCTCAAGGATTTGCCGCAAGTCAGCGCGCAGATGCGTGAGCAACTGGAGCAGATCCAGCAACGCCTGGCCCGTGAGTTGAACCGGGCGCGCCTGGCCGGCGACGCCCTGCCAGGCGCGCAGTTCGATTGCGATGCCGAGTTGCCCGGCCTGCTCGAAACCCTGGGCATGATCCATGGCGAAGGTTTGCTGCTGGCCAGTGATGTGCCGCCCGGGCTGTCACTGCCATGGGACCGGGAAGACGTTCTGGAGCTGCTGGGCAACCTGCTGGACAACGCCTGCAAATGGGCTGACAGCGAAGTGCGCCTGGGGGCCGAGGCGGATGCCGAAGGGTATCGGCTGTGGGTCGATGATGATGGGCCGGGCATTCCCGAGGGGCAGCGCCAGCAGGTGCTGGGGCGCGGGTCGCGGCTGGACGAGCAGGTGGACGGGCACGGCCTGGGCTTGGGCATCGTGCGTGACATCGTGGAGGCCTGGGGAGGGCAGTTGGCGTTGCAGCAAAGCCCGTTGGGCGGGCTGCGGGTGAGCCTGAACCTGCCGCGCAAGGCCTAGTGGTCCCGAGCCGCGCCTGCGGCTGCGGCGGCCTGCTTTGCCGATAGGCACTGCAAAAAAATTGCAGTACAGGCGCATTTTTTTGAATTGGCCCAATCGCGCCGCGCTCGGCACAATGCCCTCACGAAACCGTGCGGTTTCCATCTCTCCATGGACGGAGCCCCTTGTGATATTGCCTGCGCAATACCAGGCCCAGGCAGCTGCCCTGGGCTTTCTTTTCAAACCGAAAAAAACACGACCCCGATAGTTCAAATGCCTGCCTCGCGTTCCGAAAGTCGTCTGCTGCGGCTATTGCCGCCCGCCCTGAATATCCCCCCCAAAGAATGGTTGCGTGCCGGTATTGGCGCACTGCTTGGCTTGTTCCTCGCCGGCTGGCTGACCAGCATGGCCTACGGCCCGGGTATCGCCCTGCACTTGCTGGGCCCGTTGGCCGCGTCGGCGGTGCTGGTGTTCGCGGTGCACTCCGGCCCGTTGGCCCAGCCTTGGCCGGTGCTGGGCAGTTACGCCCTGGCAGGCGCTGTTGGCCTGGCCATGCGCCAGGGGTTCGGCCCCGAGTTGTGGGTAGCCGCCGTGGCGCTGGGGATCTCGATCCTGGTCATGTGCCTGCTGCGCTGCCTGCACCCCCCGGGTGGCGGGGTGGCCGTGAGTGCGGTACTGGCCGACCCGGGCCTGACCGCCCTGGGCGACCACCTGTTGCAACCGGTGTTGCTCAATGCACTGATCCTGGTAACGGTGGCAGTGCTCTACAACCGCCTGACGGGCGTGCGCTACCCCAAAGGCGCGGTAATCCGCAAGGACCTGCACCATACCCATGACCCACTGCCTACCGAGCGCGTTGGCGTGCGCAGCGAAGACCTGGACCATGCCCTCGAAGAGCTGGGCGAGTTCGTGGACGTCACCCGGGACGAACTGGAGCGCATTATCCTGGCCACCGAGCAGCATGCATTGCAGCGCAGCCTGGGCGGCATCACCGCGGCGTCAGTGATGTCTCGCGATGTGCAATTCGCCAGCCCCGACACGACGTTGGAGCAGGCCTGGGCCATGCTGGCCAGCCATCATCTGAAAACACTGCCGGTGCTGCAGCACGGCAAACTGGTGGGCATTGTCAGCCTCAGCGATCTGGTTGGCCCGGCCATGCAGCGTGGCCGTTTCACCTGGCGCGGACTGTTTGGCCGCCCGCCCGTGCGCCTGGCCCAGGTGATGATGCATCCAGTGGTCAGCGTCAGCAGCCAGCACCCGCTGGAGCGCCTGCTGCCGCTGCTGTGCGAACAAGGCCTGCATTGCCTGCCGGTGCTCGACGATGGGCGCCTGGTGGGGGTGATCACCCAGACCGATCTGATCGCCGGCCTCAAGCGCCAGTTGCTCAGCAAGGCCCAACAGGTTTCAGAGAACAGGGTCCCAGCGTTGTGACCAGTCGCTTGCGCCGGCGGCCACCAGCCGGCGCAGCACGCTGAACGCCTGTTGCAGGGCTTCGCTGTCGCGTTTGCGCGGGTAGACCAGATAGGTTGGGTAGGTGAATTCCGGCGCGTGCGGGACTCGCTCGAAAACCCCACTGTCGAGGTAGGCCTGGACCACCCGTGTGCGGAAGTAGCCGCTACCGCCTTGGTCGAGAATGAACTGCAGCGCCAGTGGGCCGAGGTTGAAGCTCAGCGCCGGGCGCGCGCAGTCGGGCAAGGCCGCGTCATGCTGGCGGCGGAAGGCCTGGCCCCAGTCGATGTAGATATACGGCTCGGGCCGATCGACCCGGCGCACGCGGATCAGCTTTTCTTCCATCAACTGCTCGACCTGCAAACCCGGGCCATAGGTTGGCTGGTAGACCAGCGCAGCGTCCAGCAGGCCCATCTCGACCTTGCGCAGCAGCGCCTCGCCGTCGCTGACCTCGCTGCGGATCGCGTGGCTGGGCAGTTCGCGATGCAGGGCGCTGACCCAATCGAGCATCATCGGGTTGCCCAGGCTCACTTCACCGCCTACATGCAGCACCTGCTGGCAGCCCTCGGGCAGCGGCAGGTCACGGCGCGCCGCCTCCCAGGTCTGCACCAACTGGTTGGCATAACTGACGAAAGCTTCGCCATCGCAGGTCAAGCTGGCGCCACTGCGGCTGCGCACGAACAACTGGCAACCCAACTGCTGTTCAAGGCGCTGCACCCGGGCGGTGATCGCCGTTTGCGAAACGAACAGGCGCTCGGCGGCAGCGACCAGGCTGCCGCAGCGCACGATCTCCAGAAAGGTACGGGCCTGTTCGATATCCATGGGCTGCTCGGTGGCTTGAGGGGGGCCTATTCTAGGGGTTTTGCACCGAAATAGGGCGCATTGGCGCGTTATGCAAATTTGCAGGTCGGTTGTGACTTTAGTGGCCTGGCGAGGCGGGCGGTGCAGTCCATACTTCAGGTTCGCCCTTCAATAACAACAAAATCGGGTTCCTTTCGATATGAGCTACCAGCACAGCTACGCCCAGTCCATCTCCGACCCTGCCGCTTTCTGGGCGAAACAGGCCGCTCACCTGGCCTGGTATCAAAAACCTGCCCAGGTCTTGCAAGAGAACGCCGATGGCACTCACCGCTGGTTCGCCGATGGCCGGCTCAATAGCTGCTACCTGGCCCTCGATCACCAGATCGAGCAGGGCCGCGGCGAGCAATTGGCGCTGATCTACGATTCGCCGGTGACTGGCGTGCAGCAAACCTACACCTACCTGCAGTTACGCGACGAGGTGGCGCGCCTGGCCGGCTTGCTGCGTGAACTGGGCGTTAACAAAGGCGACGGCGTGATCATCTACATGCCCATGGTGCCGCAGGCGGCCATGGCCATGCTGGCCTGTGCGCGGATTGGGGCGGTGCACTCGGTGGTATTCGGAGGCTTCGCCGCCAACGAGCTGGCCCTGCGCATCGATGACGCGCGGCCGGCGCTGCTGCTGACGGCTTCCTGCGGGCTGGAGTTCGACAAGGTGATCCCCTACAAGCCACTGGTCGACCGTGCGCTGCAACTGGCCAGGCACCAGCCGCGCTCGGTGCTGGTGCTGCAGCGGCCGCAGATGAAGGCCGATCTGCTGCCAGGGCGCGACCTGGATTGGCAGGTGGCGGTGCAAACTGCCAAGCCGGTTGAGCCGGTGGCGCTGGATGCCGGTGACCCGCTGTACATCATGTACACCTCGGGCACCACGGGCAAACCCAAGGGCATCGTCCGCGAAAACGGCGGCAACGCGGTGGCACTGTGTTACGCCATGCGCCATATCTACGGCATGCAAGCCGGTGATGTGTGGTGGGGCATTTCCGATGTGGGCTGGGTGGTGGGGCACTCGCTGATCGTCTACGGGCCGTTGATGAGCGGCTGCACCACGATATTCTACGAGG
Organism: Pseudomonas juntendi; assembly: GCF_009932375.1. Lineage (GTDB taxonomy): Bacteria > Pseudomonadota > Gammaproteobacteria > Pseudomonadales > Pseudomonadaceae > Aquipseudomonas > Aquipseudomonas juntendi. Next base: position 11,942 of record NZ_BLJG01000067.1, read on the forward strand.
GCAAGCCGATTCGCACGCCAGACGCCGCTGCCTACTGGCGGGTGGTCGAGCAGTATCGGGTCAATGCGCTGTTCTGTGCGCCCACGGCCATGCGTGCCATTCGCAAGGAGGACCCGCAGGGCGAGCGGGTACGCAACCATGACCTCAGCTCGCTGCGCCATGTGTTCCTGGCGGGTGAAAAGCTCGATTCGAGCACCCATCAATGGCTGGAGCAGGTGAGTGGCAAGCCTGTGCACGACCATTGGTGGCAGACCGAAACCGGCTGGCCAGTCACTGCGCCCTGCGTGGGGCTGGAGGGCAGCGCGGCACGGCCGGGTTCGAGCAACCGCGCCGTGCCCGGCTATCACGTACGTGTGCTGGACGACGAAGGGCGCCTGCTGGGCCCCCACCAGCAGGGCTCGATCGTGATCGCCCTGCCATTGCCGCCCGGTTGCAGCCAGACGCTGTGGGGCGACCACGCACGTTACCTGCAGGCCTATCTGCACAGCTACCCTGGCTACTACCACACGGGCGATGGCGGCTACCTGGACGATGATGGCTTCGTTTACATCATGGGGCGCACCGATGATGTGATCAACGTATCCGGGCATCGGCTTTCCACGGGGGAAATGGAAGACCTGGTGGCGCGCCACCCGGCGGTGGCCGAGTGCGCGGTGATTGGCGTGCATGACGAAATAAAGGGCCAGGTGCCGTTGGCGCTGGTGGTGCTCAAGGACGGCGAGGGCATTGCCGAGGCGCAGTTGCTGGTCGACCTGGTGGGCTGCGTGCGCGAGGAAATAGGCCCGTTGGCGTGCTTCAACCGAGTGCGGCTGGTGAAGCGCCTGCCCAAGACCCGCTCCGGGAAGATCCTGCGGGCGGTGTTGCGCAAGATTGCCGATGGGCAGGACTACGTCCCGCCTTCGACCTTGGACGACCCGGCAGTGCTGGGAGAGATCGAGGCGCTGCTGGCTGACTTGCCCAGGGCGGTTTAGCCCTGAGGCCCGACCACCTGCAGTTGCCCCAGGCGGCTGCGGGTGCGCATCAGGTCGGCAAGCGGCCCACCCAGGCTTTGTTCCAACGGTCGTTTGCCGATCACCGTCACCTGCCTGTCCTGGTCGTACAGCACATCCACCAGGTTGACGAAACGTTGTTGCGCCGCCAGGGAGCAGTCCGCCAGGTCCTCCAGCCCATCGATGACCCATTCGTCGTACTGCTCGGCCAGCACCAGGTAGTCGATCACCGCCGTGGCCTTTTCGCACAGGTCGTCGAAGCCGAGCACCACGCGCCGGCCCTCCACCGCAAGGGCGCGCAGTGGGCGCTTGTTCACGTCCAGCTGCACTGGCCGTGGCGCGGGTACCTGCAACGCCTGGCGCTGCGCGGCAGTGCCGGGCCATACATAATGCCCCTGGGTGAACCGCTGCTGCTCGCGGTTGGCCGGCAGGCTGCGAAAGTCGGTATCGCCACCGATTTCCAGGACCTCCATCGAGCTGTTGATCAGGCGGATCACTGGCAGGAAACGCTCATGGTACAGGGGGTTGGGCAGCAGCCCCTCAGGCGCGTAGTTGGACGTCACCAGCAAAAACACCCCGCGGCTGAACAAGGCATTGAACAGCCGGGTGAGCAGCATGGCATCGCCAATGTCATGTACATGGAATTCATCGAAACACAGCACCCGGCAATCGCCTATCAGCTCGTCCAGGGTCGCGCCCAGTGCGTCGTCCAGCGCCCGGTGGCGATGCATGCCTTGGTGCAGGCGGGCAAAAAAATCATGAAAGTGCAGGCGCTTCTTGGCTTCGACCGGTACGGCCTGATAGAAGCCGTCGAGCAGCCAGCTTTTGCCCCGGCCGACCGAGCCGTACAGGTACAGGCTACGCGGCTGGCCTTGCTCCAATTGTGCCAATTGCCTGGCCATGCAGTGGATCACCCGGCGCTGGCCATCGCTGAGCTGATAACCGCGGCTGTGCGCCTTGTCTTCGAACCAGGCGAGCAGTTCGCTCTGATGCGCGGCAGCGCCGCGCAGGCGTTGGCCAAGTTGGCGCAGCGGGGTAGGGATCCAGGCAGGCAAAAGCACAGCTCCTTGGGCATTGACGGGGCAGTGTGCAGCTTGCCCGAGGGCGGCGATTTTGACCAATAGAGAAATTGCGCGGCAATCATCACTTCTCGCGATAGGTGCCGCCGCCACGGCTGTCGCTGGGCTATGCCTTGCGTTCCAGCTGGCGCTCGATCATGTACTTCACCGCCAGGCGGCGCTCTTTCAGGTGGCGCAGGTCCTCGTCGACGAAATTGCCTGCCGAGATGGCCTCGGCGGCCAGTACCTGGTTGTCGATATCGACGTACTCATCCAGCAAGCGATCCAGTGCCTTGTCGGCCTGGCGACGTTGTTGAACGATCTCGCGTGGGTAGTGCAGGTCCTGGTAAAGGTCGTGAGAGACAGGCATGGGTTCCTCCTTGGTCAATGCAGATGGGTTATCTGATTTGAAGGGAGGAACGCGAATGTGTTGAAGCGAAGCGAGAAGAAAACGACGGATGGTAGGCGGCGGCGGCAGAAATGACTAAGCCGCTGTTTTTTGGCAATTTTTTTTCATCAGGGGGTTCACAGACCGAAACTTTGTTGTTAAAGTGCCGCGCATTCCAAGACAACACGCAGTTGTCACTCACTTGGAATTGTCAGAGCAGCTCACGCTGCATCCGATACAGGGGCGTCGCCAAGCGGTAAGGCAGCAGGTTTTGATCCTGCCATGCGTTGGTTCGAATCCAGCCGCCCCTGCCATTTCCCAGTTCCAAACGTAACTTGCCCGGTGCTTATTCTGATGAGCGTCGGGTTTTGTCGTTTCTGCGCGTGCGAAATGCCACACCCACTGTGGCCGCAGCGTTGCGTTGGCCCAGGGCCGCAAAGCGGCCCAGCCATTGGTCAGCCCTGGCGCACTGCCAGGCCGCCCAGCATCTCGTTGAGCACCCGCGCCAGTTCATCGGCTTGCACCGGTTTCTGCATCACCAGGCTGCCCGGCAATTCCAACCCTTGCAACTCCGCATAGCCGGTAAGAAACACCACCGGCAGGTGCGGGCGCCGCTCGCGGGCCGCCAAGGCCAGTTGCCCACCGTTGAATTCCGGCATGGCGAAATCGGTCAGCAGCAAGTCGATCTCGTCATCCAGCAACGCCAGTGCCTGTTCGCCGCTGTGCGCCTGGCGCACCTGGTAGCCGTACTGGCGCAGTACATCGCCGAGCATGTCACGTACCAGGTGGTCATCGTCCACCAGCAGTACGGTCCGGTTACGGCCGCTATCGTTGATCGAAAGGCTGAGCACGGCAGCTGCCGGTTCACTGACCGCGCGGTCTTTCACTGCTGGCAGGTATACCGCCACCTCGGTACCACGCCCTGGCTTGGTGTCGATGCGCACACCACCACCGGACTGTTTGGCGAAACCAAAGACCTGGGCCAGCCCAAGCCCTGAACCCTTGCCGATATCCTTGGTGGTGAAGAACGGCTCGAACACCTTGGCCACCACCTCTTCGCTCATGCCGCACCCGGTGTCGCGAATGCTCAGCATCACGTATTCGCCTCGCTCAGGGTCTTCCGGGCGCTGTGGGGGGGTGTCGATGCAGGTGTTGTGGGTCGCCAGGATCAACTGGCCGCCATCGGGCATGGCATCGCGGGCATTGATGGCCAGGTTGAGAATGATCATTTCAGTCTGGGTCGGGTCGGTCAGCGCCTGCCACAGGCTTGGGTCCAGGTCCAGGCGCACCGAGATATTGCCGCCCAAGGTGCGGCGTAATAGTTCCTCAAGGCCCGCCAGGGTGCGGTTGAGGTTCAGCGGTACCGGTTCCAGGCGCTGGCGACGGGAGAAGGCGAGCAATTGCGAGGTCAACTTGGCACCGCGCTCACCCGCTTCGCGAACATGCTTGAGGCGCGACCGGGCTTTGTCCAGGTCGCCCCGGGTCAGATCGCGCTCAAGGAAACTGGCACCGGTGAGGATCACGGTCAGCAGGTTGTTGAAGTCGTGCGCCACGCCGGCAGTCAGCTGGCCGACCGCTTCCAGGCGTTGCATCTGCTGCAAGGCGGCCTCGATGCGCTCGCGCTCATCGATCTGCTCGCGCAGGCGGGCATTGGCTTCGGCCAGGCCCAGCGCGGTTTCGCGCTCGCTGGTGATGTCCCGGGCGACCACGTAAAGCAGGGTGTCTTCGGGGACCACGACCCACGACAGCCAGCGTTGCTGGCCACTGGCGTGAAGGATGCGGCCAACGAAACGCACGCTGGTACGGCCGTGCGCGAGCGCGGCCAGTTCGGTCAACAGCAGTTCCTGATCGCTGTCGGGCAACAGGTGCAACAGCGACGACTGGCTCAGGCGCTCGCGGGAAAAGCCCAGGCTGGCTTCCCAGGCGGGGTTCAGCGCCACCGGGGTGAGGTCCTTGTTCAGCACTGCCAGCAGATCCTGTGACAGCTCCCAGGCGCGGTCGCGTTCACGGGTACGGCGTTCCACCCGCTCGCCCAGCATCTCGTTGAGCTGGCGCAGTGCCTGGGTGGCCAGGCGCTGGGTGTTGATGTCTTGCAGCACGCCGGAAAAGCGCACGCACTGGCCGTTCACGAACTGGCTCTGGCCACTGCTGAGCAACCAGCGCGGCTCCTGGCCACTGGGTTGGGCAGTGCGAAATTCCACCCGGTATTGGCCACCGCTTTCGGGCAGCATGGCGTATTCGACAGCATTGCGCACCAGCGCAAGGTCGTCTGGGTAGATGCCGTCGTAGAACACCTGCATGGTCATTTCCATGCTGGCGGGCAGGCCGAACAGGGTCTTGCAGCGCTCGTCCCATATCAACGAGCCATCTTGCGGGCGCAGGTCCCAGGTGCCCATGCCCGCGGCGTCGATGGCGATGCGCGCCCGCGCCTCGACATCGACCAGTGCCTCCTCGGCGCGGCGCCGGCGCTGGCGCTCCTGCACTTCGGTCATTGCCCGGCGTACCGCCTTGGGCAGTAGCGGCAGGTTCTTCTTCAGCACATAGTCGGTAGCGCCCAGGCGGATCATTTCCACGGCATGCTCTTCGCCGTAGATCCCGGAGAGAAAAATGAACGGGGTGTCGGCAGCCAGGCGCTGGGCGATGGCCAGCACCTCGGTGCCGGACGAGCCCGGCAGCACGCAGTCGCAAAGGATCAGGTCGTAGTGGTCCTGCTTCAGGGCATGCTCGACCCCCGTATGGTCGAATACCAGATGCGATTGCACATGCAGCCCGCTGCGCTCCAGGCGCATCAAGGTCAGCTCGGCGTCCATCGAGCTGTCTTCGACCATCAGTAGTTTCAACGGCGTTTGCGGCATCGTTGCGGCGGCCTCAATTGCTACCGCGACGGTTCAGCCGCAGCGAGCCAGGTGGTGGTTCATTCAGTACGGCCCAGAAGATGCCCAGGTCGGAAATGGCGGCGACGAATTCCTTGAATTCCACGGGTTTGACCACATACGCGTTCACCCCTAGCTCGTAGGCGCGCAGCAGGTCGGGCTCTTCGCGGGACGAGGTCAGCATGACCGTGGGGATACTACGCAGCTCGGCAGTGGCGCGCACTTCCTTGAGCACCTCCAGGCCGTCGACTTTGGGTAGCTTCAGGTCCAGCAGCATTACAGCAGGGTTGCCGTCATCACGATCGGCATAGGCGTTGCGGCGCAACAGGTAGTCCAGCGCCTCGGCACCGTCGCGCAGGACGATGACCTCGTTGGCCAACTGGCTACGCTCCAGAGCCAAAAGCGTCAACTCCAGGTCTCGTGGATTGTCTTCGACCAGCAGGATGGGTTTGAGCATGATTGTTCAGGTGCCTCGGGTAGTCGCGGGTTGGCGCGGTAGAGAAAAGTGGAAACTGGCGCCATGGTCGATCTGGCCCTCGGCCCAGACACGGCCATCATGGCGCTCGATGATACGGCGCACGCTTGCCAGGCCAATCCCTGTGCCTTCGAACTCTTCCATGCGGTGCAGGCGCTGGAATACCCCGAAAAGCTTGTTGGCGTAGGCCATGTCGAAGCCCACGCCGTTATCGCGGATACAGATTTCGGTTTCGTCCGGGTGTTGCTCGGCGCTGATCGAAATGCGCGCGGGCTCACGACCGCGGGTGTACTTGATGGCATTGGCGATCAGGTTGTGCAATGCCAGGTTGATGAATGCCGGGTCCCCGATCACCTTCGGCAGTGGCGCGATGTCCCAGATGATCTCGCGGCCTTGGTAATCGGGCGCCAGTTCGCTGCGGATAGCCTCGACCAGGGCGTTCAGGTCGACATCGGACATGCGCAGGGCAGAGCGGCCCATTTGCGAGAAGTTGAGCAGGTTGTCCACCAGGCTGCCGGCGAAATTGGCGGCTTCACCGATGTGCTGCAGGAAGCGCTGGCCACGCTCGCTCAACCCTGCGCCCTCGATTTCGCCGAGCAGCTCGGTATAGCCGGCAATGTGCCGCAGCGGCGCGCGCAGGTCGTGGGAAACGCTGTACGAAAACGCCTCGAGTTCCTTGTTGGAACGGCGCAGTTCACCGGCCAGCTGTGCCAACTCTTCGGCCTTGCGCAGCACAATGCCAAGCACTGCGGTGCGCAGCTCCTGTACGCCCTCGACCACCAGTGGCTCCCAAGGTGCGCAGTAGCCATGCAGTCGCTCCTGCCAGCGCTCGAAACTGTGCCGCGGGTCGAGGTTGCCCTGCGGCCCCACCTGCTTGGTCGGCTGGCCTGCCCAATTCACCGTGCGTACCTGTTCGGGGCGGAACCACAGCAGGTAGTGCGAATGGATCTGCGAAATCGCGACGGCCAGAACGCCACCGGCATGGTCTGCCAGCTCGGGCAACTCGTCGATGTCGCGGCGCACGTTGTCGGTGCAAAATACATGTTCGTCGCCACGTTGGCTCAGCCAGTGCACCAGCGCCGTGACCTGGGCGGTGGGTGGCGTCTGGCCGAACAGGTGGCAGCGCTCTGCCGAGATCACCGCGGCGCCCTGGGCGTCGGCAAAGGCCAACAGGACTTCGGGCACCTCGCGCAGGCCATCGCTGACGCTGTCATGGTCGGCCATGGACGAAATCATGCGGACAATGTGCTGGCGCAGTTCCAGGACCTTGCTGGTGCTGGCATGTGACTCGCGGGATTCGACCTGCAACGACAGCACGCTGGCCAGTAGCTCGCAGGCGGTGCGCGTACGCAAATCTACAGGCCTGGGTTGCTGATGGTGGCAAGAGATCAGCCCCCACAACTCGCCATCGGCCACGATCGACAGGGACATCGACGCCAGGGTACCCATGTTGCGCATGTATTGCAGGTGCACCGGTGAAACGCTGCGCAGTGTCGCAAAGCTCATGTCCAGCGCCTTGCCGGTACGCGGGTTGGCTGCCGGCAGCAGCGGCGAAGGCTGGTAGTTGGCGTCCTCGATCACACGGATACGGTTGACCCGGTACAGTTCGCGCGCCTGGCGCGGGATGTCCGAGGCCGGAAAGCACAACCCCAGGTAGCTTGGGTAGCCCGGGTCGGCGACCTCTGCCAGAACCTGGCCATTGCCTTCTGCATCGAAGCGGTAAGCCTTGATCCGGCCAAAACCGGTGATGCGCTTGAGTTGAACCACCGTTTGCTGCAGCAGCTCTTCAAGGCTGCCGGCCAGGTGCAGGGTGCTGACGAAGTTGCGCACCAGCGGGTAGTAATCGCCTTGCCCGGTGAGGTCGGACGGCAGCCGCGGTGGTTCGAGTTCGGCGATCAGCACCTGATCGTGACGGTGGGCCAGCAGGTGCAAGGCGGCGGTGTGCGGTGCCCCTTCGCACAGGTGCACATCACCAATGTGAAAGGGGAATACTTCGTCTTCGGGTAACCGCGAAAGGTGCATGCGCAAGTCGAACCCGCCACTGACCAGCTCGGCGAAATGGCAACCGATAAGCTCCATGGCCGGCTTGCCCAGCCACTGTTCGACGTTTTCACTGGCCTGGAGTACCCGCAAGTCGGCTTCGTCGACGACCAGCAGGAAACCGTGGGGCTGGACGCTGCCGGGCACCTGGATCGGTTCCTGAGCGCAACGCTCCACGGCTTGGGCGAGCGTGCTATCTGCAGTCATCAATTGAAAGCTCCTGTCTTGTCGGTCCATGCTTGCCGCACGAGTTTGAGGCAGGATGATGGAGGTACACCTTATCAGAATATCGGCCCATTCGCCGGCTTCTGGCCATTTGAGGTCTGTGAATCACGATGGGTTCTGCCCCTTGCAGGTTTTTTTTCATCGAACGCTATCGCTTTGTTGCTAATACCAAAAAACGGTCGGTTGCAGCTTTTGGCGCCGTGCCTTGCTGCTAGGCTCAACTGAGCATAGAGCGATAAGGACAACAAGGTGAAGGAGCGCTTACTGGCCGGGTTGTTTGGCCTGTTACTGAGCAACGCTGGGGCAGCGGCAGACTTCCTGGTGGAGGTGCGGGTACTGGTGCAGCGCGGCTGCATTCTGGTCACCCAGGCCCGCGACGCGGGCGCGCAGGCTGCTGGGCGAATCGACCTGGGTGCTGCGCCGCGGCTGGATGGCCCGGCGGCACCGCTGGCCGGGGTGTTGCTGAGCCAGCGCCCCCCGCGCCTTGAGTGCAACCCCGACACGCCTTATCAAGTACAGGTCGACGGCGGCCAGCACGGCGGCACTGGCGACGTGCGTTACCTGGCCAGCGACGACGCCCCGGGCCGGCCTATTCCTTATCGGCTCTATCGCGACGCGGCCTGGCGCGAGCCACTGCCAGTGAACGTTGCGCAGGCGGCCCGGGTGCCCGATAGCGGCTCGGCCGAATTGCCGCTGTATGCGCGAATCGACACGCTGGCCTGGGTGCCGAAAGCCGGCCTGTACGCCGACCTGTTGAAAGTCACGGTCACTTGGTGAGGATGCTGCCATGCACAAGGACGCGCAGCCATGAACCGCACCTCGATCCTGCTGTTGACCCTGGGGCCTTTACTGGTACCAGGCGGTGCAGCGCATGGCAGCGCCACTGGCTTCATTCAGGCGCGGCTGGTGATCAGCGCCGCCTGCCAGATCAGCAGCAACGAAGCGCAACCGGCGACCCTGGCCAACCCGGGCTTGCTGGACTTCGGCGAGCGGGGCCCGAACTGGGACCAGCCGCTGCGTAGCCGGGTGGATGAAGCAGGCGGCGAGGGCAGCCTGCAAATCAGTTGCACCCCCGAAGTGCGTGCATTCAACGTGCGCATCAATGGTGGCATGCATGGCGACGACGGCATTCGCCGCCTCAGCAACGGCAGCCAGCTGATTCCTTATCAACTGGCACTCGACCCGGGCGGCAACAGCCGCTACGGCATTGGCCAGGCACGGGCCTTCACCATCAGCAGCACGCAACAGATACCGATCCCCATCTATGGCGTGGTTGTGGCGCAACCGCGCGCGCTGCCAGCCGGGCTGTACCGCGACACCCTCCGGGTGACCCTGGACTGGTAACCACGCAAGGAGACTCCGATGCGAACGACCCTTTCATGCTGCATCCTCGCCGGCCTAGGTTTGGCCCTGGCCACGCAGGCCCAGGCCGCCACGGTGACCGGGACCATCAACTCGACGCTGACCTTGACGGCGGCCTGCCAGGTCAATGGCAGCTCAGGCACCTCGGGGTTGAACTTCGGCTCGCTGGATTTCGGCACCCAGGATGCCTTGTTCACCACGGCCAACGCACAGGTGCTGGGTAGCGGTGGCGCGCTGAGCATCCTGTGCTCGGCGGGCACGGTGCCGGCGATTCGCGTGCGTGCAGGGTCGCATGACGGCCAATCGACCGACGGCACCCGTGCACTGGCTGACGGCGCGGGGAATTTCGTGCCCTACGACTTCTATACCGACTCCGGGCGCACCACCGTGTTGGCCATCGATGGCACCATCACCCTGCCAACCAGTACCGGTGTGGCGCAAACCGTCAACCTGTACGGCCAGGCGCGTGGCAAGGCCGGGTTGCCGGCTGGGGTGTACACCGACACGGTAGCCGTCGAGTTGTCGTTCTGAGCCATGCGCCATTGGCTGACGGTGGGCCTGGCTGGCCTTGGTGCGCTACTGGCGGCGCCACTGGATGCGGCCACTACCAGCACCTTCACGGTCGCGGCGCAGGTCGCTGCCGGTTGCCTGGTGGTGGGCGGTGTCAGCCAGTATGGGGTGCTGAACTATGGCACCCAGTCGGCGTTGTCCACCAGCGTGCTCAGTACCTCACTGGGCGGCACCACGGTGACCTTCCAGTGCACCCCGGGTGTGGCGGTGAGCATGAGCCTGGGCGGTGGCCAGAACAGTACCAGCGGCACGCGCTATCTGAAGAACACCAGCGGCAGCCAGGTCCTGGCCTACCAGTTGTACCGGGATGCCGCCTACAGCCAGCCGTTGGGCATAGGGCAGAGCGCCACCGTGAGCTACAGCGACGCCGCGGCGATCAAGCTGCCGGTGTATGGGCGGGTTCAGCTGACCGGTAAGCTGCCGGCAGGGACTTATACCGATGTTGTGCAAGTGATGGTGACCTGGTGACCTGGTGAACGCCAGCGGCGCCAATGACCAGTGCTAAGGAGAGCTTGATGGCAGTAGGCGCGAAGTGGGCGCGAGGGCTGATCGGGTTGTGGTGGTTGGCCAGCCTGCCGGCTGGTGCAGCCACCTCGGTGTTGATCTGGCCGATCGACCCGGTGCTGGAGGCCGACCAGAAGGCCGGCGCACTGTGGCTGGAGAACCGCGGTACCGAGGCTGCCAACTTGCAGGTGCGGGTGTTTGCCTGGCACCAAGGGCGTTACCAGGAGCAGTTCCAGGCCCAGCGCGAGATCATCGGCAGCCCCCCGGTGGCCAATATTCCTCCTGGGCAGAAGCAATTGATCCGCCTGACCCGCACCGGCCCTTCACCTGCCGGCCAGGAAAAGGCCTATCGCATCATCATCGACGAAATTCCGCCGGCCATCCCGCTCGACAAGGCCGGCCCCGGCACCACGGCCGCCATTCGGCTGCAGATGCGCTATTCCGTACCGCTGTTCGTCTACGGCGAAGGGCTGTGGGGCAAGGCGGACCCCGAGGGCGGGCGCACCGCCGCCAGCGTGGGCAAGCCCCAGTTGAGCTGGCGGCCTGTCACGGTGCAGGGCAAGCCTTATGTGGAGCTGCGCAATACCGGCCCGGTGCATGCACGGCTGACCGACGTGGTGCTGCAGCAGGGCGGCCAGCGCAAGGCGCTGGCCGAAGGTTTGCTGGGCTATGTGCTGCCGGGTGCGAGTATGCGTTGGCCGGCACCCGTGGCGCTCAATACAGGCAGTGTGCTGCAAGGCCGGGTCAACGGCCAGGCCACGGCCGACACCCTACCCCAGGGGCAGTGAACCAGCACCAGAATGCAGCGCAGGGGCCAAGGAGGACCCGGCAATGGTTGGATACCGTGTGTGAAATGGCTAGCGCTGAGTTTGCGCCGCGGGTGCCTGCAGTTGGCCGTGCTTGGCCCAGCGCTGGCGCTGGCCGACGACCTGCCGCCGCCGCCCACGGAGCTGTCCGCCATCGCCGACGCCACGCTGTTCCTCGACCTGATGGTCAACCGCATGCCCAAGGCTGAGCTGGTGCCGGTGCAGCAGCGGGCCGGCCAGTTGTACCTGGACAGCGCCGTGTTGCGTGCGGCGGGCGTGACACTGCCCGGCGACCCGCAGGGCGAGGTCGCCCTCGACGCGGTGAGCGGGCTGCACGCCGATTACGACAGCCGGAACCTGCAGCTGTTGCTGCAAGTGCCGCCGGCCTGGTTGCCCGAGCAACAGGTCGGCGATCGTAACCTGTACCCGCCCAGCGATGCGCGGAGCAGCTTCGGCGCGTTGTTCAACTATGACCTGTACCTGAACGACACCGATGACGGCGGCACCTACCTGGCGGCCTGGAATGAACTGCGCGTGTTCGACGGCTGGGGCACCTTCGCCAGCACCGGGCAATGGCGCCAATCGTTCAATGGCGCGCAGACCGACGCGGCAAGGCGGGGCTTCCTGCGCTACGACACCACCTGGCGCTTCACCGACGAGCAGCGCCTGTTGACCTACGAGGCCGGCGATTTCGTTACCGGGGCACTGCCCTGGACCCGTTCGGTCCGGGTGGGCGGCGTGCAACTGTCGCGCGACTTCGCCGCGCGGCCGGACCTGGTCACTTACCCCTTGCCGGCCTTTGCCGGCGAAGCCGCGGTACCGACCTCGCTCGACCTGTTCATCAACGGCTACAAGGCCAGTTCCAACGAATTGCAGCCAGGCCCCTACACGCTGACCAACGTGCCGTTCATCAACGGCGCCGGCGAAGCAGTGGTGGTCACCACCGATGCCCTGGGCCGGCAGGTTTCCACCACCTTGCCGTTCTACGTCACCAGCAGCCTGTTGCAAAAAGGCCTGTCAGACTATTCGATAGCGGCCGGGAGCCTGAGGCGTGACTACGGTGTGCGGGACTTTGCCTACGGCGCGGGGGCGGCCAGCGCCAGCCTGCGCCATGGGGTAAGCGACACGTTCACCGTGGAAACCCACCTTGAAACCGCTGCCTCGCTGATGCTGGGTGGCCTGGGTGGCAACCTGCGGCTGGGCAACTTCGGTGTGCTCAATGCCGCGCTCGCGCAGAGCCGTTTCGACGGCGATCAGGGGCAGCAGGTCGCGCTGGGTTACCAATACAACAGCCAGCGCTTCGGTTTCAGCTACCAGCGCCTGCAACGGCGTGCCGACTATGCCGACCTGAGCCGGGTCGACACCCCGGACATACAGGCAAGCACACGCAGCGAGCAGGTCAGCCTCAGCCTCAACCTTGACAGGTACGGCAATGTCGGTGCCGGCTACTTTGACGTGCGCGCTGCAGACGGCACGCGTACCCGGCTGATCAACCTGAGCTACAGCAGGCCGTTGTCAGGCAGCAGCAGTGTGTACCTGTCGGCCAACCGCGAAATCGCTGGCGGGCAGTGGGCCGTGCAGGCGCAAATGGTGATTCCGTTCGACACCCATGGCACGCTGGCGCTAGGCCTGGAACGCAGCAACACCGGTGAAACCCTGCAGCGGGTCAATTACGGGCGCGCCGTGCCGGTAGGCAGCGGCGCGGGCTATAACCTCGGCTATGCCCAGGGGAGCGACCGCGATGCCTATCGCCAGGCCGATGTGACCTGGCGCTTGCAGTCGGTACAGCTACAGGCCGGCGTATATGGCAGCAGCGGCGCAACGACCCGCTGGGCCGATGCCAGTGGTTCGCTGGTATGGATGGATGGGCTGTTCGCCGCCAACCGGATCGACGACGCTTTCGTCGTGGTCAGTACCGACGGCTATGCCAATGTACCGGTGCGCTATGAAAACCAGGAGGTCGGCCGTACCGATGCCAGCGGCCACCTGCTGGTGCCGTACAGCAGTGGCTACTACCGCGGCAAGTACGAGATCGACCCCATGGACCTGCCGCCCGATGTGCTGGCGCCGAATGTGGAGCAGCGTGTGGCCGTGCGCCGCGGCAGTGGCTACCTGCTGGAGTTCCCGCTGAAACGGGTACTGGCGGCGAGCATCGAGCTGGTTGATGCCAGCCAGCAGCCGCTGAAACTGGGCAGCCGGGTGACCCACGAGCAATCGGGCAGCCAGGCTGTGGTCGGTTGGGACGGGCTGGTGTACCTGGAGAACCTGTCGCCACGCAACCGCCTGCAGGTCGCGCTGGAGGGGGGCGGGCGCTGCGAGGTCGAGTTCGACTTCCCCGAAGCGCAAGGTTCGATCCCGTTGCTTGGGCCGTTGGTGTGCCGATGACGGCCTGGCAGCGGGGCCTGCTGGCAAGCTTGCTGTGGTTGCCGATGGGGGCCGCCTGGGGGTTGTGCTCATCGGTGGCGACCCTGCCGGCCGCGTTCGGCAGCCTCAATTCCACGCAGGTGCGCACCACGGCACAGAACGCCTCGACCCTGAACTCGGGGTTGCAGTGCACAGGGTCGCTGCTGAGCGTGCTGAGCAACAGCGACCATTTCTATCTCACTATCACGTCGCCCAGCAGCGGCCTGGTAGGCCCGACGGGGGATGTGATTCCTTACACGGTGTACGGCGACAACACCACCAATTACCCGATTGCCCGCGGCGTGGCCTATGACTTCGCCCGTACCGGCATTCTCGACCTGTTGGGTTTGCTCGGCGGCACCACCCCCAAATCGGTGCCGCTGTACATGCGCACCCAGGTGGGCAGCAATGTCGCCGCTGGCCTGTACCAGGAAACCCTGACCATTGCCTGGAGCTGGAACTACTGTTCGGGCATTGGCTTGCTCGGCGCCTGCCTTGGGCGCGACATCGGTTCAGGCAGCAAGACCCTGACCGTGAGCCTGACAGTGACCAACGATTGCCAGATCACCACGCCCAACATCAACTTCGGCAGTGCCCCGGTGGTGGCAGGGTTCGCCACGGTCAGCCAGAGCCTGAGTGTGGCGTGCACCAAGGGCAGCAACTACACGGTTGGCCTGGACGACGGGCAGAACGTGGCCAATGGCAGGCGGCGCATGAAATCTACCACCAGCAATTACCTGGCATACGACATTTTCAAGGGTGCCGGTACGGTGCGGTGGGGCGCGGTCGGTGCGGCACGCCGCGCGAGCACTGATGCGGATGTGAACCCCGGTGCCGGTACCGGCACCGGCAGCCAGGTGTTCAACTACAACGCCAAGGTCTACACCGACCAGGCCACGCCGCCCGCGGCCAGCTATACCGACAGTGTGATCCTGGATGTGCAGTTTTGAAGGCATGCGCCAGCCGCGGGGTCAGCGCAAGTCGCCAAGCATGCCTGCCAGCGTCTCCAGCACGGCGCCGGCCAGTGCCTTTGAGCGCGCGCCCGACCAGCCGGTGGCGGCGTTGGGCGCATCATCATGGTCCTTGAATGGCATTTCCAGGGTCAGCGACAGGCAGTCGTACGCCATGCCCACCGCATTGCAGGCCAGGGTGGTGTTCGCCTGGCCAGGCTCGTCCCGGGTGTAGCCATGTACCGTCTGGAAGTCGGGGGTAAGGCTGCACAGGGTGCTGCGGAACTGCGCCTCAAGCTTTGCCAGCCGGGGTGTGTAGCCTGGGTTGCCCTCGCACGCCGCCGTGAATACATGGGGGATTTCTTCATCACCGTGCACGTCGATGAAGGCGTCCACACCATATTGCTTCATCTGCGCCTGGGCGAAGAACACTTCCGGGGTGAGTTCGACACTGGCGTCCTGCCAGGCACGGTTGAGGTCCTTGCCTTTGAAGTTGGTGCGCAAATGGCCAAGGAAGGCGCCGTCGGGGTTCATGTTGGGGATCAGGTACAGATCGGCTTTGCCCAGCAGTTGCTGGATCACCGTGTCGTTAGCCTGCAGGCGGTCTATCACGCCCTCCATGAACCATTCGGCCATGTGCTCGCCGGGGTGTTGCTGGGCGATCAGCCATAGCTTGCGCTTGCCCTCGGCACCATCACCCGCCCGTAGCAGGGGAATGTCCCGGCCTTGCACGCTGCGGCCGCTGGCCAGCAATTCGACACCGGGCAGTTGCCGGGCCCGCTCGATCAACTGGTTGTGGCGAGCGCGCGGGTAAGGTTCGAAGTAGGCGAACCAGACCTGCGGCTGCTCAGCCTTGAGCTCGAACGAAAGCGCGCTGCCATCGAACTGGCTGGGCACCCGGAACCAGCGTTGCTGGTCGTAACTGGCAACGGCGTTGTAGCCGCTCCAGGCATGCTTGTACGAAGCGCCAGAGGCGTTGTCGAGGCTGAAGCGGTGGACCTGGCCCGGCGTCAGCCCGCTGACCCTGAAGTGGAACCACTGGTAATGGTCGCTGTGGGTGTCCGGGCGGATGGCCAGGCGCACCTGCGCCGGGTTGCTGGCATCCAGTACCTGGATATTGCCAGAATCGAAATCGCAGTCGATGTGCAGGGGGGACAGCGTTACACTCATGGGCCGGGCTCCTTTGTGGGCATTGTTGTAGGCGTACTGTACACGGCTTGGCCGTGCAAAGTGGCGCTCGGTCCCATGCCCCCCCCAGCAGAGTGTTTCAGTCCCAATCAGGGGCAAGGCCCGGCGGGCTGACTTCACGGCCATTGCGTTCCAGCGTGGCGATGCGTGCCATGTCCTGGTCATCCAGCTTCAGGCTACAGGCCAACAGGTTGCTGGCCAGGTTCTCGCGCTTGGTCGACGAGGGGATCACCGCGTAGCCCAGTTGCAGGGCCCAGGCCAGGGCAACCTGGGCCACCGTGGCCTTGTGCTTGGTGGCGATCTCGGTCAGCACCGGGTCCTTCAGCACCTTGCCGTAGGCCAAGGTCATGTAGGACGTGACAGTGATGCCTTGCGCCTCGAGGTAGGCAGCGAGCTTGCTGTTCTGCAAGTACGGGCTGAGCTCGATCTGGTTGGTGGCGATTTCGCCTTTGCCCACCACCTCGATGGCTTGCTCGGTCAACGCGATATTGAAGTTCGACACCCCGATCTGGCGGGTCAGGCCCGCTTTCTTGACCTCGGCCAAGGCGGCCATGTAGGCGGGCAGGTCAACGCCGTTGCCCGGGGCTGGCCAGTGGATCAGCAACAGGTCCACGTAGTCGGTGCGCAGTTTTTTCAGGCTTTCCTTCAAGCTGTCTTGCAGCTTGTCATGGGCATAGTTGTCGACCCAGATCTTGGTGGTAATGAACAACTCACCGCGTGGTACACCGCTCTCGGCGATGGCCTGGCCGACCTCTGCTTCGTTCTTGTAGATCTGCGCGGTGTCGATGGCCCGGTAGCCCAGCTCGAGGGCGGCCTTGACCGAGTCGATGACCGTCTGGCCCGTAAGGCGAAAAGTGCCGAGACCAAAAGATGGAATGCTCATGAGGTGGCTCCTGCTAGGTGAGGGAAGGGGCTGGAATTCAGCCAGGGGGTGCAGCCCCGTCCGTTGTTTGAGTGTGGAGCAGTGTGCAAGTTTGACGCGGTTTGATTAAGGCGGGGTTCGACCAAGGACATTTGCTCCCCAGGCAAAAAAGGGCGCAGGCGTGGGTGGGCCGGGAGGAAGCTGGGGCAGGGTTGAGCGGTACCGGCGGGTGCAAATGAAACGGCCCGCCATCGCGGCGGGCCGTGGGTGTTGCAGGTGGCAATCAGCGGCGACGGAACAGCGGCAGCGGCTCGTCGGTAGCGGCCTGGTAGGTCACCGAGAAGTCCTTGAGGCCCTGCAATGCGTCTTCCGGGTCCTTGTCGGCACGGATGGCGAATGCATCGAAACCGCAACGGGCCATGTAGAACAACTGGTCGCGCAGCACGTCACCAATGGCACGCAGCTCGCCCTTGAAGCCGTAGCGGTCACGCAGCAGGCGCGCGTTGGAGTAGCTGCGCCCGTCGGTGAAGGCGGGGAAGTTCAAGGCAATGACCTGGAAGTACTGCACGTCTTCACCGATTTCTTCGGCTTCCTGGTCGCTGTCCAGCCACACGCCAAGGCCGCCGTCGCGGGCCTTGAGCACATGGGCATGGTCACGCCACATCTGCAGCGGAACGATGTAGTCGTCGCAGTTGGTCAGCTCGTCGAAAGCCGTTTCCTTGGGCAGCAGGTGCCAGGTTTCGTCGACGATCTGATTGTTCTTAATGATTCGCTGCATAGACGCGTTCCTTGAAGGGGTCGATACCGATACGCTGGTAGGTGTCGATGAAACGCTCTTCCTCGGTACGTTGCTCGACGTACACCGCGATCAGCTTTTCGATCACATCGGCCATGTCATCCTGGGCGAAGGACGGGCCGAGGATCTTGCCCAGGCTTGCGCCGCGTGCAGCGTTGCCGCCCAGCGACACCTGGTAGAACTCCTCACCTTTCTTGTCCACGCCGAGGATGCCGATGTGGCCCACGTGGTGGTGGCCGCAGGCGTTCATGCAGCCGGAAATGTTCAGATCGATTTCGCCGATGTCGAACAGGTAGTCCAGGTCGTCGAAGCGGCGCTGGATGGACTCGGCAATCGGGATCGACTTGGCATTGGCCAGCGAGCAGTAATCACCGCCCGGGCAGCAGATGATGTCGGTCAGCAGGCCGATGTTCGGGGTGGCGAAGCCGCTTTCGCGTAATTCCAGCCACAGCGCGTGCAGTTGGCGCTGCTCGACATCGGCCAGGATGATGTTCTGCTCGTGCGAAGTACGCAGGAAGCCGAAGCTGTAGCGCTCGGCCAGGTCGGCCACGGCGTCCAGCTGCTTGTCGGTCAGGTCACCCGGGGCCACGCCGGTGGGTTTGAGCGACAGGGTAACGGCCACGTAACCCGGCCGCTTGTGAGTGCGGGTGTTGCGCGAGCGCCAGCGTGCGAAGCCAGGGTACTCGGCGTCCTGGGCGGCGAAGTCGACGTTGTCCAGGGCCAGGTATTCGGGGTCGACGAAGTGGCGCGATACCCGCTGCACTTCGGCTTCGGTCAGGGTAGTGCTGCCGCCACGCAGGTGGACCATTTCGGCCTCGACCTTTTCGGCGAACACTTCCGGGGTCAGGGCCTTGACCAGGATCTTGATCCGCGCCTTGTACTTGTTGTCACGGCGACCGTAACGGTTGTACACGCGCAGGATGGCGTCGAGGTAGCTGATCAGGTCTTGCCACGGCAGGAATTCGTTTATGAACGAGCCGACCACCGGGGTACGCCCCAGGCCGCCGCCTACCAATACGCGGAAGCCCAGCTCACCGGCCGCATTGCGCACCGGCTCCAGGCCGATATCGTGCACTTCGATGGCGGCACGGTCTTCCTGCGAGCCATTGATGGCAATCTTGAATTTGCGCGGCAGGAAGGCGAATTCCGGGTGGAAGGTGGTCCACTGGCGCACGATTTCGCACCATGGCCGCGGGTCGATGACCTCGTCTGCAGCAACCCCGGCGAACTGGTCGGTGGTGGTGTTGCGCAGGCAGTTGCCGCTGGTCTGGATCGCGTGCATCTGCACTTTGGCCAGCTCGGCAAGGATGTCCGGAACATCTTCCAGCGCCGGCCAGTTGTACTGCACGTTCTGCCGGGTGGAAATGTGGGCGTAGCCCTTGTCGTAGTCGCGGGCGATCTTGGCCAGGGTGCGAACCTGGGTGGCGTTCAGCTGGCCGTACGGCACGGCGACACGCAGCATCGGCGCGAAACGTTGGATGTATAGGCCGTTCTGCAGGCGCAGAGGGCGGAATTCTTCTTCGCTCAGCTCACCGGCCAGGTAGCGGCGGGTCTGATCACGGAACTGCTTGACGCGGTCCTCGATGATCCGCTGATCGTACTCGTCGTATACGTACATAAAAGTCCTGTCTCAGGCATGCAGCTATTCGCGCGCACGGCCGCGCACTCCGGTACGGAGCCGGGGAACGATAGCAGGTTGCGTTTATGCGCTAAAGTGATGTTTTTGCATATGAAAAGAACCAAATGGACTATGTGAGACTGACTGCCATTTGTGCCCAGTATACCGGCGCGGCGGGTATAATCCGCAGTTTGCGTTACAGGGATGCCAGCCTATGTTGAAGGCGTTGTGCCAAAGCATTTGTCTTGCCTTGCCGCTGGCGGCGAGCGCACAACCGGCTTCAGTGGTGTTCCTCAACCCGGGGCTGTCCAGCGAGACGTTCTGGAGCAGCTACAGCCGGTTCATGCAGGCCGCCGCCCAGGAGCTGGGCATGACCCTGCGCGTGCAATACACCGAGCGCAACCCCGACCAGGCGTTGACCCAGGCCAGGGCGATACTCACCGCGCCGCAGCGGCCCGATTACCTGGTGGTGGTCAACGAGCAATACGTGGCGCCGGAAATCCTGCGCCTGTCGCGCGGCACGGGGGTGAAGCTGCTGCTGGTGAACAATGGCCTCACGGCCAGCCAGGAGCGCAGCATCCTGGCCCAGCCTGACAAGTTCGCCGCGCCACTGGGCACACTGACCAGCAATGACGAACAGGCGGGTTTCGAGATGTTGCATCAGATGGTCGCGCAATTGCCACGTGGCCATGGCCCGGTGGAGTTGCTGGCGTTTGTCGGCGTCAAGACCACGCCGGCCTCGCAACTGCGCGAGCAGGGTATGCGCAGGGCGCTGGCCGATTTCCCCCAGGTGCGCCTGCGCCAGGTGGTGTATGGCGGCTGGAGCCGACAGCGGGCCTACGAGCAGGCACAGGTGCTGCTGCAGCGTTACCCGAACATCGGCCTGGTGTGGTCGGCCAATGACGAAATGGCCTTCGGCGCCATGCAAGCTTTCCAGGAAGCCGGCCATACGCCGGGGCGTGACGTGCTGTTCGGTGCTGTGAACAGCTCGCCCGAGGCGCTGCGTGCGCGCATCGACGGCCGCCTGAGCGTGCTGTTGGGTGGGCATTTCACCCTCGGTGGCTGGGCCATGGTGATGCTGCACGATGATGCCCAGGGGCTGGCGCTGAACCGTGATGGCTTGGGTGTACACACGGCGCCGGTCATGCAGGTGATTGACCAGGCCAAGGCCAGGCGTTGGCTGAAACTGCTGGAGCGGGACGACTATGGCGTGGATTTTCAGCGTTACAGCGCCGAAGGGCGGCCTGCCAGTTACCAATACCCGTTTTTGACGTCGCCGGTCGAATATTGAAAGACCCTGCTTGAGAGAAGGGCATTGCTCGTCTTAACTGCTGGTTGTGAAGTGCATTCCCATAACCACTACAAGAGGCAATGCAATGGGAAACTCAACCAAGGTCCGCAAAGCTGACAGCAGTGTCGATGCCTGGGCGATCCTCTGCCTGATCGTGCTGGTGGTCGTCACCGCCGTGTACTGGGTCAGCCACCAGTGACTTGAACCTTCCGTCCGTGATGCAGCCACGGCGCCTGCGGCAGCCATTGCGCAGGCGTTGTGCTTTGCGGCCCCGTGATTAACGCGCGGTAAGGTGTAGCGCCAGTTGCACCAGGCCAATCAGCACGGCAATGAACACCAAGGTGAACAGTGTGCCCATGACGATGAAATGGCTTGCCTTGCCATGGGTGAAGTCGCGGGCGCGGTTCTTGCCGCTTTGCACGCCGAAGGCGGCGGCGAGGATGCTGTGCAGCATCTGCCAGAAGGTCGGCGGTTTGCCTTGGCTGGAATCGTCCATGTTGGCTCCTGAATAATCAGAGGCAATCAGGGACAGTGTAGGTGGGGTTTGCCACTGCCGTGCAACCCGTTCGCGACCTGAGCCCGCACCTGCCGAAGCAACCGGGCCCGGGCAGCCGCCCCCAGGTGTCGCGAAGGGCCGCAAGGCGGCCCCGGCAGACTCAGCTGTCGTAACCCAGGTTAGGGGCCAGCCAGCGCTCGCTGACGCTGACATCCTGGCCTTTACGCGCGCTGTAACACTCGATCTGGTCCTTGTCGACCTTGCCCACGGCAAAGTACTGCGCCTGCGGGTGGGCGAAGTACCAGCCACTGACCGCCGCGGCCGGGAACATCGCGAAGTGCTCGGTGAGGAACACGCCGCTTGGCCCGGTTTCGCCAATGGCCGTGCCATCGAGCAGGCGGAACAGGGTCTCTTTTTCGGTATGGTCCGGGCAGGCCGGGTAGCCCGGTGCCGGGCGGATGCCGCGGTACTGCTCCTTGATCAGCGCTTCGTTGTCCAGTTGCTCGTCGCGGGCATAACCCCAGTGTTCCTTGCGCACCTGTTCGTGCAGCCATTCGGCACAGGCTTCGGCCAGGCGGTCGGCCAGGGCCTTGACCATGATCGAGCTGTAGTCGTCGCCTTTGTCCTGATACGCCTTGGCCACTTCCTCGGCACCAATGCCGGCCGTGGTGATGAAGCCCCCCACGTAATCGGTCACGCCGCTGCCTTTGGGCGCGACGAAGTCGGCCAGCGACCAGTTGGCCTTGCCGTCCGGCTTGATGGTCTGCTGGCGCAGGTGGTGCAGGGTGGCCAGGGTCTGGCCATCTGCACCGTAGACTTCGATATCGTCATCGGCGACCTGGTTGGCCGGCCAGAAGCCGAACACCGCCCGGGCACTGATCAGCTTTTCGTCGATCAGCTTGTCGAGCATTTCGCGGGCATCGTTGTACAGCGCCGTGGCCGCTTCGCCGACCACCTCGTCGGTGAGGATGCGCGGGAATTTGCCGGCCAGGTCCCAGGAAATGAAGAACGGTGTCCAGTCGATGTATTCGGCCAAGGTGCGCAGATCGATGTCTTCCAGCACCTTCACG
Source organism: Pseudomonas juntendi (assembly GCF_009932375.1). Taxonomy (GTDB): domain Bacteria; phylum Pseudomonadota; class Gammaproteobacteria; order Pseudomonadales; family Pseudomonadaceae; genus Aquipseudomonas; species Aquipseudomonas juntendi. The sequence continues at coordinate 33,906 of NZ_BLJG01000067.1, forward strand.
CCGGTGAAGGAGGGTACCGCTGGCTGGTAGCCGGCCCAATCGTATTGCGGCTTGGCGGCGATGGCCTGGGCGTAGCTCAGGCGCTCGGTACGGGCACTGCGGTTGGCGGTGCGTTCGCGTACTTCCACGTACTCCTGGCGGGTCCGCTCGATGAAGCCTGGCTTGAGTTCCCTGGACAGCAGCTGGGTAGCCACGCCAACCGCGCGCGAGGCGTCGGTGACGTAGACCACGGCATCGTTGCTGTACTTCGGTTCGATCTTGACGGCGGTATGCGCCTTGGACGTCGTGGCGCCCCCGATCATCAGCGGCAGCGTGAAGCCCTGGCGCTGCATTTCGCGGGCAACGTGGACCATCTCGTCCAGCGACGGCGTGATCAGGCCGGAGAGGCCGATGATGTCGCACTTTTCGTCGCGAGCGGTTTGCAGAATTTTCTCGGCCGGCACCATCACGCCAAGGTCGACGATATCGTAACCGTTGCAGCCCAGCACCACGCCAACGATGTTCTTGCCGATGTCGTGCACGTCGCCTTTCACCGTGGCCATCAGGATCTTGCCTTTGGCTTCGGGCTTGTCACCTTTCTCGGCCTCGATGAAGGGGATCAGGTGCGCCACTGCCTGCTTCATCACCCGGGCCGACTTGACCACCTGGGGCAGGAACATCTTGCCCGCGCCGAACAGGTCCCCGACCACGTTCATGCCGTTCATCAGCGGGCCTTCGATCACTTCGATCGGGCGTGCGCACTGCTGGCGGCAGGCTTCGGTGTCCTCGACGATGAATGCGGTAATGCCCTTGACCAGCGCGTGCTCCAGGCGTTTTTCCACCGGCAGCGAGCGCCACTCTTCGTTTTCCACCTCTTTGGTGGCGCCGCCGCCGCGGTAGTCTTCGGCGATTGCCAGCAGGGCGTCGGTGCCGTGCGGGGTGCGGTTGAGCACCACGTCCTCGACCTTTTCGCGCAGCGCAGCGGGAATTTCGTCGTAGATTTCCAGCTGGCCGGCGTTGACGATACCCATGGTCAGGCCGTTCTGGATCGCGTGGTAGAGGAACACCGAGTGGATCGCCTCACGCACCGGGTTGTTGCCACGGAACGAGAACGACACGTTGGACACACCGCCCGAGCTCAGCGCATGCGGCAGGTGGTCGCGAATGTAGGCACAGGCCTCGATGAAATCGACGGCGTAGTTGTTGTGCTCTTCGATACCGGTGGCGACGGCGAAGATATTCGGGTCGAAGATGATGTCTTCCGGCGGGAAGCCCACTTCGTTGACCAGGATGTCGTAACTGCGCTGGCAGATTTCCTTCTTGCGCGCAGCCGTGTCGGCCTGGCCCACTTCGTCGAAGGCCATGACCACCACGGCGGCGCCGTAGCGTTTGCACAGGCGGGCATGGTGCTTGAACTGCTCCACGCCTTCTTTCATGGAAATGGAGTTGACGATGCCCTTGCCCTGGATGCACTTCAGGCCCGCCTCGATCACTTCCCACTTCGACGAGTCGATCATGATCGGCACGCGCGAGATGTCCGGTTCGCCTGCGATCAGGTTGAGGAAACGGACCATGGCGGCCTGGGAGTCGAGCATCCCTTCGTCCATGTTGATGTCGATCACCTGGGCGCCGGCTTCGACCTGCTGCAGGGCGACTTCCAGGGCTTCGGTGTAGTTCTCTTCACGGATAAGCCGGGCGAACTTGGCGGAGCCGGTGATGTTGGTACGCTCGCCAACGTTCACGAACAGCGACTGGCGGTCGATGGTGAACGGCTCCAGACCCGACAGGCGGCAGGCCTTGGCGATTTCCGGAATTTCGCGTGGCGGGTATTTGGCGACCGCTTCGGCAATCGCCTGGATGTGGCCTGGGGTGGTACCGCAGCAACCGCCGATGATGTTGAGGAACCCGCTGGCGGCGAACTCCTCGACCACCGCGGCCATTTCGGCAGGGCTTTCGTCGTATTCACCGAAGGCGTTGGGCAGGCCGGCGTTGGGGTGTGCCGAGACATGGGTGTCGGCCTTGGTCGACAGTTCTTCCAGGTACGGGCGCAGGTCCTTGGCGCCCAGGGCGCAGTTCAGGCCCACGGAAATCGGCTTGGCGTGGCGTACCGAGTTCCAGAACGCTTCGGTGGTCTGGCCCGACAGGGTGCGCCCGGAGGCATCGGTAATGGTGCCGGAGATCATGATCGGCAGTTCGATGCTGTCTTCCTCGAACACCTGTTGCACGGCGAAGATCGCCGCCTTGGCGTTGAGGGTGTCGAAGATGGTCTCGATCAGGATCAGGTCGGCGCCGCCTTCGATCAGGCCACGGGTGGCCTCCACATAGTTGACCACCAGCTCGTCGAAGGTGACGTTGCGGTAGCCAGGGTCGTTGACGTCCGGTGAAATCGAGCAGGTGCGGCTGGTAGGGCCGAGCACGCCAGCAACGAAGCGCGGCTTGTCGGGGGTTTCCAGCGTCTTGGCATCGGCCACCTGGCGGGCAATGCGCGCGCCTTCGACGTTCAGCTCGTACACCAGCGATTCCATGCCGTAGTCGGCCTGGGAAATTTGCGTGGCGTTGAAGGTGTTGGTTTCGAGAATATCCGCGCCCGCATCCAGGTAGGCTTTCTCGATGGCAGCGATCACGTCTGGGCGGCTGAGCAGCAACAAATCGTTGTTACCCTTGACATCGCTTGGCCAATCGGCGAAACGCGTGCCACGATAGTCGTGTTCCTCGAGCCGGTAGCTTTGGATCATAGTGCCCATGCCGCCGTCGAGGATCAGGATGCGCTCTTTGAGGGCGTTCTGGAGTGCTTGGAGACGAGCGCTGCGGTCGGACATAGGAACTACCTGGTCGGGCGAATATCAGAAGGGGCCGAATCATAACAAAGCTGCGCGGTTTTTAGGTGCATCGCCCATTTCCATGAATTCTGCTCATGTTGGCCTAGCCGGTGAAAAACGGTGGCCAAGGACGACCAGGCAACAAATCGTGATGGCTTCAAGAACCAGGACTTTCCGCACATGGTGCAACGTATCCTTGCCGGCGCTTTCGCCCTGCTCCTCAGTGGCGCGGTGCTTGGGCAAGCTCCCCAGTCGAGCCCGGCCATATCCTACACCCGGGACATTCAACCCATCTTCACCGAGAAATGCGTGGCCTGCCACGCCTGCAACGATGCCGCCTGCCAACTGAAGCTGGAAAGCCCCGAAGGCGCAGTACGCGGGGCCAGCAAGGTTCCGGTGTACCAGGGCGAGCGCAGCCAGGCAGTGCCCACCACGCGGCTGTTCTACGACGCCCACAGCGAGAGCGAGTGGCGCAAGAAAGGCTTCTACTCGGTGCTCGACAACCAGGGCAGCCAGGCCGCGCTGATGGCGCGCATGCTCGAACTGGGGCACAAGACGCCACTCACGCCCAATGCCAAGGTGCCTGACGAGATCGTCCTGGGCCTGAACCGCAACAACATGTGCCCCTTGCCCCATGAGTTCGATGCCTACGCCGGCGCCCATCCCAGGGAAGGCATGCCGCTGGCCGTGACCGGGTTGACGGACCAGGAATACGACACCATGCGCCGTTGGCTGGCCGCCGGCGCGCCGGTCGAATACCAGCCGATCCAACCCAGCGCTGCTGAAGCCCGGCAAATCGCCGAATGGGAGGAGCTGCTCAACCGCCCAGGCTCCACCGAAGCGCTGGTTGGCCGCTGGCTGTACGAGCACCTGTTCCTGGCGCATATCTATTTTACAGGGGGCGAGCAGGGCCACTTCTTCCAGTGGGTGCGCTCGCGCACGCCAAGCGGCCAGCCGGCAGACATCATCGCCACGCGGCGGCCCAACGACCCCCCAGGTACCGACTTCTACTACCGGTTGATCCCGGTGCAGGGCGTGATCGTGCACAAGACGCACATCACCTACCCAATGGGGCCGCAAAAGCTCAAGCGGGTGAAGCAGCTGTTCTATGCCGGTGACTGGCATGCCAGCGCGCTGCCCGGCTATGGCCCGCGCCACCGCGCCAACCCGTTCGAAACCTTCGAGGCCATCCCGGCGGTGGCGCGCTACCAGTTCATGCTGGATAACGCCGAGTACTTCGTGCGCACCTTCATCCGCGGGCCTGTTTGCCGGGGCCAGATCGCCACCGACGTGATTCGCGACAACTTCTGGGCGTTGTTCCAGGAGCCCGCGCACGACCGCTACATCACCGATGCGCACTACCGCGGCGAAGCCACGCCGTTGCTGGCCATGCCAGGCCAGAACGACGACGTGGGCAGTGTGCTGAGCTTGTGGCACGCGTACCGCGACAAGCGCAACGCGTATGAAAAGCTGCGCCGGGAAGCCTATGCCGAGATGCCGGCCCCAGGCTGGGCGACGCTGTGGGCGGGTAACGACAATGCCCTGCTGAGCATTTTCCGTCATTTCGACAGCGCCTCGGTCACCAAGGGCCTGGTCGGCGATGTGCCCCTTACCGTCTGGCTGTTCGACTACCCGCTGCTCGAACGCACCTATTACCAGCTGGCAGTCAATTTCGATGTGTATGGCAACGTGTCCCACCAGTTGCAGACGCGCCTGTACTTCGACCTGATTCGCAACGGTGCCGAGGTCAATTTCCTGCGCCTGATGCCGGCAGACCAGCGCAAGGCGATTCTTGGCGACTGGTACCAGAACAGCGGCAAGGTCAAGATGTGGCTGGACTACGAGGACATCGACAGTGACACGCCGAGCGGTATCAAGCTTGACCCGCGCAACCCCACGCGCGACTTCGGCCTCAAGCTGTTGCAGCGCACCGGCAGCCTGAATGCCGCGCCCGACCCGATCAACCGCTGCCAGGGCGCCTTCTGCTCGCGGCCGCAAATGAGCGAAGAGTTCCGCAATGCCGAGCAGTCGCTCAGCCGCCTGGTCTCGCGCCCGGCGGCCGGGCTGAAGGTGATCAACCAGCTGCCCGAGGCGACGATGTTGCGCATCGAAGGGCAGGGCGGCCAGCGCCAGGTGTACAGCCTGCTACGCAACCGTGCGCACAGCAACGTGGCCTTCCTGCTTGGCGAGGCCTATCGCTACCAGCCTGGCCTGGACACCCTGACCCTGTACCCCGGTGTGCTCAGCAGTTACCCCAACTTCATGTTCAACATCCCGACCAAGGATGTGCCGGAATTCGTCGAGGACATGGAGGCCGCGAAGGACGATGCAGCTAAGTTCGAACGCATTGTCATGCGTTGGGGCGTGCGCCGCAGCCACCCCGAGTTCTGGCGTTACTTCCATGACCTGAACAGCTACATCAAGGAAACCGAGCCGGTCGAGGCCGGGGTGCTGGACATGAACCGCTACGAAAACCTCTGATCGGTTTGGCTGACCTTTCCGATACACCTGCGGTCGGAAAGTGTTAGGTGGCCTGTATCGGTGCTCATGCAGCCGATACGGGCCTCAATGCACCGAAAAGCGCAGGTTATTTCATGTTGTATTCGCTTCAGGCATTGCGGGCGTTCGCCGCTTGGGTGGTGGTCTGCCACCATTTCATGCAGATCTTCTTCGACTTCCATGCCACCGGCCCCGTCGGCCAATTGCTCACTGACCGGGGCGCTGTGGGCGTGGACATCTTCTTCGTGATCAGTGGGCTGGTTATCTACCTGTCGACCTGCGACAAGCCGGTCGAGCCCCGCCAGTTTCTGCTCAACCGGGTGCTGCGCATCGTTCCCGCCTACTGGTTCTATACGGCCCTAATGGCCTTGCTGTTGCTGGCGTTCAGCCAATGGATGCCGCACCAGGTGTTCAGTTGGCATCACCTGCTGCTGTCGCTGCTGTTCATCCCGGCGGAGAACCCCGGCGGTTACGGCCTGTATCCCACCTTGAACGTGGGCTGGACGCTGAACTTCGAAATGTTCTTCTACCTGCTGTTCGGCCTGGCTTTTCTTGTGCGCAAACGTCACCACCTGCTGCTGGTGGCTGGCGCCTTGCTGCTGGTCAGCGAGGTGCTGGGGCGGTTTGGCTTGCTCAGCCGCTTTTACAACAACGACATCATCTATGAGTTCTTGCTCGGCATCGGCCTTGGGGTCTTGTACCGCCATGGGCTGATCCGCCAGGGCCGGGTTCTGGCGTTGCTGCTGCTGGGGGCGGCAGGCCTGGCCATCTATCACCTCGATGCATCGCAGCGCTTGCTGCATTGGGGCGTGCCGAGCGCAATGATCGTGCTGGCCTTCATCGCTCTGGAACCGATGTTCAAAGGCAACCGGCTGCTCAAGGCGCTGGGCGACTGCTCGTATTCCGTGTACCTGATCCATGTGCTGGTGCTGTATGCCGGCTGGTTCGCCAGCCAGCGTTTGCAGTTGAATCCTTACTGGGTATTCGCGGTGTGCGTGCCGTCCATTGGACTAATGTCGTGGTTCAGCTATTGCTGGCTGGAACGTGGCCTGTACCGGCGCATGCAGGCGTGGCTGGCGGCGCCGCGAGGGGGCGAGCCGGCCTACGCGCTTTCCCGAGTCAAATACTAGGACTTTGTTCGATGCGCCGGTTGGCGTACACTTGGCGGCAAGTCTGTGAGGAACCTACATGAGCGCTATAACCATTACCGACGCCGCCCATGACTACCTGGCCGATCTGCTCTCCAAGCAGAACACGCCTGGCATCGGCATTCGTATTTTCATCACCCAGCCGGGCACCCAGTACGCCGAAACCTGCATCGCCTACTGCAAGCCGGGCGAAGAGAAGCCTGACGACACCGCCGTTGGCCTCAAGAGCTTTACCGCTTACCTGGATGCGGTCAGCGTGCCGTTCCTGGAAGATGCCCTGGTCGATTACGCCACCGACCGCATGGGTGGCCAGCTGACCATCAAGGCGCCGAACGCCAAGGTGCCGATGGTCAATGAAGACAGCCCGATCAACGAGCGTATCAACTACTACCTGCAGACCGAGATCAACCCTGGTCTGGCCAGCCATGGCGGCCAGGTCAGCCTGGTAGACGTAGTGGACGACGGCATTGCTGTGCTGCAGTTTGGCGGTGGTTGCCAAGGGTGCGGCCAGGCTGACGTAACTTTGAAAGAAGGCATCGAGCGCACCCTGCTCGAGCGTATCCCGGAGCTGAAGGGCGTGCGTGACGTGACTGACCACAGCCAGAAAGAAAACGCCTACTACTAAGCCTTCCGGCGGCTGCTGGGCTGCAGCCGCACCGTTGCCTTGGCGCATGCTTGCTGGGGCTGCGTTGCAGCCCGATCGCGACACGAGGCCGCGCCTGAACAGGCCGCTAAAGTCCGCGCACTTAGCAATAAAGTGTTACGTTTTCAAGCCCTGCGACAACAGGCCGCAGCCCGTATTTCAAGGGCTGCAGGCCTTACCTGCTCAGGTCGGGTAGAACCCCTCTGGGTGTCATGCCAGAATGCCCCGGTTTTTCGACCGGCCCGTCCCGAGGGCCGGCACCTTCCCTGTAAAGGATGGTTTCATGAATGATCTATATAGCCGGCGGGCAGTCGTCGCCGGCATGGGCGTTCTCGGGCTCGGCCTGCTGGCGGGCTGCAGCCCGGCGCGGGGGCTCGAGTTCAAGTACGGCAAGAACATGAGCAACGAGATCCTCGGGCGCAAGTTCAGCCTCAAGGACCCGCAAGGCAACGTGCGTACCCTGTCGAGCTTCTACGGCAGCATGCCCATGATTTTCTTCGGCTTCACCCAGTGCCCGGCGATCTGCCCGACCACGCTGGCGCGTGCGGCGCAGATCCGCAAGACGCTGCGCGGCCGCGACCGCGACCTGTTCCAGGTGGTGTTCATCACCCTGGACCCGGAGCGCGACACCCCCGAGGTGCTCGATGCCTACGTCAAGGCCTTTGACCCCACGTTCATCGCACTGACCGGCACCCCCGAAGAAATTGCCGCAGTAGCCAAGGAATTCAAGGTGTTCTACGAGAAAGTCCCGGCCGGGGACACCTACACCATTTCTCATTCGTCCACCAGCTACGTCTACGATACACGTGGCACCCTGCGCCTGAGCCTGGGCCATTCCCTGACAGCCAAGGAATGCGCCGAAGACCTGGTCACCCTGATGGAGATCTGCTGAATGTTGATGCAACCGATCAAACGCGGCTTGGCTGCCCTGGCCCTTGCCGGGCTGGCACTGCCGGCCCTCGCCCAGACCACTGTGAGTGAAGCCTGGGTGCGTGCCAGCGTGCCGCACCAGCAGTCCACCGGCGCATTCATGACCCTGACCGCCAGCAGCGACAGCAAGCTGGTGAGCGTGGCGTCGCCAGTTGCCAAGACCGTTCAGGTACACGAAATGACCATGAATGGCGATGTGATGGGCATGCGTGAGGTGAAGGCTGTCGAGCTACCAGCGGGCAAAGCCGTTACGCTGGACCCCAATGGCCTGCATGTGATGCTGATGGGTCTGAACGGCCAGGTCAAGGAAGGCGAGAAAGTACCGCTGAGCCTGACCATCGAAGACGCCAAAGGCGCCAAGGAAACCGTGGAAGTGCAGGCTGAAGTGCGCGCGCTCACCGCCGAGGCGGGCGGCGGCCACGACCACATGCACATGCAGCACTGACAGGTTCCAGCAAGGTAGCCTTGGCGCGCCGGTCAACTGCGAAACTTGGGCAGTGGCCGGTCGAGGGTCAGCGAGGTCAAGGTCTTGCGGACTTGCGCCTCATCGGCTTCCAGCGCCCGTAAACTCGCGCGAATCTTGCCTGCGGCGGGCACATCGCCCTGCCGGTCGATCCAGTCGGCAATCTCCTTGCACGCGCTACTCAGGCAGGCCTGGCGCTGGTTCATCAGCGACAGTAGGGTGGTGAGCTCTCTTTGGGACATGGCAGGATCCTCCGTTCAGCCCTGTTAGTGTAGCAGTGGCTAGGCGGCCTGCCTGTGGCGAGGTGCCACAGCTCAGCCTGGCCGGCAGGCGCTGCGATAGACGCCCGGCGGCACGCCGTAGGCCTGCTTGAACTGCCGGCTCAGATGGCTCTGGTCGGCAAAGCCCAGGTCGAACGCGACCTGCGACGCCACCAGGCCGTTTTTCAGCATTTCCCGTGCACGGGCCAGGCGCCGCTGTTTGAGCCAGGCGTGCGGCGGCAGGCCGGTAGCCTGGCGAAACACCCGGGCGAAGTGAAATGGCGACAGGTTGACCGCCGCTGCCAGCGCCTCCAGCGAAGGCGGGTCGGCCAGCCGGCTTTCCAGCAGTTCGCGCGCGCGGGCCACTGCCAGGGGCTCTTGGCCGGGGGCCGAAGGCGCCGCGCATTGCCCATGGCGCTGCACCAGCGCCAGCACCGCCTGGCGCCAGGCCGTCTGTTGCTGCAGGGCGCTGGCACCGGCTTCGGACAACTTGTGCAGTTGGCTGAATGCAACGGCCAGCGCCGGGTCTTGGATCACGCTGGCCTTGAAGCTGGGCATGCCGTGACGCCCCAGCTCCAGTTCCTCGAGCACCCCTGTGACCCGTTCATGGTCGGGGTAGAAACCGCGATAGCGCCAACCTGCTTCGTGAGCGGTGGCGCCGGTGTGCAGTTCGTCCGGATTGATGAGCACCATGCTGCCGACCGGGGCCAGGTGCTCGCTGCCGCGGTGCCAGAAACGCTGGGCGCCGGACTCGATCACGGTGAACACATAGCCCTCGTGAACGTGCGGGGCGAAGCGCTGCTGAACGTAACGCGCGTGCAGCATCTCGACGTCGCCTAGCGCTGGCGCCTGCCAAAGGTGTGTCTGCTCGCGCAGTGCCCCGCTCATGCCAGCCAACTGCGCAACAGGAAGAAGATCAACATGCTCACCAGCATGCTCAGCACTACGCTGCGGGTCAACAGCACCAAGGTGATGGCCGCCAGTGAGCCCAGCAGGTAGGGGTTGAGCAGGCTCAGTTCGAGCTGGTGCTCGGGCAGGAAAATGATGGGGCCGCAGATGGCCGTGAGCATGCCCGGCACGGCAAAGCCCAGAAATTGCCGCGCGTTGGAGCTAAGCCGTAAGGGCAGGCGTGGTTCCAGAAACGCGTAGCGGTTGAGAAACACGATGGCCCCCATGGCAAAAATCAGCACCCAGGTCATGTGCGTGCTCCGGCAAATTTCTGGCAGATGAAACCGGCGCTCATGCCCAGCAGCCCGGCGGCGACCAGCGCGGTCTCCCAGTGCCAGTAGCTGAACAAAACCGAGCAGAACAGCGACACGGCTACGCACGCCAGCGTGGCGAGGTTGCGCACCAGTGGCGCGATCAAGGCCACGAAGGTGGCGACGATGGAAAAGTCCAGCCCGTACTGGTCCAGGTGTGGAATGCTCTGGCCCAGCAGGATACCGGCCAGGGTGAACAGGTTCCAGGCAACGTAGAAGGTCAGGCCCACCCCTAACGCGTACCAGCGGTTGAACTGCTGCTGGTCGTACTGGCTGGTCAGGGCGAAGAATTCGTCGGTCAACAGAAAGCCCAGGCCCAGCCGCCAGCGCAGCGGCTGGTTGGACAGCACTGGGCGCATCGACAGGCCATATAGCAGGTGCTGTGAGGTCAACAGCAAAGTGGTCAGCAGTATCGATGCCAGGTTGGCGCCGCCCTTGAGCATGCCGATGGCCACCAGTTGCGCGGCGCCGGCAAAGACGATGGCCGACAGCCCTTGGCCCTGCCAAGGGCTTAGGTTGGCCTCGATGGCCATCGACCCGGCGAGCAGGCCCCAAGGGGCGACGGCAAGGGACAGCGGCAGGATGGCGATGGCGCCGTGGAGAAAGGCTTGGCGAGCAATGGTGGGCATGGTGTCTGCAATGCGTTTACAGGGCAGGCCAGCATGCCAGACGGGCAGGGGGGTTGGCTTGAACGATCTTGCTGGTCGACAGCGCTTTTGGCGTGAGCGCCCGTAATGCCCCCGGGCACCGGCTAGGGGTGCCGGGTCAGGTGTTGCTGCGCTGTCACGCAGCCATTGATGTCGACCGCCTTCTGCAGCAGGCTCAACCGGTGCTGTGGGTCCAGTTCGCTGAGCAGGCGGTACACCTCGGCCTGGTAGTCACGCTGGCGCCCCCACAGCATTTCCAGGCCTTGTGGCTGGTTGCGTCGGCAGGCCAGGTGGGTGGCAGGCTGCGGGTAATAGGGGGCGTACACGGTGGCCATGCTGGGGATGGCCTCCAGGGCTGTGCGGTAATCGCTACTGGCATTGTAGGGCTGGCACCAGGTGGCGATGGCCGGTGCGGGTGCGGCAAAGCCCTGCTTTAGGCTGGCTTCGAGCAACGGGCAGGCAGCTTCAGGGATCTGCGCCGCGGGAAGGTAGGTCATGTAGTACAGGGCCAACCGGTACTGGGCGACCGGGTGGCCCAGCTCGACCGACTTTTTCAACAGGGCCACCGCTGTAGGCAAGGTGTGAGCCATTGCCTGCCCCTGGCGGCTGAGCTCCGGATCGGCGCCCAGCGACGTGCGCAGGGTGCTGCTGCCTTCTTCCTGATTGTCGGCCTGTTCCAGCAATGGCAACGCCTGGCGGTAGAGCAGGTCGGCATGCGGGTCGATATTAACCTCCAGCGCCTGGGCAGCCAGCGGCAGTAACGCAACCAGCAGCGCGGGCAGGCGCATGGCCAGGCTCACAGGTGAACCCCAGGGGCGGCCAGGTAAGAGTGCACGGTTTCGACGGTCATGGCGGTCAAGCATTGCGCCTCGGGGAAATCGGAACGACCACGTATTCTAGCCAGCCAAGGGGCCTGGCCGAAAGGCCGCTGTGCAAATGTCAGACGAGTCTGATAGGGGTGACATTACGCAGGGCGTGTTTTTCCTGGGCCAGGCCCAGCTTGGCGGTGATCACCTTGGCCAAGGCATTGTTGCCCAGGTCGTTCAGGTGCAGGCGATCGATGAACAAATCTGCCCCGAACACGGGCGAGCTGCTGAGCATGCCGTTCATGTCGTAGCAGGGGACCGGATCGGCCTGGCTTTTGATGCGGCGGAAAAACGCCGAGTGCAGTTGGCTGTCGAACGCGCCGTCGAGCAGCCGGTCGAAGTTGCCCGGCTGCTGCTCCAGTGCCGCCAACATGGCCTGTTCACCGGCAGGCAGGGTTTCCCGGCACCAGGGCAGCAACGGCTGCAGGATGAAGGTCAGGGTGGCATGGCTGTCGGCCAGCAACCGGTCCCACTGCCGCAGCGTGCGGCCAATGGTGTCGGCGGCGCGAGCCAGGCGCTTCTCCGGGGCGGATAGCGGCCAACTGCCCACGGCTTCGGCTGGCGGCGGCGGCGCCAAGGCTTGACCAATGCGCCGCCACAACGATTGCCGGCGGGCGGCGGTGGCAGGCTGCAGGCCTTCGCTGAAGCTGTTGAGAAAGTCCTGGTAAGCCTTGCCATGGGCCGCTGCGGGGCTGGCGAGCACTTCGCACAGGGCTTCGTGGGCCAGGCTGTTCAGGCCGCTGAGCACGACCACGTGGCCGAGCTGGCCCAGGCGATGCTGGTGGGTCAGGAACAACAGCAGCTCCTGGCTGGCATTGAGCCCGCAACCGGCCAGGCTCAGCCAGACTTCGCCGGTGAGCATCGACAGGTGCGAGGCCACGGTGTGCTCGTCGGAGCTGGCGCCGATGCCCAGGGCTGTCGAGCCGCCCACCAGCAAGTTGATGCGCGAAGCGCCGCCGCGCTCGCCCGCAGAAAAGCGCTTGCCGGCGCAATGGCTGTAGCGCAGGCCCAGGGCATCGGTGTTGATGGTGCCGGAGCGGTAGCCGGTTTCGTGCACATGCACGGTGTGTGGCGCGCGGCGGCTGCCGCGCAGCAGAAAGCGCTGGTAGTCCTGTGGCAGCGGCGAAGGAGGCGGGCTGGTGCGGGTGGGGTTCATGAATGCTCCTTCAATGGCGCCGTAGGGTGCACAGCAGTTTCAGGCCGCCAGTTCTTTCAGGTTGTACAGCAGGCCGCCTGCGGCGATCAGCAGCAGCGCCACGCCTGACGCCAGGCTGATGACCCGGTTGCTACGCTGCGAGGCGATCTTGCCGATGGCGAAGATGTACAGGCTGAGCACGGCGAAGTCGATGGCCACCCAAAGCAGCGACAGGACCACCATGCTTTTGCCGAACGACTCGGTGATCTGGATGAACTGCGGGAAGAAGGCGATGAAGAAGATGATGTCCTTCGGGTTGGAAATGCCCACCATGAACCCTTGCAGCAGCCCGCCACGGCCGGGCTTGGCCACCTCGTTCGGGGCCTCGTTCGAGGCCGCAGCAGCCGGCGCCTGCAGCGCCTCGCGCAGGGTACCCACGGCAATGTGGCCGATGAACAGGCAGCCCAGCAGGCTCATGATGTTCAGCCAGGTCTTGTCGATGGCCGCGCTGGTGAGGATGATCCAGGCGGCTGCGCCAATCAGCACCAGGGACGCCCAGTTGGTGCCGACGGCGGTGAACATGGCCTTGCGCGAGCCCGAAGCGGCCGCAGTGTTGACGATCAGTGCCACCACTGGGCCGGGCGTGGCGATCAGCAGCAGGACGGTGAGGGCATAAGTGGCGGTGAGTGCGGTATTCACGGTCAGTTCTCGATCAGGATGTCGGGTGTCGGCTGGTGTGCGGTGTGGGTATGAAACGGGCAGCGCGACGGGTTCAGCGAACCTGCCTCCTGCAGCTGGTACTGCTTCCATTCGTAGTTGTCGGCATCGCCAAAAGCGCCAAGGGTGTCGGGCACGACGCCATCGTTGTAGTGGTGTACCCGCTCGCGGATGCGCGCGCGGATGCGCCGGCCGCTTTCGCTGCGGGTGTCGGCCACTTCGTCGAAGTTTTCCCGGGGGTTGATGACGAAGGTGATGTGTTGGCCCAGGTTGCGGCTTTTCATGCGCTGGTGGCCGGGGAAGTTCATGTTGATGAACAAAGGCATGCCGGCGTAGCAGAACGACCAGCCGGTATCGGCGGGGTCGGTCGGTATGCCCTGTGGCCAGGGGTGGGGGTCGCGCGCATGCACCCCGCGCAGCACCTTCCAGGCCAGCGCCTGCTGTTCGCTCAGGCTGCTGTCGGCTGCCGTCTGCAGAAACACCACCAGTGGGCTGCCGATGCGCTGCCGGGGTGTGACAGGTGCGATGAGGCGCACATAATCGGCCAGGCCCTGTGCGATATCATCCGACAGTTGCTCGGCGCGTGCGAACAGGATGTAACAGGTTTCGCCGTTTACCGCCTTGCGGCCGAACAGGCACGGAAATTCGGGGTTGGCGAGAATGGTGCGAAATTGTTCTACGGTGGTGTACGTCCAGTGTTGCATGTCATGACCATGTTCAGCGGCGAGCTCTAGCGCATCCAGGCGATAGCAATTTCCATATCCCGTAAACATGATTTCCCCAGGCGTGAATTTAAATGAACGTTCCAGTCATATGCAGGCAGGATCTTGGTTATATTTGTTTTTTACCTGCATTTTCCGAGACGCACTTCACGTTGTAAAACGCGTGGAACTATGACCTACTATTAGTCTCACTCATGCTCGGGATATCGCCATGTCGGAACGCATCCAGGCCCTGCACGCATTGCGTGCCTTCGAGGTGGCGTCACGCTATGGCTCCTTCACCCGTGCGGCCGAAGAGCTTGCCTTGACCCAGGGTGCAGTCAGCCACCACATCAAGACCCTCGAAGCCATGTTTGGTTGCGACCTGTTCGAGCGCCGTGGGCCCAAGCTAAGCCTGACCGAGCATGGCCGTGTGCTGGCCCAGGAACTGAAAGTGGGCTTCAAGATCATCGAAAATGCCTGCGCGTTGTTGCGCCAGGACCGTTACGGGTTGCGCCTGAAGGCGCCTTCCACGCTGACCGTACGCTGGCTGCTGCGGGCGCTGGATGCGTTCAAGAAGCACGAAGACCACTGCAGCGTGCAGCTGTCGAGCGTGTGGATGGACATCGACAGCGTCGACTTCTATTCCGAGCCTTACGACTGCGCCATTCTTCTGGCCAGCGGGCGCTTCCCTGCCGACATCGACAGCTTCAAGCTGTTCGACGAGTGGCTGATACCGGTATGCCACCCCGATTACATGGCGCAAGCGCAGCCAGCCCTGAGCGACCTGCCGCAGTGCGAGTTCCTGCACCCTTCCCCCGACCGGCGCGACTGGCGGCGCTGGTTGGCGCGGATGGACGCGCTGCACATCAGTATCGACCAGGGGCAGGTATTCGACACGCTGGACCAGGGCATTTCGGCTGCCCAGCAGGGCCTTGGCATTTCGGTCGTCGACCTGGTACTGGCCAGTGCCGACCTGGCGGCCGGGCGCCTGGTTACGCCATTCAAGCATGCCGTGGCCACCGGCGACGGGTACTACATGACCTGGCTCAAGGCCAGCCCCAAGGCGCGGCAGATGCACAAGCTGCGTGACTTCCTGATGGGCCAGGTGCCGCCGCTGGCCTACAAGGATATCGACTACCTGTACGGTTGAGCCGTACTGCTTCGCGGTGGCAGAGCGCTGTGGCCAAAGTGCCTTGCAACGGCTGCGCGCATGCCAGCCAGCGGTTTAGAATGGCCGGCTTGCCATTTTGTTACCCGGAGCCTGCCCTTGAGCAACCTGCAATTCCGCCAGCCCGTCATCACCGACGCCGAGCGCTGCTACCAGATTGAGGTGAGTGCCTACGAGGGCGACGAGGCGGCCACCCTGGAAAAGATCCGCACCCGTATCAGCCAGTACCCACAAGGCTTCCTGTTGCTCGAAGAGCAGGGCGGCATCGTGGGGTTCATCAACAGTGGCTGTGCCCATGCCGTGGTGATGGCTGACGAGGCGTTCAAAGAGTTGGTCGGGCATGACCCGCAGGCAGCCAATGTGGTGATTATGTCGGTGGTGGTGGACCCCGCGCACCAGGGCAAAGGCTACGCCAAGCGGCTGATGGATGAATTCATTGCGCGGACCAAGGCGCAAGGCAAGCAGACCATTCACCTGATGTGCAAGGAGCAGCATGTGGAGCTGTACCGCAAGATGGGCTACCAGTACGTGCGGCCTTCGCCCTCCGACCACGGCGGCATGGCTTGGCACGAAATGGTCATGGCCCTCTAGGCAACCGTGAAGCGGGCCTCAGCAGCCTGTGGCTGCTGAGGTTGCTGGGGTATCAGTACTCCCAGAAAATCCGCTGCAGCTCCTTGCTGTCCTGGGTCTTGGTCATTGCCACCATGGCCAGAATCCGCGCCTTCTGCGGGTTCAGGTCGTGTGCCACCACCCAGTCGTTCTTGTCATCTGGCTGTTCGGCGTTACGCAGCACGAGGCCACCCTGGTTGACGTGCGACGAGCGAATGATCTGCACACCCTCCTTGCGCAGTTCCTGCAGCGCCGGCACTACCCGTGAAGACACCGAGCCATTGCCGGTACCGGCGTGGATCAGCGCCTTGGCGCCATGTTGCGCCAACGCTTTGTAGGCGGTATCGGTCACGTTGCCATAGCCATAAGCAATGTCCACCTGTGGCAGGCTGCTGATCTGTTTGATGTCGAACTCGGAGTTGACCGTGTGACGCTTGGCCGGCAGGCGGAACCAGTACGACTTGCCTTCCACGACCATGCCCATTGGCCCCCAGGCGCTCTTGAACGCTTCTGTCTTGATGTTGACGGCCTTGCTCACGTCACGGCCAGACTGGATCTCGTCGTTCATGGTCACCAGCACGCCCTTGCCTCGCGACTGCTGGTCGCCGGCCACGGCCACTGCATTGTAGAGGTTGAGCATGCCGTCGGCGGACATGGCGGTGCCCGGGCGCATCGAGCCGACTACCACGATTGGCTTGTCGGTTTTCTCGACCAGGTTGAGGAAGTAGGCGGTTTCTTCCAGGGTGTCGGTACCGTGGGTGATGACGATACCGTCCACATCCTTGCTGTCGGCCAGTTCGGCGACGCGTTTGGCCAGCTTCAGCAGGTCATCGTTGCTGATGCTTTCCGAGGCGATCTGCATCACCTGCTCGCCGCGCACATTGGCGATGTCAGCGAGCTCCGGCACGCCGGCGATCAGCTTGTCCACCCCCAGCTTGGCAGCCTGGTAGGTGGCGCTGTTGGCGGCGCTGGCGCCAGCGCCGGCGATGGTGCCACCGGTGGCGAGGATGACCACGTTGGCCAGTTTCTGCCGGGTTTCGGCTTCCTTGGCCGAGGCGGCGGTGGGCAGGACCAGCAGCAGGGCGAGGGCGCTGGGGGCAAAGGTTTTCAGTGCGGCATTCATCGTTCTTGTGCTCTCTTCCAAATGAGATGGTTTTTGAATCGCGCAGCTTGCAAGGCATCTTTCATACCAGCTTGCGCGCGCAGTGGTGCAGGCATCGCTTTGTGTTGCAGTGCTGTGCGCAGCAGCCCCGAAACCACGGCCGCAGTGCAGGTTGGCGCAGGTGCAGCGCAGCCCGGCGCGACCCAGGGGGGGCGTTGCGGGGGTAGTGTTCCATTCGAGAATCCGAACAGGCGTAGGAAAAGGTGTTCGGTTTTGCGGAAAGATTCTGGATAATCAGCGCCAACGGTTTCGGCCGCTGACCTGAAAAACGGATTTGACAAACCCTGGTACTGTTTCCATAGTTACGTACCGCAAACGTTTGCGATCCGATAAAAAAACAAGATTCGGAGTCATCGTCCATGAAACTGCCGTTCCCCGGTCGTCTGCTGGCCCTCGCTGTCGTTTCCTCACTCTCCCTTGCCTTGCCGTTTTCTGCCGCCCACGCCGAAGACAAGCCCAAGGTCGCCCTGGTCATGAAATCGCTGGCCAACGAGTTCTTCCGCACCATGGAAGACGGTGCCAAGGACTACCAGAAAAGCCACGCCGCTGAGTTTGATTTGATTGCCAACGGCATCAAGAACGAAACCGACACTGGCGAACAGATCCGCATCGTCGAGCAAATGGTCAACGCCGGCGCCAAGGCGCTGGTGATCGCCCCGGCCGATTCCAAGGCGTTGGTATCAGCGGTGAAGAAAGCCATGGACAAAGGCGTGGTGGTGATCAACATCGATAACCGCCTGGACCCTGCGCTGCTCAAGAGCAAAGGCATCAGCGTGCCCTTCGTCGGCCCTGACAACCGCAAAGGCGCGCGTATGGTGGGCGAGTACCTGGCCCAACAGAAGCTCAAGGCCGGTGACCAGGTGGGCATCATCGAAGGGGTGCCAACCACCACCAACGCCCAGCAGCGCACTGCAGGCTTCAAGGACGCCATGGAAGCCGCCAAAATGAACATCGTCTCGGTCCAAAGCGGTAACTGGGAGATCGACAAAGGCAACGCCGTCGCCGCTTCCATGCTCAACGAATACCCCGACCTGAAGGCCCTGCTGGCCGGTAACGACAGCATGGCGCTGGGTGCGGTTTCGGCTGTGCGTGCCGCCGGCAAGGCGGGCCAGGTGCAAGTGGTCGGCTATGACAATATCAACGCCATCAAGCCCATGCTGGCCGATGGCCGCGTGCTCGCCACCCTTGACCAGGCCGCCAGCCAGCAAGCCGTATTCGGTATTCAGGCAGCATTGAAAATGGTCAAGGGCGAAAAGCCTGACGTGGATGCCGACAACGTCATCCAGACCCCAGTCAAGCTCGTTACCAAGTAGCCCCGACCCTGCCAGGAGAACCGGCCATGCCTGCATCGGCCAATGAAGTGGTGCTCGCTGCCAGCGGCCTTGGCAAGACCTACGCCCAGCCGGTGCTGGGTGAGGTCAGCCTGAACCTGCGGGCCGGCGAAGTGCTGGCCCTGACCGGCGAGAACGGTGCGGGCAAGAGCACGCTGTCCAAGTTGATCAGCGGCCTGGAAACCCCCACCACCGGGCACATGACCTACCGCGGCCAGGCCTACGCCCCCGCCAGCCGCAGCGAGGCCGAGCGCCTTGGCGTGCGCATGGTCATGCAGGAACTGAACCTGCTGCCAACCTTGACCGTGGCGGAAAACCTGTTTCTCGACAACCTGCCCAGCCGTTTTGGCTGGATCAACCACAAACGCCTGCGCCAGTTGGCCACGGCGGCCATGGCCAGGGTCGGGCTCGATGCCATCGACCCGGATACCCCAGTCGGCGAACTGGGTATCGGCCACCAGCAAATGGTCGAAATCGCCCGTAACCTGATCGGCGACTGCCACGTGCTGATCTTCGACGAACCCACCGCGATGCTGACCGCGCGTGAGGTGGAACTGTTATTTACCCAGATCGACCGCCTGCGCGCGCGCGGGGTGGCCATCGTGTACATTTCGCACCGCCTGGAAGAACTGCAGCGCGTCGCCCAGCGGATCGTCGTACTGCGCGACGGCAGGCAGGTGTGTGACGAGCCCATCCAGCGCTACAGCAGCGCCGAACTGGTCAACCTCATGGTGGGCCGCGAACTGGGCGAACACATCGACCTGGGCCGGCGGCAGCTTGGCGCACCCTTGCTCAAGGTCGAGCGGCTTACTCGCAGCGACAAGGTGCGAGAGGTATCTTTCGAGGTCAGGGCGGGGGAGATATTCGGCATCTCCGGCCTGATCGGCGCGGGCCGCACCGAGTTGTTGCGCCTGATCTACGGCGCCGACCGTGCTGACAGCGGCAGCATCGCATTGGGCCAGCCACCGCAGCCGGTGACCATCGATTCGCCCAAGGCGGCCGTGCGCGCAGGCATAGCCTTGATCACCGAAGACCGCAAAGGCGAGGGCCTGCTGCTGAGCCAGTCGATCAGCGCCAACATTGCCTTGGGCAACCTTGGCGCCGTGTCACGGGCCGGCGTGCTCGACGGCGAGGCGGAAAGGGCCTTGGCCGAGCGCCAGATCCAGGCCATGCGTATTCGCAGCGCCGGTGCGCAACAGGTGGTTGGCGAGCTGTCGGGTGGCAACCAGCAGAAGGTCGTGATCGGCCGGTGGCTGGAGCGCGACTGCCAGGTGCTGCTGTTCGACGAGCCCACCCGGGGCATCGATGTCGGTGCCAAGTTCGACATCTACGGCCTGCTGGCCGAGCTGGCACGCCAAGGCAAGGCCCTGGTGGTGGTGTCCAGCGACCTGCGCGAGTTGATGTTGATCTGCGACCGCATCGCCGTGCTGTCTGCCGGCCGCCTGATCGACACCTTCGAGCGTGAGCACTGGACGCAGGATCAACTGTTGGCGGCAGCCTTTGCCGGTTATCAGAAACGTGACGCTCTGCTGCATGAGGCAGCCCCCAGGATGGACGTATGAAAACCACACCGCTCGACAGCCAAGGCGCCGCCGTGCGCCGCAACGGTTCCTATTACGGCCTGGGCACCTACCTGGGCCTGGCCGGCGCCTTGCTGGCGATGATCGTGCTGTTCTCGTTCCTCAGCAGCCACTTCTGGTCGTACAACACCTTCAGCACATTGGCCAACCAGATCCCGGACCTGATGGTACTGGCGGTCGGCATGACCTTCGTGCTGATCATCGGCGGTATCGACCTGTCGGTGGGGTCGGTGCTGGCCCTGGCCGCGTCGACGGTGAGCGTGGCGATGCTCGGTTGGGGCTGGGGCGTGCTACCCGCCGCGCTGCTGGGCATGGCCTTGGCTGCGCTGGCCGGCAGCATCACTGGCAGCGTGACCGTGGCCTGGCGCATCCCGTCGTTCATCGTCTCGCTCGGCGTGCTGGAAATGGCCCGTGGCCTGGCCTACCAGTTCACCGACTCGCGCACCGCCTATATCGGCGATGCCTATGCCTGGTTCTCCGACCCGGTCACCTTTGGCATCTCGCCAGCGTTCATCATCGGCTTGCTGGTGATCGTGCTGGCCCACCTGGTGCTGACCCGCACAGTGTTCGGCCGCTACCTGATCGGCATCGGCACCAATGAAGAGGCCGTGCGCCTGGCAGGTATCGACCCACGGCCCTACAAAGTGCTGGTGTTCGCGCTGATGGGCCTGCTGGCCGGGCTGGCTGCGCTGTTCCAGATTTCCCGGTTGGAAGCGGCCGACCCGAATGCGGGCTCTGGCCTGGAACTGCAGGTCATTGCCGCCGTGGTGATCGGCGGCACCAGCCTGATGGGCGGGCGTGGCTCGGTCATCAGCACCTTCTTCGGCGTGCTGATCATTTCCGTGCTGGCCGCGGGGCTGGCGCAGATCGGTGCCAGCGAACCGACCAAGCGCATCATCACCGGGGCGGTGATCGTCATTGCCGTGGTGCTCGACACTTACCGTAGCCGGCGTGCAGGCCGGCGGAACTGACAACATGGCAACCATCAAAGATGTCGCGGCATTGGCGGGTATTTCCTATACCACGGTGTCCCATGTATTGAACAAGACCCGACCGGTCAGCGAGCAGGTGCGGCAGAAAGTGGAGGCCGCGATTGTCGAACTCGACTACGTGCCCAGTGCCGTGGCGCGTTCGCTGAAGGCTCGTAGCACGGCGACCATCGGGCTGTTGGTGCCCAGCAGCGTGAACCCTTACTTTGCCGAGCTGGCGCGGGGCATCGAGGATGCCTGTGAACGCAACGGCTATTGCGTGATTCTGTGCAACTCCGACGACAACCCGCAAAAGCAGCGCAGCTACCTGCGCGTGTTGCTGGAAAAGCGCATCGACGGGCTGGTGGTGGCGTCGGTGGGCGAGGACAGCGACCTGCTGCAGAGCCTGGCCGGCGTACGTACGCCCATGGTGGTCGTCGACCGCGAGCTGGAAGGGGTGGACGCTGACCTGGTGCGCATCGACCATGAGCACGGCGCTTACCTGGCGACCCAGCACCTGCTGGCCCTGGGGCACCGCGACATCGCCTACATCGGTGGCCCCGCCGATACCGGGGTAACCCAGCTGCGCCTGCGCGGCTTTCATCGGGCCATGGCCGAGGCGCAGGCGCCGGTGCACAGTGACCGTGTGCTGCACTGCGACTTCACCAGCCCGGGCGGCCATGCCGCCGCTGCGCAAGTGTTGCACGGGCGGCGCCCTACGGCCATTTTTGCGGGCAACGACATGATCGGTTTCGGCGTGCTGCGCGCTGCCGCCGAACGCAATATCAACGTGCCCGGCGAACTGTCGGTGATCGGCTTCGACGACATCGAGCTCAGCCGCTACGTGTACCCGCCGTTGACCACCGTGGGCCAGTCGATCCGCGAACTGGGCGAGAGCGCTGCCTCGCTGTTGCTGGCGCGCATCGGCACACCCCGGCAAGGCATGGCCGAGCAGCGCATCGTCGCCCCGCGCATTGTCTTGCGCGAATCCACCGGGCCGCGCCCGGACCTGTTCAACGATTACCGCTAACGCTAAGGAACTGTCATGAATGCCAAGGTTGTGGTGGTCGGCAGCCTCAACATGGACCTGGTGGTCCGCGCCCAGCGCTTGCCTCGCGCCGGCGAAACCCTGCCCGGCGAACGTTTTTTCACGGTGCCGGGCGGCAAGGGGGCCAACCAGGCCGTAGCGGCTGCGCGCCTGGGCGCCAGCGTGGCGATGATTGGCAATGTCGGCGATGACGATTATGGCCGCCAGTTGCACCAGGCATTGTCCGCAGAAGGCATCGACTGCCAGGGCGTCAGTACCTGCCCCGGCGTGTCCAGCGGTGTAGCCCTGATCACCGTGGATGCCGCCAGCCAGAATTGCATTGTCATCATCCCCGGCGGCAACGGCCTGCTGACGCCGCAGTCGGTGCAGCACTTCGAGGCGTTGTTGCAGGCTGCGCAGGTGGTCATCTGCCAGTTGGAGGTGCCGGTCGACACGGTGGCCTGGACGCTGAGGCGGGCGCGTGAACTGGGCAAGCAGGTGATCCTCAACCCGGCGCCTGCCACCGGCCCGTTACCTGCGCAATGGTTCGCGTTCATCGATTACCTCACCCCCAATGAAAGCGAGGCCGAAGCGCTGACCGGCATTGCGGTGACCGACCAGGCGAGCGCGCAGCTTGCCGCAGAGCGCTTGCTGCAGGCGGGGGCGGGCAAGGTGATCGTCACGCTGGGCGCGCAAGGGGCGTTGCTGGTAACGCCCGAGGGGCACCAGCATTACCCTGCACCGGTGGTGCAGCCGCTGGACACCACTGCTGCTGGCGACACCTTCATTGGCGGCTTCGCTGCAGGCCTGGTGCGTGGATTGGAGGAGGGCGAGGCCATCGCCTTCGGCCAGCGTGCTGCGGCGCTGTCGGTGACACGCGTTGGCGCGCAGCCATCAATCCCTTACCTGGCGGAGCTGGTGCCATGAAGAAAACCCCGCTGCTGAACGTTGCCCTGTCGCGCACCATCGCCGGCATGGGCCATGGCGATATCCTGGTGATCGGCGATGCGGGCCTGCCGGTGCCGCCAGGCGTGGAAATGATCGACCTGGCGATCACCCCTGGCTTGCCGGACTTCGCCAGTGTGTTGCGCGCCGTGCTGAGCGAGCTTCAGGTGGAGCGGCATGTGCTGGCCGAGGAAATGCAGAAAGTGGTGCCGCCAGCGCTGGTCGAGCTCGAGCGTCTCAAGGGCAAGCTGGGCAAGCGCGAATGGCTTAGCCATGAAGCATTCAAGGTGCTGTCGCGCAGTGCGCGCGCGGTGGTGCGTACCGGTGAGTGCCAGCCCTACAGCAATATCGCGCTGGTTTCCGGCGTCACGTTCTGAGCCGTTGACCAGCCGCCGGTGCCACCCGGCGCGTCGGCCGTTATTCACCAAAGGCAACAGGAGTGCCATTCCATGCTCAAGCCCTGGCTTCAAGGACTCGCTTTCATGCTCACTGCCACCAGCTTGCAGGCTGCCCCCATCGACCTGATCATCGACACCGACCCCGGTGCCGACGACGTGGTCGCCTTGTTCCTGGCCCTGGCCTCGCCAGAAGAACTCAATATTCGCGCCATCACCACCGTGGCCGGCAATGTGCGCCTGGATAAAACCTCCCGCAACGCCCGCCTGGCGCGCGAATGGGCTGGCCGCGAAGACATCCCGGTTTACGCGGGGGCCGGCCGCCCGCTGGTGCGCGCACCTGTCTATGCCGCAGAAGTGCACGGCGAAGAAGGCCTGGCCGGCGTTCAAGTGCATGAGCCGAAGGCCCCGCTGGCCGCCGGCAACGCCGTGCAGTACCTGGTAGACACCTTGGCGGCCGCCAAGCCGCACAGCATCACCGTGGCCATGCTCGGCCCACAGACCAACCTGGCCCTGGCGCTGATCCAGCGCCCGGAGATTGCCACGGGCATCAAGGAGGTGGTGGTCATGGGCGGCGCCCACTTCAACGGCGGCAACATCACCCCAGCGGCAGAATTCAACCTCTACGCCGACCCCCATGCAGCTCAGGTGGTTCTGGCCAGCGGGGTGCAACTGACCTATCTACCGCTGGACGTCACCCACAAGCTGCTGACCAGCGACGCCCGGCTGCAGCAGTTGGCCGCGGTGAATACACAAGCCAGCAAGCGGGTGGTGGACATTCTCAACGTGTACATCAAGCACGACATGGCGTTGTACGGCATGCCCGGCGGTCCGGTGCATGACGCCAGCGTCATTGCCTACTTGCTCAAGCCCGAACTGTTCAGCGGCCGGCGCATTCACCTGAGCATCGACAGCCGCGAAGGCCCGACCTTTGGTCAGACCGTCGCTGACTGGTACGGCGTGCTCAAGCAGCCGGCCAATGTGCTGTGGGTGGAACAGGGTGACGCCCAAGGCCTGTTCGACCTGCTTAGCGCCCGGTTGGCGCGGCTGCAATAGCTGCGTGCGGGGCGTAGCGCTCCAGCACCTGCTCGATGAAGCTGCGTGCTGCCTCGGGGCCGCGGTCGCGCACCAGCAGGTCGATGCCGATCAACAGCAACTCCTCTGGTGTGCCAGGGCTGTACGCACTCTGGCCCTCGGCCCACTTGACCTTGATATCGGCATCGATGGTGTGGCTGCTCATGAAAAGCTCTCGCTAGGGGCCCGGAACGAAGGGGTGAACACCTGACCCTGGTGTTCGATGGAGGCGGGATGCACTCCACTTCTTGCAGCAAATCATGGCTTTGCGCCAGTGACCGTGCGCGCTAAGCATATGGCAAACGCAGCGGGTTGTGCAAAATCCGGTCACGATTGCTTTTCCCCCTCATTGATCGAGTTCAGGCAGACTTGACCGGTTTTGCAACAAATGATGAGCGGAACTGTCGGATCAGACATTCCCATACCGATTTAGGAGGCTTCATGTTCCGTACCCGTGCTTACCTGGCAACCCTGGCGATGGCTGCTGTCCTGGCTGGTTGCAGCACTGGTGGCGATGCTGGTGGTAATGCCGGTGGGGCTGCACCGGCTGCGCCGGCCGGCAACGACGGCCGCTGCGATGCCAGCGGCGCAGACTTTGCCATGGGCAAGCAGGCCAGTGCCGAGTTGCTGGAGCAGGCGCGCAAGGCCAGTGGTTCGCAAATAGCGCGTATTCTCAAGCCGCACGACGTGGTAACCCTGGAGTACCGGTCCGAGCGCTTGAACCTTAACGTCAATGAGCAGGGTGTGGTCAACCGCGTCAACTGCGGCTGATTCAGCTACCCCCGGCCCCTGGGGCGCGCCCAAAAAAAACCCGCCACAAGGGCGGGTTTTTTACAGCTATCCGAATTACTCCGGACGAACCTGTGCAGCCTGCATGCCTTTTTGGCCGCGCTCGGCGACGAAGGAAACAGTCTGGCCTTCTTTCAGGCTCTTGAAGCCGTCAGATTCGATGGCTTTGAAGTGAACGAACAGGTCGTCGCCGCCGCCTGCTGGGGTGATGAAGCCGTAGCCTTTCTCATCATTGAACCATTTGACGGTGCCTTGTTGGCGATTGGACATGGGTGAATCTCCAGAACATTTAGTTTTTTCGGTGGTGCAATGCGGCCGAGGCTACGGAGCACGGGACGTATCATAGTCCATTTCTGCGCATCTAGCGCCTTTTACCTTCGCCGGATATTGATCCAGCTCAAAGATTTACCGGCCGCCTTTGGCTTTAAGGTTTCAGCCCTTTGGTGCGCAGGCATGTTTCACAACCGTTTGCGCTTTCTGCATCAGCTTGGCGTCCACGCCATCCTTGCTGTCCAGGTCGGCAATTTCGGCATCGGTGAAGTTCTTCTTGATGGCTTGGGCGCCACAGTCGCAGTGTTTCTTCGCAGTTGCAGCATCAACGCCCTGGCCGCTGGCCACCTGCGTGCACTGGGCCATGTAGCCGGCCTCTTTCCCCGGTGGGAAGTTGCCAGCGTTCGCGGCTACCGGCAGCAGCAGGGCAGCAGTGGCCGCCAGGGCCAGAAGAGACGGAACTCGCATAACCAGTTACTCCTTGGGTTAAGGTCTCATCAAGAGTAGGTTGCTTCCCAAAGTCTGATAGGGCTTTTTCCGGGTTAGTTCACCCCAACCCCGTAATTTCCAAATATTTCTGCCTGCGGCGCAACCCGCGTGCTAGCATGCTCGGCTTGTGTTCGCGCCTTTGCCTGGCGCAGCCATTTTTCTTTCCAGTCACTCTGGTTCGTCCCTCGCAAGCCGAAAGGCTTCTGCCACTGTGAGGCAGGCTTCCTTTGCAGGAAGGCAGGTCGGATCTTGTACTGGCTCATCCCAACCCACGTGACCTTTGGTAGGGGTCACCACTAGGAGAGGAGGCGCCATGCCCGTTATTACTCTTCCCGATGGCAGTCAGCGTTCGTTTGATCACGCCGTATCCGTAGCCGATGTCGCCGCATCCATTGGTGCAGGCCTCGCCAAGGCCACCGTGGCCGGCAAGGTCGACGGCAAGCTGGTCGACGCCTGCGACCTGATCAGCCACGACGCCACACTGCAGATCATCACCCCTAAAGATGCAGAGGGACTGGAGATCATCCGCCACTCGTGCGCCCATTTGGTTGGCCACGCGGTGAAGCAGCTGTACCCGACCGCCAAGATGGTGATCGGCCCGGTGATCGACGAAGGCTTCTATTACGACATCGCCTACGAGCGCCCCTTCACCCCTGAAGACCTGGCCGCCATCGAAAAGCGCATGATGGAGCTGATCGACAAAGACTACGACGTGGTCAAGAAGGTCACCCCGCGCGCCGAAGTCATCGACGTTTTCACCGCCCGTGGCGAAGACTACAAGCTGCGCCTGGTCGAAGACATGCCGGACGAACAGGCCATGGGCCTGTACTACCACGAAGAATACGTTGACATGTGCCGTGGCCCGCACGTGCCCAACACCCGCTTCCTCAAGGCTTTCAAGCTGACCAAGCTGTCCGGCGCCTACTGGCGTGGCGATGCCAAGAACGAGCAGTTGCAGCGCGTGTACGGCACCGCCTGGGCGGACAAGAAGCAGCTGGCAGCCTACATCCAGCGCATCGAAGAAGCCGAAAAACGCGACCACCGCAAGATCGGCAAGCAGCTCGACCTGTTCCACCTGCAGGAAGAAGCCCCGGGCATGGTGTTCTGGCACGCCAACGGCTGGACCGTCTACCAGGTGCTCGAGCAGTACATGCGTGGCGTGCAGCGCGAAAACGGCTACCAGGAAATCAAGACCCCGCAGGTTGTCGACCGTATTCTGTGGGAGCGTTCCGGCCACTGGTCCAACTACGCCGAGAACATGTTCACCACTTCGTCGGAAAGCCGCGACTACGCGGTAAAACCGATGAACTGCCCGTGCCACGTGCAGGTGTTCAACCAGGGCCTGAAAAGCTACCGCGACCTGCCGCTGCGCCTGGCCGAGTTCGGTGCCTGCCACCGTAACGAGCCATCCGGTGCCCTGCACGGCATCATGCGCGTACGTGGCTTCGTACAGGACGACGCGCACATCTTCTGCACCGAAGAACAGGTGAAGAAAGAAGCAGCCGACTTCATCAAGCTGACCCTGGACGTGTACAAGGACTTCGGCTTCAGCGACATTGCCATGAAGCTGTCCACCCGCCCGGCCAAGCGTGTCGGTTCCGAAGAGCTGTGGGACCGTGCCGAAGGTGCACTGGCCGACGCCCTCAACGAATCCGGCCTGGAGTGGGAATACCAGCCAGGCGAAGGTGCCTTCTACGGTCCGAAGATCGAGTTCACCCTGCGTGACTGCCTTGGCCGTAACTGGCAGTGCGGTACCCTGCAGTACGATCCGAACCTGCCAGAGCGCCTGGATGCCAGCTACATCGCCGAAGACAACAGCCGCGTGCGCCCGGTGATGCTGCACCGCGCCATCCTCGGCTCGTTCGAGCGCTTCATCGGCATGCTGATCGAGCACTACGCTGGCGTGTTCCCGGCCTGGCTCGCACCGACCCAGGCGGTGATCATGAACATCACCGACAAACAGGCCGATTTCGCCCTTCAGGTGGAGAAATCTCTGAACGGTAGCGGTTTCCGTGCCAAGTCGGACTTGAGAAATGAGAAGATCGGCTTTAAAATCCGCGAGCATACTTTGCTCAAGGTCCCGTACCTTTTGGTTATAGGGGACCGCGAAGTCGAAACGCAAACCGTCGCTGTGCGCACTCGCGAAGGTGCTGACCTGGGCTCCATGCCCGTCGCCCAGTTCGTTGAGCTGCTGAATCAAGCGGTTTCCCGGCGTGGTCGCCAAGAATCGGAGTAATGACTATTAAGCGTGAAATGAGAAACGATAAGCGTGCTGTACCGAAGGCCCCGATCAACGAGAATATCTCGGCCCGCGAGGTTCGGTTAATTGGCGCAGACGGCGAGCAAGTTGGCATCGTCTCGATTGATGAAGCGCTGCGTATCGCTGATGAAGCGAAGCTGGACCTGGTAGAAATCTCTGCAGACGCAGTACCACCTGTCTGCAAGGTGATGGACTACGGCAAGCACCTCTTCGAGAAGAAGAAGCAGGCTAACGAAGCCAAGAAAAACCAGAAACAGATCCAGATCAAAGAAATCAAGTTTCGTCCAGGGACGGAGGATGGGGATTACCAGGTAAAACTACGCAACCTGGTACGTTTCCTTACCGATGGGGACAAGGCCAAGATCTCTCTGAGATTCCGCGGCCGTGAGATGGCCCACCAGGAGCTGGGCATGGAGCTGTTGAAGCGGGTCGAAGCCGACCTCGCCGAATACGGCACCGTTGAGCAGCATCCTAAGATGGAAGGACGCCAGCTTATGATGGTCATCGCCCCCAAGAAAAAGAAATAATCTCCCGGGCACGGCAGGCCTGATGATTATGTGTAATTTTATCGAATGCGGAGTTCCAACATGCCAAAAATGAAAACCAAGAGCGGTGCTGCGAAGCGCTTCCTGAAGACTGCTTCGGGCTTCAAGCACAAGCACGCTTTCAAGAGCCACATCCTGACCAAAATGTCGACCAAGCGTAAGCGTCAACTGCGCGGTGCCAGCTTGCTGCACCCGTCCGACGTGGCGAAAGTCGAGCGCATGCTGCGCGTACGTTAATTCTGGTTAAGATAGAGGAAGTTACTCATGGCTCGTGTTAAGCGCGGCGTTATCGCTCGTAAGCGTCACAAAAAAATTCTGAAGCTGGCTAAAGGTTACTACGGTGCACGTTCGCGCGTATTCCGCGTAGCCAAGCAAGCGGTCATCAAGGCTGGCCAATACGCCTACCGCGACCGTCGCCAGAAGAAGCGTCAGTTCCGCGCACTGTGGATCGCTCGTATCAACGCCGGTGCCCGCACCAACGGTCTGTCCTACAGCCGTCTGATTGCTGGCCTGAAAAAGGCTTCGATCGAAATCGACCGTAAGGTTCTGGCCGATCTGGCAGTGAACGAAAAAGCGGCGTTTGCTGCGATTGTCGAGAAAGCTAAAGCCGTTCTGGCTTAAGTACCCGCGACAATCACCCGGCGGCGCTCGCGGCGCCGGGCATTGAACGTCATCGATAGGGGAAGAGCCTTCAAAGCTCTTCCCCTATTTTCGTATCTGGAGTCTGTACATGGAAAACCTGGATGCGTTGGTCTCCCAAGCCCTAGAGGCCGTGGAGCGCGCTGAAGACATCACTACCCTGGAACAGATCCGGGTTAACTATCTCGGCAAGAAAGGCGAGCTGACCCAGGTGATGAAGACCCTGGGCAACCTGCCAGCCGAAGAGCGGCCGAAAGTCGGCGCGCTGATCAATGACGCCAAAGAGCGCGTTACCGTTGTGCTCAATGCCCGCAAGGCTGCCTTTGAAGAAGCCGAGCTCAGCGCTCGCCTGGCTGCCGAATGCGTTGACGTCACCCTGCCAGGCCGTGGCCAGGCCACCGGTGGCCTGCACCCGATCACCCGTACCCTCGAGCGCATCGAGCAGTTCTTCACCCACATTGGCTACGGCATTGCCGAAGGCCCTGAGGTGGAAGACGACTACCACAACTTCGAAGCGCTCAACATTCCCGGCCACCACCCGGCGCGGGCGATGCACGACACCTTCTACTTCAATGCCAACATGCTGCTGCGTACCCACACCTCGCCGGTGCAGGTGCGGACCATGGAGTCCACCCAGCCGCCCATCCGCATTGTCTGCCCGGGCCGCGTTTACCGCTGCGACTCGGATATTACCCACTCGCCGATGTTCCACCAGGTCGAAGGCCTGCTGATCGACCGCGACATCAACTTCGCCGACCTCAAGGGCACCATCGAAGAGTTCCTGCGCGTGTTCTTCGAGAAAGAACTGGCGGTACGTTTCCGCCCATCGTTCTTCCCCTTCACCGAGCCGTCCGCCGAAGTCGATATCCAGTGCGTGATGTGCTCCGGCAACGGCTGCCGGGTGTGCAAGCAAACCGGCTGGCTGGAAGTGATGGGTTGCGGCATGGTGCACCCGAACGTGCTGCGCATGTCTGGCATCGATCCGGAAGAGTTCCAGGGCTTCGCCTTTGGCATGGGGGCCGAGCGCCTGGCCATGCTGCGCTATGGCGTCAACGATTTGCGTCTGTTCTTCGACAACGACCTGCGGTTCCTGGCGCAATTCCGCTAGGCCCAATCGACGCAACTTTCAGGAGAACAGCATGAAATTCAGTGAACAGTGGCTGCGCGGTTGGGTAAACCCGCAAGTCTCTCGTGACGAACTGGTTGCCCGCCTGTCCATGGCCGGCCTTGAAGTCGACAGCGTTACCCCCGCTGCCGGCCAGTTCAGCGGCATCGTGGTAGGCGAGATCCTGGCCACCGAACAACACCCGGACGCCGACAAGCTGCGCGTGTGCCAGGTAACCAACGGCCAGGAAACCTTCCAGGTCGTGTGCGGCGCACCTAACGCCCGCCCAGGCATCAAGGTGCCATTCGCCATGATCGGCGCCGAGCTGTCTGGCGACTTCAAGATCAAGAAGGCCAAGCTGCGTGGCGTCGAGTCCTTCGGCATGCTGTGCTCGGCTGCCGAGCTGGAAATCAGCGAAGAAAACGACGGCCTGCTGGAACTGGCAGCCGACGCCCCGGTAGGCGAGAACATTCGTACCTACCTGAGCCTGGACGACGCCAGCATCGAAATCGGCCTTACGCCGAACCGCGGTGACTGCCTGTCCATCGCCGGCCTGGCGCGTGACGTCAGCGCCCTGTACGACACCCCGGTGACCCGCCCGGTAGTGCCTGCTGTACCACCGGCCCACGACGAAGTGCGCCCGGTCGAAGTCAGCGCCCCGGCTGCTTGCCCGCGCTACCTGGGCCGCGTTATCCGTAACGTCGACCTGAGCAAGCCAACCCCGTTGTGGATGGTAGAGCGCCTGCGCCGCAGCGACGTGCGTAGCATCGACGCCGCCGTAGACGTCACCAACTACGTGATGCTCGAACTCGGCCAGCCGATGCACGCCTTCGACCTGGCAGAAATCAACGGCGGTATTCGCGTACGCATGGCCGAAGAGGGCGAAAAGCTCGTTCTGCTCGACGGCCAGGAAGTGGCCCTGCGCGCCGACACCCTGGTGATCGCCGACCACACCCGTGCCTTGGCCATCGCCGGCGTCATGGGGGGTGAGCACAGTGGTGTAAACACCGAAAAAACCCGCGACCTGTTCTTGGAAAGTGCCTTCTTCGAGCCGATTTCCGTTGCCGGTAAAGCCCGTTCCTACGGCCTGCACACCGATGCCTCGCACCGCTACGAGCGCGGCGTCGACTCGCACCTGGCCCGCGAAGCCATGGAACGCGCCACCCAGCTGCTGCTGGACATTGTCGGCGGCGAAGCCGGCCCGGTCGTCGAAGCGGTCAGCGAGCAGCACCTGCCGCAGGTGGCCCCGGTTACCCTGCGCGCCGAACGCATCACCCAGATGCTTGGCATGGAAATGGACCCAGCCCAGGTCGAGCAACTGCTCAACGCCCTGGAACTGACCACCAGCAAGGCAGCCGACGGGGAGTGGACCGTCACCGTGCCAAGCCACCGCTTCGACATCAGCCTGGAAGTGGACCTGATCGAAGAACTGGCCCGCCTGTACGGCTACAACAACCTGCCGGTCCGCTACCCGCAAGCGCGCCTGGCGCCACAGGGCAAGCCGGAAACCCGCGGTGACCTACCGACCCTGCGCCGCCTGCTGGTTGCCCGCGGTTACCAGGAAGCCATCACCTACAGCTTCATCGACCCGAAACTGTTCGAACTGTTCAGCCCGGGCGTAGAGCCGCTGCTGCTGGCCAACCCCATTTCCAGCGACATGGCCGCCATGCGTGCTTCGCTGTGGCCGGGCCTGGTCAAAGCCCTGCAGCACAACCTGAACCGCCAGCAAGACCGCGTGCGCCTGTTCGAAAGCGGCCTGCGTTTCGTCGGCCAGCTGGGTGACCTGCAACAGCAGCCCATGATCGCTGGCGTGGTCACCGGCAGCCGCCTGCCAGAAGGCTGGGCCAACGGCCGCGACGGCGTCGATTTCTTCGACGTTAAAGCCGACGTGGAAGCCTTGCTGGGTTATTCCGGTGCCCTGAGCGACTTCACCTTCAGCGCCGGCAAGCACCCAGCCCTGCACCCAGGCCAGACCGCCGCCATCGAGCGCGACGGCAAACTGGTCGGTTACCTCGGCGCCATCCACCCAGAGCTGGCCAAAGCCCTGGACCTGGACCGCCCGGTGTTCCTGTTCGAGCTGGTGCTGGGCGACGTGGTCGAAGGCCGCCTGCCGAAATTCAGCGAACTGTCCAAGTTCCCGGAAACCCGTCGTGACCTGGCCTTGATCGCCGGTCGTGACGTGGCAGCCAGTGCGGTGCTTGAATTAATTCGTGACAATGCAGGCGAATGGCTCACAGACCTCAGGCTGTTTGATGTCTACCAGGGTAAAGGTATTGATCCTGATAGAAAAAGCCTGGCAGTCGGCTTGACCTGGCAGCATCCATCGCGCACTCTTAACGACGATGAGGTGAACACTACCCTGCAAAACATCCTCACCTCGCTCGAACAAAGGTTGAACACCACGTTAAGGAAATAACGGCATGGGTGCTCTGACGAAAGCTGAGATGGCCGAAAGGCTGTACGAGGAGCTGGGGCTTAACAAGCGTGAGGCCAAGGAGCTGGTCGAGCTGTTTTTCGAAGAAATTCGGCACGCACTTGAAGAGAACGAGCAGGTCAAGCTGTCTGGTTTCGGCAACTTCGACCTTCGCGACAAACGCCAGCGGCCGGGCCGCAACCCCAAAACCGGGGAAGAAATCCCGATCACCGCACGGCGCGTCGTCACCTTTCGTCCAGGGCAGAAGTTGAAGGCCCGGGTTGAGGCCTATGCTGGAACCAAGCCATAACGACGAACTGCCCCCCATACCGGGCAAACGCTACTTCACCATTGGTGAAGTGAGCGAGTTGTGTGCCGTAAAGCCACACGTGCTGCGGTATTGGGAGCAGGAGTTCGACCAGCTCAACCCTGTGAAGCGGCGGGGAAACCGGCGGTATTATCAGCGGCAAGACGTGCTGATGATCCGGCAGATTCGCGCGCTGCTGTATGAGCAGGGGTTCACCATTGGCGGGGCGCGGTTGCGGCTCTCCAGTGATGAGGCTAAAGATGATTCGAGCCAGTACAAGCAGCTGATTCGGCAGATGATTGTCGAATTGGAGGATGTGCTGGTCGTGTTGAAGAAGTGAGCTTGTGCTTATCTGGTGAGTGAAAATTTTTTTGAGAAAAAGCTTTCATTTATCAGAGGGTTAGGGTACATTCTTCAACGTTCTCGGCAGTATTGAGAACATGCTTCAAGCCCAGTCGGGGCGTAGCGCAGCCCGGTAGCGCACTTGCATGGGGTGCAAGGGGTCGAGTGTTCGAATCACTCCGTCCCGACCAAAATACCCTAGAAAATCCAGTCACTTAGCGGTGACTGGATTTTTTTATGTCTGATGGTTTTGTTGGTGCTCTTATTTTTGCCCCACTTTTTGCCCCACCGATATCCTCTGTTGTTTTTGTGGGGTCGTTTTCTCCCGTTCCGGTCGGTTGATCCTGGCTTCCGGCCCTTGGATTTTCTGCTGCTGGTGTGCCGGTGTTTTGCTCTTCTGGGTGACTGATCCTGCCCAGTCCCGGTGTGCGCCTCGTTAAGCGATCCTGGCGCGAGGGGGCAATGGCACCTCCTCTTTTTGATGAAACGGGCCCGCGCCCGTCATTCCCAAGCCTATAAGGGCGAAGCGGTGGCTTTGGCCGAGCAAGCCGGGGGAGATGGCCATCGCAAAAAAGGCTGCCGCGCACTTTCCGAGCCGGGCTATGTGTCACGTGTTGGGCGTCGTCCGCAGTGGCTACTACGCCTGGTGCTCTTGCAGGGCATCAATGTGGCGCTGGTGAAGAGCTGAACTGGGTCGGCAGGTCCGTTCAGGCATACGGCGCAGCAGGGGTCGCAGAGGGGGCTCCACGGCTGTGTCACAACTGGCGGGAGGCCGGGTTGCCCTGCAATTGCAAGGCGGTAGCTGCTTCGATCCAATGGCTAGCTTTCGGCCAGGTACATGCCTGTATCGGCCTCCATCCTAATCAAGCTTTCAATGACTTGAGCACGTTTCAGGCCATGCTTCTCTGCTAGCGCATCCAGCTGGGCAATTACTGCTTTCGAGAGCATGACGTTGACCTGCTTCTTGTCAGTGGAGCGTTCATTGAATTGCCTTTTGCTCCAAAGCCTCCTGATCCTTTCGATGATAGCTACTCGTTCGTTTGAACCTATCTCCTCTTGGTCGAAGAACATCAGCAGCTCCTGATAGTTGCTGATGGGGGGCTGTCTTGAGATTGGCGTCAAGTAATTCTTCTGTAACCACTCCCAGGCGCAAAGACATCGCTTCGTGCTCTCTTTCTGATCTGCAAACCACTCAAGCTGGCTATCTAGGGCTTTGTGCCTGCGCCATTGGTCGTGAAGTCTGTCTACATCTCGTTGCTTCTTTTCTAGGTCGACTTGCCAAATGTCTATTGCGGCTACGAGTCGCTCCCGCCCCTGAAGGTGAGGCAGGCCCCTGGGGAGGATGCGCTCGGTGAGCTTGTCAACTCTTCTGGTTAGCCACTGAATCTGTCTCGTGTTGTCAGTGATCCATTTCAGTTGCTCATCCGGCAGCAAGTAGCGATCCATTTTGGCGGGGATGTCTGCTGCGATCTTGCGGTCTCCCCTCAAGGCCTGGGCGACCTCATCGCGCATGGTTGCTCCATTGCACGAGTCTCGCTCTAGGTCAAAGCGCTCATATACGTACAGGCCGAGCCAAAGCCAAATTTCTTGGCGTTTGTTTATCCGTGTGCCGGGTAGTAGTTGGGAGAGTTTGTCGGAGGGGTAGGTGGAAGCCATTATCACTTGTGCCTGTGTGTGCGAATCATTAGTGTTAAGTCGGCGCTGATTCTAGTGGTGATCTTCGTATATTCTAAATCTATCCTATCTTTCTTCTACGGAAATTCTAATCTATTTCTAGTCGGATTCTATTGCCATTCTAGGAACCTTCTATGGGTCATAATCGTGTTCTTATGCCAATTTTTAAAGGGTTTTCAGGGTTTCTGCTATTTCAGAAGCCGCATTAGCAGCAGATCTAGTTGATGGTGACCGTGAATGGATTTTCTGTGTCATGGGCGACTACGGCTCGTTGCTGGCGCGTTGAGCAAGTAGTCGGGCCGGCGTAGCGGGGTTCTCAGCTTCAAGCGGGTGCGGTGGAGGTGGTGTTGTGACGTGATGCTGTAGGCGATCAAGAAACCCGCTGTGGTGAGCGGCAAGGTTCTGTCGGTGCAATCGCTGAGTGATGACGGTTCGATCGATGCCTTCGGCAAGCCCTCGACTTGTTGTCTGGAATATTGACCTACCACCGCTGGTAATCCGTGGTGTCAGCACGCAGAGCAACGCATAGGGGAGAGCCTCGTAAAGATCGTGAGGCGGGACTGTATGTGCCACGTTTCCCTATCGACTGAGCCTAGGTCGCTCTTCAAGGATTACGGCGAGGAGCATCCGCACGGAGGGCTGAAATGCTGTTCACCTCAGGAGTTCAAGCGTCTGGCTGGCGGGTGACCTGGCGGGGAAAGGGTGTTCGGTTTGGTTGGGGTAGGTCAGTGTTGTGGCCGGTTAGTTTTTTTAAACGGTGCTTGCAGATCCTCTGAGCCACAGAGGAGCCTGCTCATGCGAATCATCCGATTGAAAGAAGTCATCGACTCGACCGGTCTTGCTCGGTCGACCATCTACAAGTACATCGGGGAAGGCGCCTTCCCGAAACCGGTCTCGCTGGGCGATCGCTGCGTCGGCTGGGTCGACAGTGAAGTGCACGACTGGATCCTGGCAAGGATTGAGGAGCGCGACCTTGCAGAGGGTGGCGCTGCGCTACGTTCAGTCGGCCACCTGAATGTGGCCAGCTAGCAATGACCATAAGCGCCATGACTGGCTTCGGCTGGTCATGGCGCTTATGCCGTCTGGGAAAAATCGTTCTCAGCTAACTCTCCCAAGATGCGCCACGGCGAATCTGACGGTTGGCTCGGCAATGTTGCTCCCCATTGCCGAGCCAACCTGGGAGGGCTGCATGAGACTGGATCGGGATCTAGTTATATAGCTAAAGACTATCAACATCCATCCAGTCAATAGGTCTGGGTGTGGATAGCAATACCAGTCCTATATCCCAGTAAGTGAGTAGGTCATAGGTTAAAAAACACACATTGCGTACCTGGTATGAGAAACCATCAACAGGTACATACCCATGACCAAACGAAGCGCCAACACCTATCCATCCCAGTCCGATACCGCCATCCAGATTGAACGTCTCATCAACGCCATCAAACGTACCGATAGCCAAGCCTACCGAATCACCTACTCGAAGCAGGGAGATGAACTGGTCAGTGATACCAGGCTGTCTAGGTACTTCAATGGTGTCGAACAGATGATCATGCTGTTCGAAGGCGATGTGGAGTATCAGTACAGCTGGCAGTTGAGCCTCTTTCAGCAAGCCTGCCAGATCATCGGGGTTGAACTCAGCCCATGTGGCATTACCTGCCTGAGCGAGGATGAAACTCGCTACCTGAGCACCAGCGAGACACTGAACGAGCTAACCCAATGCATCCGTAGCCTCTTTACCCAGAAGGAGTTCAAGCAGCGTGAGCATCATGATCAGCGCTACCAGGCCATTCAGCAGGAGACTGAGATCACTCGCTACGTGGATGCTGTGCTTGATCGTTACGCCCGTGCCTGCGTGGTCAGGGTCGATCTGTATTACCGGAAAGAGGCTCAGGCCAGGTTGCGTGTGGAGCGTGTGTTCGATGATCTGAGGCGGTTGATTAAGGGGCGTGAACGCAACCCGATTTTCGATCATGAGACCGGCTACATCTGCAGTGTTGAGCAGGGTGAGGATCGTGGCTACCACATCCATGCGGCCTTTTTCTTCAACGGCTCAGAGGTGGGTGCGGACATCTACAGGGCGCAGCAGATTGGCGAGCTGTGGGAGCGCATCACTCTTGGTCAGGGCTGCTACCACAACTGCAACCGTGAGAAGGCAAAGCACCGGGACCGCCTAGGGATTGGGATGATCCAGCGGCGTGACCCAATCGCGCGGGGGAATGTGCATTACGCCATGCGCTATCTGGTCAAGAATGACCAGCACCTGCGGCTCAAGCCTGTGGGGGCTCGCTGCTTGCGCAAAGGTCAGGTCGGAAGAGGAACTAGGGGGGGGCTGGTCCATCCCGCAGTAGTGCGATTTATCTCCAGTCCGGGCTAATGCCTGCAACGACCGTTGCGTAAGCCAGTAATTGGCGCTGGTTTGAGCTGTGCAGTTTGGTTATCATCATTTTTAGTATGACCAGCCAGGCTAAACGGAACAACCCTCGCACATGCCCAATATCGCACCTAAAGATGCCTCGCCAAACCAGCGTGAGCGGCTGTGGCAGATCGACTTTCTGGCGCGTTTTCGTGGTCAGGTGACCCGTCAAGATCTTGTGCAGCGCTTTGCTATCGCACTGTCTAATGCTACCCGTGACTTCGCTCTCTATCGCCAGCTGGCACCGGACAACCTCGATTATGACCATCGCGAGAAGGTTTACCGACGTGCTCCGGTGTTCCAGCCGCTTTTCGCCTATGACCGTGAACACACCCTGCAGGCCCTCAGCTTGGGGCAGGGCGTGGGGTTGGAGGCTTGTGCGCAGCCGATTGTGGTTGATGTTGCGCCCACGCTAAATTAGCCGGACCTGGAAACCCTGGCCTCAGTGTCTCGCGCTATTTACGCCGGCAAGGGCTTGGCGATTCGCTATGTCTCGGTCAGTAGCGGTGAGTCCAGCAGAGAAATCGTGCCGCATAGTCTGGTTAACACAGGCCTGCGCTGGCATGTCCGTGCCTACTGCAGAACGCGCGCACAGTTTCGCGACTTCGTATTAACCCGTATCACCCAGGTCCAGGAGCTGGATGGCGATGTAGAAACCGCAGCCGAGTCTTGGGAGCGGGATAAAGAGTGGAATCATGAGGTTGTGCTGGAGCTGATTCCCCATCCCAATGCTCCGCATATCCGCGCCATCGAGCTGGACTATGGGCTGACGCCTGGGCAAACCATTCGAGTGCAGGTGCGGGCCGCTACAGCGGGTTATCTGCTGCGGCGTTGGGGAGTGGATTGCAGCGTGAGTGCCGGCTTAAACCCGGGCGAGTATCAACTGGCTCTGCGCGAGCCCAAGAGCGTTGCGCTGCAGGCCAACCTCTCCATTGCTCCAGGATTTACCTCAGAGACCGACTGTCGATGACCAGTAACGCTACACAGCAGAAATTTGGCTTCAAGTTTGGCCGCAATGGTGCGCATGCCGCGCGCACCATGATGCTGGCTGAGCTCACCGAGTTGTTCCAAGGCCGCGAAGCTGAGGCGAGTACGGCGCAATATCAGGAAGATATCGAACTCTTCAACGTACTGCATAAACCGACAGAAAAGGCCCGTAAGCTGACCTGGCGTCACCTGGTTGATCTGTTCGCGATGGACAAAAACGTCGTGCTATTCCGAGCCTTTCGCCGCCTGTGGGAGAGTGATGCGAGCGCACGCGCCTTGCTGGCTTGCCAAATAGCCTTGGCTCGGGACCCACTGCTTAGGCTGTCGCAAGAAAAGGTTTTGTCGCTTGTGCTTGGGCAGTTGTTGCTGCGCGAGGAAATGGAACAGGCCTTTGAGGAACAGTTCCCCGACCGCTATAGCCCGGCAACACTCAGGTCTTTGGCGCAGAACGTCAACGGCACATGGACCGATGCCGGCTACTTGCAAGGCCGAAGCAAAAAACGTCGTACCGAGCCTGACATCCGCCCGGTGAACGTCGCCTTTGCGCTGTTTATGGGCTACCTGCAAGGTGCAACAGGTAACCGCCTGTTCAATACCGAGTGGACCAAATTACTCGGCTGCCGTCAGGAGCGCCTGCTGGAGCTGGCTCGTCAGGCCAGTCACAGCGGCCTGCTGAATTTCAAACATTCCAGCGAAGTTGTGGAAGTCACCTTCCCCGACTACCTGACCAAGGAAGAGGAGGGCTGGCTGCATGAGTAACCGCCTGAACCGTTTGCTGAAAAGCTACAGCAACCACATCAGCCTGCCGTGGATCAGCGGCTTGGCCAATGAGCAGCGGGTGCTCTTTGCCGTCTACCACAAGGAAGATGAGCTCAAGCTACGTGCCCGCATCGAAGAGTTTCGGCTGGCTACTGAAAGTGCCGGCCACCCCTGGTTGGAGCTGGATATTACGCGCCTGTTTCCAGAGTGGATGGCGCAGCAAAAATACCGCGAAGATTATTTCGAGGACCCCGACTCGCTCACCTCGAAGTACAAAACCTTTGCCCGCCAGTCCGTAGTGGCGCTGGCAGAACGAATCCAGAACCAGGCCGACAGCAACACTCTGGTCGCCCTGGTTGGCTGCGGCACCCTGTTCGGGTTCGCCTCGGTTTCCGATTTCGTCAAGCAACTGGCCGAGCATGTGCCGGGGCGCTTGTTGGTGCTCTTCCCCGGCGAGTACGTCAACAACACCTACCGCCTGCTGGATGCCCGCGATGGCTGGGGCTATCAGGCCACCGCCATTACGGCAGACAACTGAATACCGGCACACATTGCCGTTTTGAATTGAATAGCGCCAATGCGCACAGGGAGTACGCCCAGGATGTTGAACCGCGAGATTTACGACCTAGACCCGCAACAGAACCGGCTGGAAAACAACGGCGTTGCCGAGGTCAAAGACGACCAGTCCCAGCAGGCCCTGAAAACCCTGCGCTACGAACTGCAGACCTTTGTTTGTGACGGCGAATACCAGGCGGGCCTCGATAAAATCCTCTCCGCCTATCTGCGCAACCTGGGTGACGGGCATGAACAGCCCGGCGTGTGGATCTCTGGTTTCTTCGGTTCGGGTAAATCGCACCTGGCCAAAATGCTTCGCGCTCTTTGGACCAACCAGGAGTTCAGTGATGGCGTAGCTGCTCGCGACATTGCCGATCTGCCCCAGGAGATCAAGGACCATTTCAAAGAACTCAGCATCCAGGCCAAGCGCCACGGTGGCCTCCACGCCGCCTCGGGCACTTTAGGTGCTGGTGCCAACAACAATGTGCGTCTGGCCCTGCTGAACATTGTGTTCAAGTCCGCAGGCCTGCCGGAACAGTACCACCAGGCGCGCTTTGTGCTGTGGCTGCATAAGCAGGGCATTTTCGATCAGGTTAAAGCCCACGTTGAAGCAGCAGGCGACAACTGGGATGACGAGCTGGAAGACCTCTACGTTTCCAGCAGCATTTCACGTGCCTTGCTGGCTATCGACAGCACCCTCGGCGATGACGTCAAACAAGTGCGCCAGCTGCTGCGCGAGCAGTACCCCAATGTGCAGGATGTGACCAACCAGCAGATGGTCGACGCCATCTATGACGCCCTAGTGAAGGACGGCCAGTTCCCGCTGACACTGGTGGTGCTCGATGAGGTGCAGCAGTACGTCGGCTCGGACCCAGAAAAAGCTCACCAGGTGCAGGAGGTGGTCGAAACCTGCTGCAAGAGCTCCAAGTTCAAGAGCAAGATGTTGTTCGTGTCCACCGGACAGAGCGCACTGTCAGGCATGGCTAACCTGCAGCGTCTGCTCGGCCGTTTCCAGATTCCTGTGCAGCTGTCCGATACCGATGTTGAATCGGTGATTCGCAAGGTCATCCTGCGCAAGAAAGCCTCGGCCCGCCCGCAGCTGGAGCAGGTGATGAACGCTCACTTGGGCGAAATCTCCCGTCAGCTTCGCGGAACCAAGATCGAACACCATCGCGACGACGAAAAGGTCATGCTGGCCGACTATCCGCTGCTGCCAGTGCGCCGGCGCTTCTGGGAAAAGGTCCTGCGGATTGTTGATACCACCGGTACCGCCTCGCAGCTGCGTAACCAGCTCAAGGTCATCCACGAGGCCGCTCAGGCCACGGCTGATCAGCCCCTGGGCCATGTGGTCGCCGCTGATTTCATCTACAACCAGATCTCGGTCAACCTGTTACAGACCGGGGTGATCTCCAAAGAAATCGCGGAAACCATTGGCCGCTTGTCAGCTGGAGATGCTGACGATCAACTCAAGTCACGCATCCTTTCCCTGGTATTGCTAATTGGAAAATTGCCCACGGATCCGACCGCAGACTGTGGCGTGCGCGCCACTGCCGATATGCTCGGCGATCTGCTGATTGATGACCTCAATCAGGGCAAAGACGCCATCCGCACCCAGGTACCCAAACTGCTGCAAGAGCTGGCTGACGATGGCCTGGTCATGCCTATGCAAACCAGCACCGGCACCGAATACCGCCTGCAAACCCAGGAAAGCGCTCAGTGGTACGACACCCTGCGCCAGGAAGAGGCCGACCTGCGCGGTAACCTGCAGCGGGTAGAAAACATCCGCGTCGATCTGCTGCACAAGGAGCTGCGCCGTCAGATCGCCCAGGTGCGCCTGACCCAAGGCAAATGCAATGAGCCGCGCCAAGTGTTGCCTTGCTTTGATGCGGAACTACCGAAGGATGCCAACGAGAAAATCTATGCCTGGGTTCAGGATGGCTGGGCGATTGATGAAAAAAGCTTTATGACCGAGGCTCGCAGCCGCAACCCCAGCGAGCCGACCATCTTCATTTATGTACCAGCTCGTAACCGTTCCGAGCTGACTAACGCCATCGTTGCAGAACATGCGGCCCAGGCCACCCTGGACAAGCGCGGCATACCCAACACTGATGCCGGCAAAGATGCCCGCAGCGCCATGGAAACCCGCCACCGCGATGCCCAGAAGCAGGTGCAAGCCCTGCTGCGTGAAATCTTCGAGGGTGTACAGGTGCTGCAGGCCGGCGGTAACGAGGTAGACGGCAACAGCATCAGCGACCGCGTCGAAAGCGCCGCCAAGGCCTCACTGGTTCGCCTTTACCGCGAGTTTGACCAGGCCGACCACCCCGCCTGGGGCAAGGTCTACGAGCGTGCCAGCAAAGACGGTGGCCAGAACGCCCTCGAGCTACTTGGTTATAGTGGTGATGCCGAACAGCATCCGGTCTGTGCCGCGATCAAACGCTTTATCGGTGTCTCGAAAAAGGGCAGTGAAATCCGCGAGCACTTCCTGGCCGCGCCCTATGGCTGGCCACAGGATGCCATTGACGGTGCGCTCTATGTGCTGCTTTCCAGCGGCATCCTGATCGCCACCGACAGCCGTAACAACCCGGTCAGTGCCAGTAGCCTTGATCGTAAGCAGATCACCCAGGCCAGCTTCCGTCCGGAAAGCATCACCATCCGCCCGGTGGACATGATCAAGATCCGTGGTGTGCTCAGCAGCAGTGGTATCGAGTGCCAGCCGGGGGAAGAGGCCAACAAATTGCCACTCCTAGCCGAGAAGGGGCGCGATCTGGCCAAGCGCGCCGGTGGTCCTGCGCCATTCCCGGCAGTGCCAGATACCAAGGTCTTTGACGAACTGGCCCGCCAATCCGGTAATGCCCAGCTCAAGCAGGTGCTGGATGAGCAGGACGCCATCAAGCAGGCCATCAAGGACTGGGCCGACACCGCAAAGCGTATTGACGCTCGCCGTGGTGACTGGACGCTGCTGACCAGTCTGCTAGACGCCAGCCGTGGCCTAGCCTTCCACGCGCCCATTCAGGCCGAAGCCGATGCGATTAGCCAGCAACGCTCGTTACTCGACGACCCTAACCCGGCCACCGCGCTGATCCAGCAACTGGTCAGCAAGCTGCGCGATGCGATCCAGTTCCATGTCCAGGCTTATTTGGATCGCCACGCGGAGTGCTTGGCTCAGCTGCAGTCAGATAGCCACTGGCAGCAACTGAATGATCAGCAACAAAGCGCCATCCTGGAAAAGCGCAAACTGATGACCCTGGAGCAACCCACGCTGAACGATGCCGAGGCGATTATCGACAGCCTCAGCGAGGTCAGCCTGGAGCAGTGGACAGACCGCACCGAGTCTCTCGCCAGCAAGTTCGACAGCGCCCGCCTGGAAGCCGCCGAGCTGCTGCAACCCAAGCTGCAACGCATCAGCCTGCCGCGCAAAACCTTTG
The DNA here is from genome assembly GCF_009932375.1 of Pseudomonas juntendi. Taxonomy (GTDB): domain Bacteria; phylum Pseudomonadota; class Gammaproteobacteria; order Pseudomonadales; family Pseudomonadaceae; genus Aquipseudomonas; species Aquipseudomonas juntendi. Next base: position 77,206 of record NZ_BLJG01000067.1, read on the forward strand.
AAAGCGAAGCCGATGTGGATGCCTGGCTGACTGACGTCAAACAACAGATTCTCAGCAAACTTAACGACGGACCGGTGACCTTCTGATGACCCAAACCACACACCGCCAGCCCCTCGACAAAGCCCTGCGCCGTGCGCTGGAAGCTACCGTCGTCAAAGCCCGTGACATCGCCGAAACGGCCGCCAGCCAGGCGCTTACCCGCCTGAGCGTGGGGGAGGCCAAAGCGGCGGACTACCTCAATGACCAGCAACGCCAGCTGCGTACACGTCTGCGCGCCCATGGCCGCCAGTTGGGTGACTGCAAACAGGCCAGCGGCCAGCAAAGCCTGAACAAGCTGATAACCGAAGTCGCTTACGAGCACTGGCACCGCATGTTGTTCGCCCGTTTTCTGGAGCAGAACCATCTGCTGATGTATGACGAGCACACACCGCTGACCTTGGCCGAATGCAGCGAACTGATCCAGGACCCGGACACTCTGCGTGATGAGCTGGAGAGCCGATGCAACAGTGGCTGGGAGATGGCCGGCGTACTCGCCTCGAAGATGTTGCCGCAGATCTTTCGCGTCGACTCGCCGGTATTTGCCCTGGAGTTTGCCCCCGAGCACCAGCGCGAGCTTGAAAGGCTGGTTACCGGCCTGGCCGCAGAGACCTTCCAGGCTCAGGACAGCCTCGGCTGGGTGTATCAGTTCTGGCAAAGCAAGCGCAAGGAAGAGGTCAACAAATCCGAGGTCAAGATAGGCGCCGACGAACTCTCGCCCGTCACCCAGCTGTTTACCGAACCCTACATGGTCAGCTTCCTGCTGGATAACAGTCTGGGCGCCTGGTGGGCAGGCCAGCGGCTCACCGAGCACGACTGGCAAACCGCGCACAGCGAACAGGAACTGCGCGAAAAAGCTGCCATCCCCGGCGTGCCGCTGAGCTACCTGCGCTTTGTGCAAAACGACCAAACCCAGCAATGGCAACCCGCCTCCGGCACCTTCGACGCCTGGCCCAAGCACCTCAGCGAGCTTAAAACCCTCGACCCCTGCTGCGGCTCTGGCCATTTCCTGGTCGCCGCCTTTCTGATGCTGGTGCCCATGCGCATGCAGGCCGAGCACCTCAACGCCCGCCAAGCCATCGACAAGGTACTCAGCGAAAACCTCCACGGCCTTGAGCTGGACCAGCGCTGTGTCGAGCTGGCCGCTTTTGCCGTCGCCCTGGAAGCCTGGCGCTACCCCGATGCCGATGGTTATCGCTTGCTGCCCGAACTGCACCTGGCCTGCAGTGGCCTGTCCATCGCTGCCGCCCGCGACGAATGGAAAGAGCTCAGCCGCAAGGCCGGCAAACAGAACCTGACCATTGCCCTGGACTGGATGTACCAGACCTTCCAGGATGCCCCGGTGCTTGGCAGCCTGATCAACCCGCGCCGCAGCAAGGCCGCGCAAATTGCCCAGTGGAGCGAACTGCAGCAACTGTTGGGTGAAGCGCTCACTCAAGATCAAGCCAACCAGCAAAACCAGGTCGACGGCGAAATCTCCGCCCTGACCAATCGCCTGGAGGCCGGCATTGTCGCTCAGGGCTTGGCCAAGGCCGCCGAGCTGCTCGCGGGCCAATACACCTGGGTTATCACCAACGTGCCATATCTGGCGCGGGGCAAGCAGCATGAGACCCTTAAGGACCACTGCGAAACCCATTACCCCGAAGCCAAGAATGACCTTGCCACGGTGTTTCTTGACCGTTGTCTGGAATTCTGTGTGCAGGGGGGCACTGCCAGCATTGTGCTGCCGCAGAACTGGCTGTTCCTTACCAGCTACCGCAAGTTTCGCGAGAAGCTGTTGCAGAACGACAGCTGGCATTTGATTGCCCGCTTGGGGCCAGGTGCCTTTGAGACCATCAGTGGCGAGGTGGTCAAAGCCATTCTGATCAACCTGAGTCGTGGCAATGCCGCAGGCCAGTCGGCGGATCTGCTGCACAGTGGCGAGCAAGACAACTGGATTCGCGGGGTGGATGTGTCTGAACCGCGCACGGCGGCGGAGAAGGCGGCGGGGTTGTTGGCGGATGACATTCAGATTGCTGAGCAATCGAAGCAGTTTGAGAATCCAGATGTGGTGGTTACTTTCAACCAACAAGGTGGGGGCTTACTTGAGGCTTATTGCAAGCCAAGAACGGGCCTCCAGACTGGCGATAATGATCGGTTCTCTTTTCTGTTTTGGGAGGTTTTGTCAATATGCGAACCTTGGGCTCTTTTTCAGCGCACAGCCGAGCGTTCAGAGCACTTTTCGGGTGCTAGACAAATACTGAGATGGCATCCGTCTGGGCTGGAGCTGAAATCGAATTCTGGATCCGCAATTAGAGGGTTAGATTGCTGCCGGAAAAAAGGAATTCTTATCCACAGAATGGCAAACCTCCCAGTCACCTTTTTCTTGGGTGAAATTTTTGACCAGAATGGAGCTGTAGCTATTCCAGAGTCCAATAAGGATCTTCCCGCTCTTTGGTGCTTCTTATCCTCAGAAGACTACAACGTTGCTATACGTAAAATCGACTCAAAGCTTGGCGTTACCCCGGCAACTCTTGGTCGCGCTTCGTACGACCATGAGGCATGGTTAGAAAATTCAAAAAACGCCTATCCCAACGGTCTCCCGCAGCCCTACACCAACGACCCCACCCAATGGATCTACCACGGCCACCCCTGTGGCTCGGTAATCTGGGACGAAGACAGCAAATGGACCGCCCAAGGTGAACTGCGCGTCGATGACAGCGTGCTGCAAGTCGCCGTTGCCCGCCTGCTCGGCTACCGCTGGCCAGCAGAGCTGGACCCGGAGATGGAGCTGGCCGCCGAACAACGCGAATGGGTAGAGCGTTGCCAGGAATTGGCCGGTTTTGTCGATGACGACGGCATTGTCTGCCTGCCACCGGTGCGCGGTGAAAAGGCCGCCGACCAGCGCCTGGAAGCCCTGCTGCAAGCCGCCTATGGCGATGCCTGGACCACCCCACTGAAAAACCGCCTGCTCGACGCTGTCGGCAGCAAATCCCTCAGCCTCTGGCTGCGCGACAAGTTCTTCGAGCAGCACTGCAAGCTGTTCCAGCACCGGCCTTTCATCTGGCACATCTGGGACGGCCTTAAGGACGGCTTCAGTGTACTGGTCAACTACCACAAGCTCGACAAGGCCGGCCTTGAGCGCCTGATCTACACCTATCTGGGCGACTGGATTCGCACCCAGCAGGCCGGCCTCGCCAACGGCGAAGACGGTGCCCAGGAACGCCTCGCCGCCGCCGAAGCCCTGAAGAAAGAGCTGGAAGCCATCCTCGAAGGAGAGGGTACAGCCGAAAAACCCTACGATATCTTCGTCCGCTGGAAGCCTCTGGCAGAACAACCCATCGGCTGGACCCCCGACCTCAACGATGGCGTGCGCCTCAATATCCGCCCATTCCTGTATGCCCGCGACGTCAGCAAGAAAGGCGCCGGCATCCTGCGCTGGGCGCCCAACATCAAGTGGACCAAAGATCGCGGCAAAGACGTCGAATCCGCCCCCTGGTATCGCCTGGGCCTGCAATACGGCGAAGGCGAAGGCGCACGCATCAACGACCATCACCTGAGTTTGGCTGAGAAACGGGCGGCAAGGAGCCATTAAACATGGAACGTAAATGGTCCGCGATGGAGCCAGCGGTTGCCTTTTTCCCTGTCGAGCTGAGGCCGGTTTTTATCGAGGCTTCAGCTCAAGGTAACGACCTGTTTGCAGGCTGCGGGTATCAGGCGCTTCCTCGTCACCAAGCGGTGGTCGATGTAGAGAGTAACCATGCCTTTGCAGTGGTGACCGAGGATTATCGCTTGGTCACTAATCGTCAGGCGTTTGACTTGGCAGCCGATGCACTCAAGCAGGTTTTTGACTTTACCTCGATGGAGGATATGGCCTGCCTAAACGTGACCATGCCCAAGTCGCGATCGTTCTGTCATATCGATCTGATTCACAAAGGAAGCGACTTTGAGCCCTGGCAGAACGACCGTTGGGTACCCTTTGTGCGTATCACCAACAGCTACAACCGCACCCGCCGTTTACGCTTTGAAGTTGGTTTTTGCCGTTGGATCTGTCTGAATGGGCTGATCTTTGGCGGTAAAAGTGTCGAAATCAGCTTTGCCCATACCCGGCAGTTGCAAGATGAAATGCGCCGTTGGCATGAGAATCTCGCTGGTATCAAGCTGCTAGAAAAACTCTTTGTGGCCAAGCTGAATAATTTGCAGCGCTTTCATGTGCCTGCACGCTGGATGCTACCGCTCGCGTGCAAGGTATTTGACGTGCGCATTGCCTCTGATACGCCCATCAAAAAACGCCGGGCTGATGAGCTGGTTAAGTTCCGCCAGGCCATTGCGGATCTGGCCAGTGATTATTTTGTGTCGATGGGGGGGCACGGCTATGCCGCCCTCAATGTGCTGACAGATTACGCTAGCCGACCTGTGGGTGTTATTGCCCCAGAAACCATGATTGATGGCTTCCAGCACAAGGCCGGTGACTGGATCGATGAATTTGTTGAACATATTGAAAAGCGTGATTTCACGTTTGAAGCCTATCTCGGCGAACACCTGAAAACAGCAGAGGCCATCGCCAGATTATGATCAAGTCGGTTTATAACTACCCTGTATCTACTCTTCTCGATATTGAAAGTGGTGTTATCTACGCTATCCCGCGCTACCAGCGTGAGTACACCTGGAGTCGGGCGCAATGGGATGCTCTGTTTGACGATTTGCTGGAGAACGAGCCAAATTACTTTCTTGGCTCGATCATTTGCATCAATCAGTCGCAAGACGCTTTGTCAGTACAAAGCCTGGAGCTGGTGGATGGTCAGCAGCGCATGACTACCTTGTCGCTGTTGTTAGCTGCGATCTACCAAAGCTTCAGGGTGCTGCCCAACCTGGGCATGGAGCAGCAGATTGAGTTGTATAACCTCAAGCACAAGCTGGTGCTGAAGAAAAAGTCAGACCAGCCACGATTGATCCCCCAGGTGCAGAACAACAATCAGCAGGATTACTTCGCGGTGCTCGGCAAAGCCGGGATTTTAGACGATGTGGAGCAGGTGCAGCACGCAGGTAACCGCCGTGTGCTGAAAGCATACCGGCACTTTCTGTGGCGTATTGAGCAGTATCTGCAAGAGCTCAGTGAACCAGTCACGGGCCTGCAAGCGCTGCTGGACAAAGTGAACACCGCCACCCTGGTCAAGATCGAGGTGGCTGGTCATTCGGATGCCTACACGCTGTTTGAATCGCTGAACAACCGTGGTGTGCCGTTGACGGCTATTGATCTTATCAAGAACAAGCTGTTGGCCGTGCTGGAAGCCAAGGACCCTGGCAGCATCGACAAGCACTACAACCGCTGGAAGAAAGTCATCGATGCCTTGGGTGATGACTATGCGGTGCAGGAGCGATTCTTCCGTCAGTACTACAACGCCTTCAAGCCTGACCTGAAGGACATCGTCTCGGTGCCGGTGGCGACCAAATCCAACCTGATGCATGTGTACGAGAAGCTGATCGCCCATGATGCTGAGAGCTTCCTGCAGGCAATGATCCGGCTCTCTGCCCATTACGCTCAGATCGTGGGTTACCGCGCCGTGCCTGAGCAGCCAAAGCTATCCGGTCTGCTGTTGTCGTTGGATCGTATCCAAGGGGCCGCAGCGTATCTGTTGTTGATGGTGCTGTTTGAGCGTAAGGACACCCTGGAGCTCGAGCAGGAGCATCTGGAGCAGGCGGTGCATTTCCTCATCGCCTTCTTTGTACGGCGCAACACCACCGACCTGCCGCCTACCCGAGACCTGACCCGGATTTTTATGGATGTGGCCGAGGCAGTGCTGGCGTTAAAAGGCCAGGCAGTGGTCAGTCATATCCAGCAACGCCTGACAGGCGAAAGCTCCAGTGACGAGCAGTTTGAGAAGATCCTCAAAGGGCCAGTCTATGAAGATAACAAGGCCGTTTGCCGCTTTGTGCTTTGTGCGCTTGAAGAAAGTCGCATGACCCGTGAAACCCAGGTTGATCTCTGGGCCTTGAAAGGCAAGCAGTACGTTTGGACGATCGAGCACATTTTCCCTCAGGGTGAAAACATCCCCGATACCTGGGTGCAGATGATCGCCAACGGCGACGCTGCGCTAGCGGAGCAACACCGCCAAACCTACGCCCACTGCCTGGGAAATCTGACTATCTCTGGCTACAACAGCGCTCTGGGCAACAAGAGCTTTGCCGAAAAGCAGAGCCGGCTGGATAGCCAGGGGCGCAAGGTGGGCTACAACAATGGCCTGCACTTGAACCAAGCGTTGGCCAATGAGACCAGCTGGACCGTGGATAAGCTCAAGGCACGCACGGATCTTTTGGTGCAAGAGGTGCTGCAGAAGTATCCTCTGGCCATTTCGTTCAAATGAAAGCCTCGGTGACGATATGAGCGCGATCCACACGCTGTCTATCAGTGGATTCAAGTCCATCAGAAAGATGGAGAACCTGAACCTGTCGAGCCTTAACGTTTTGATAGGGGCAAACGGTGCCGGAAAGAGCAATTTTGTTGCCTATTTCCGCATGCTCTCAGAGCTTGTGGAGGGGCGGCTACAGGTCTGGGCAAGCAAGCAAGGCGGCGCAGACAGGCTTCTCAGTTATGGGGTTAAGGAAACCTCTGAATTGACTACATCTGTTCGTTTTGGTGCTAATGGCTACGACATTGCGCTGGAACCAAGGGTAGATGGTGGATTCACTTTCACATCTGAAATGTTGTATTTCAATGGCCCTTACCACGGTGTAACCCGTCCCAGGTTGGGTGCTGGGCATTCCGAGTCGAATCTCAAGAGTGTGATGGCGAGCGGTACGTCAAAAAAAATTGCGACCTTTTGCTTTAACGCTATCAACGGATGGAAGGTTTATCACTTCCATGACACTAGTGATACGGCGGGCGTGAAGCGCCAGTGTGCCGTGCATGACAACACCTTTTTGCGGAAGGATGCCTCGAATCTGGCAGCCTTCCTCTTCCGATTGCAAAGTGAAGCACCTGAGGTTTACAACCAGATTCGTAAGACGGTTCGTCTGGCAGTGCCGTTCTTTGAGGACTTTGTGCTCAAGCCGACGACCTTGCCCACAGAAGAGCAGCAGATCCGTTTGCTTTGGAAGCAAAACGACAGTGATTACGCACTCTGGCCCAGTCAACTGTCGGATGGTTCTATCCGATTCATCTGTCTGGTAACTGCGCTGCTTCAGCCTGATCCCCCTACAACAATTATTATTGATGAGCCTGAGCTGGGCTTACATCCCTATGCAATCACGCTGCTTGGGGCACTGATACGTTCGGCTGCCATGCGCACTCAGGTGATTATTTCCACTCAGTCAGTTCCCTTGCTCAACGAGTTTGAAATTGAAGACTTGATCGTCGTTGAGCGTGAAGAGGGCGGTTCGGTATTTAAGCGCCTGGCTGAAGCGGACTTCACCAGTTGGTTGGAGGATTACAGTCTCGGTGAACTATGGGAGAAGAACGTCTTGGGCGGGAGGCCTTCACGATGATCCGAGTCCACGTCATTTGCGAAGGGCAAACAGAGGAGATGTTTGTCAATGAAATTCTGACGCCGGTCTTTTTCCCTAAGGGTATTCAGTTAGTTCCTGCGCTCGTTGGCAAACCAGGGCATAAGGGCGGCAATTTCAAGTTTGAACGCCTACAGGCGGATGTGAAAAATCGCTTGCTGGGTGACCGAACCGCTTATTGCACTACATTCTTTGACTATTACGGCCTGCCGCAGGGTTTCCCAGGTAAGGATACTCTAGTTGCTCATGCGGACATCCGAGACAAAGCTGCAGCCGTACAGGATGCGATGGTCGATGAGCTTATCCGTTTAATCGGCCAAGATTCCATGCGACGATTTATACCCTTTGTGCAGATGTACGAATTTGAGGCGCTGTTGTTCAGCGACCCTGATGCCTTTGCCATTGGCGTCGACAGAATTTCCTTGAACCAGCACCTCAAAGCAATCGGCGCGCAGTTCGAGAGTCCAGAACACATTAACAATAGCCCTGTAACAGCTCCCAGCAAGCGGATCGAGGCCTTGATGGCTGACTATCAAAAGCCATTGATGGGAACGCTGGCTGCCTTGGAAGTGGGTTTGGATGTAATGCGTGCAAAATGCGCGCTTTTCAATGATTGGTTGACGCGCATTGAGTCGTTGCTGGTAACCAATGAAGCAATCTGAATTTAGGGAGTTTCATGAAGCTGATTGACCTGTTGGTCCAGGAAGTCCGTGCCAGCGCTGCGTACAACTCCAACGTTCAAACCGCCCCCAGCGTGATTCTCTGGACCGATAAGCTGCGTCAGTGGGAGCCGGCCTTGCCTTTGTTGCAGGCGGCTATGCCTGAGCTGATTGTGCTGGGTGACTATGCGCCTGAGGCTAGAACCGGTCCGGCTATCTGGATCAAGTGTGCGGTTGAGGGGGTGTTGCCTGGCATTGAGCTGCCCGCCGAACGTACGCCGATTGTGTATTTGCCAGGCTATGAGCGCCGAGATTTACGCGCTATCGCCGCTTGCCCGGAGGCGCTCAAGCCGCTGGCGGAGTTGCAGTACCGTGGCTGCTGGTGGATCTACAGCAATTCCGGTCGGGATTGGACGGTGAATGCCTTCCTGGTATCGAGCAACGGCGGTGCCGGGCTGGATGTGGCCAAGGATGAGAAAAGCCAGCAGGTTTTGCTGCGCGTACTGCCTGAAATTCTCGAAAGCGAGCGCGATGAGCTGAGCAACCGTCGCCTGGAAGCAGCGGACTTCAACAAGTTGGTCAGCAGTGATCCGGTCAGAGATTTACTCAGCTGGATGAATGACAGCCAAGCCTGCCGTGAGCGCTGGGAGCCGGCACGCTGGCAGGCGCTGGTGGGTATTTGCGATGCCGAGTACCATTTTAATCCGGAGCGGGATGGGGAGCTGACTGCAGCGGAGTTGCTGTGCCAGCGCCAGGGTATTTGGGACGGCGTATGGCGGCGTTTTGTCGAGTCTTGCACCCACTACCCGCAGTTGCCGCAGTTGCTGTTGAAGGTGCAGGCTGACCTTGCTGCGAGCGGTGACAGCTACCCTTCGATCAATGCCAGTGAAGAACAGCAGCTTGAGCAGGACTTAAGCGGGTTGCTTGAGCAGGAGCCTGCCAAGGTTCGCTTGGCTATTGCTCAGCTTGAAGCGCGGCATGCTGCGCGTCGTGAGTGGGTGTGGTTCTCGCTTGAGATGGCTCCGTTGGCTGGCGTTCTGCAGCATCTGGCGGAAATTGCCAAGGCCACGACAACCACCTTCTCGGGAGTTGACCCGGAGGAAATGGCAAGCCAGTACAAAGAGCACTACTGGCAGGCGGATGATCATGCGCTGCGAGCGCTGGCTTATCCGTTGTCTTTGGTACAGCAGGGGTTGGTGCAGGGCATCCTGGATCTGATTTACACCCCGTGGCTGGATGGCATCACTTCCAACTTCCAGAACCTGGTGCGCACTAAGGGCTACCCGGGTTCTGGTCAGGTCAATGAGGCAACTGCTGACTATGCCGCGACCGGCGAGGCGGTTTTCTTCGTAGATGGTTTGCGCTTCGATACGGCTCAGCGCCTGGCGGCCAAACTGCAAGATCTGGGTGATATTAAGCTCGCTTCTAACTGGGCGGCGTTGCCTTCGGTGACTGCTACGGCCAAGGCGGCAGTTACCCCTGTGCATGATCGCTTGACCGGGCGTGTGACCGATCGAGACTTCGAACCCAGTTTGCTGGATGAGGATAAAGACTTTTCAGCTCACTACCTGCGCAAGCTGCTGGACGAAAAGAGCTGGCAGTACCTGGAAGAAGGAGAGTCGGGTAGTTCGTCCTCGAATGCCTGGCTGCAAAGTGGCGATATTGATAAGGAAGGCCACGTAAAAGGGCTGAAACTCGCCGCGCGCATCGACACTCTGCTGGATGAGGTGGTGGAGCGGGCTGAGGAACTGATCGCTGCTGGCTGGCGGAGAATCCGCATTGTTACTGACCATGGCTGGTTGCTGACGCCCAAGCCGATGGTGAAGGTCGATTTGCCCAAGCATCTGACAGAGACTCGCTGGGGCCGTTGCGCGGTCATCAAGGATGCTGTCGATACGGGCTATCAGCAGGTGGGCTGGTACTGGAATAGCGCTGTTAGCATTGCATTGGCGCCGGGAGTTTTTAGCTTCAAGGCCGGTCAGCACTATGATCACGGAGGCTTGAGCCTGCAGGAGTGCCTCACTCCGGTCATTGAGCTGCGCAGCACACAAGCGCCCATCTCCGTCTCTGCAGTTACCGCGACCCTGTCGGATATTCGCTGGTTAGGCCTGACCTGCAAGGTGCAGGCTGCAACCCAGGCAGACGGTGTATTGGCGGTGCTGAGAACACATGCGGGTGAGGCGGATTCCGAAATCAGCAAGCGCAAGCCGCTCAAAGAAGGCAAGTGCAGCCTCTTGGTGGATGACCAGTATGAGGGCAGCTCTGCGGTGTTGGTGCTGCTGGATGATCAAGGCAATGTGCTGGCGAAGAAGCCGACATTGGTAGGAGACGAATAAGTGGAAATGGATACGCTGGACCACAAGGCTGCTGAGTCCTTTGAGGGTTATCTGGTCCGCAAGGATCTGGTGCGAACCTTCGCCCGCCAGTTCCCGGTACCCACCTATGTGGTCGAGTTCATGCTGGGACGGTACTGCGCTTCCACCAATCCCGATGAGATTGAGGAGGGGCTGGAGATTGTGCAGCGCCAGCTGTCTTCCAGAACCGTGCGCGCGGGCGAGGAAGAGCTGTTCAAGGCCAGGGCTTACAAGACAGGTTCGGCCAAGCTGATTGATATTGTCAGCGTACGCTTCGTGGAAAAAGAGGGGTGCTATCTGGCCAGTTTGCCCAGCCTGAACCTGAACCGGGTGCGCATCCCTGACCAGATAGTCGATGACAACGAGCGCCTGTTGACCGGCGGTTTTTATGCTGAGGTCACCCTTGAGTATGACGGGGTGATTGCTGAGGAGAAGGGCAACGCTTTTGGTATCTCCGAGCTGCGGCCGATCCAGATGTCCAAGCGCAACGTGCTGGACATCATGGCCGAGGCCCGTAGTCATTTCAGCAGTGAGGAGTGGCGCGACTTTCTGGTGCGCTCCATTGGCCTGGAGGCCAGCGCGCTGACCTCGCGTGCGAAAGATGCCATTTTGCTGCGGATGATCCCGTTCGTTGAGCGCAACTACAACATGGTTGAATTGGGGCCGCGGGGCACCGGCAAGAGCCACCTTTTCCAGCAGGTATCTCCCTACGCCCACCTGATTTCCGGGGGCAAGGCGACGATCGCCAAGATGTTTGTGAATAATTCGAGCGGACAGCGCGGCCTGGTGTGCCAGTACGATGTGGTCTGTTTTGATGAGGTGAGTGGGATCTCCTTTGACAGCAAGGAGGGGATCAACATCATGAAAGGCTACATGGAGTCCGGTGAGTTCAGCCGTGGCAAGGAAAGCATTCGTGCTGATGGCTCCATGGTGTTTGTGGGTAACTTCGATGTAGACGTGGAGCACCAGCAGCGCGTTGGCCATTTGTTTGGCCCGCTGCCTGCTGAAATGCGTGATGACACGGCGTGGATGGACCGTATCCATTGCTATCTGCCTGGCTGGGATGTACCGAAGATGAACAAGGATCTGGCCACCGATCATTTTGGTCTGGTTAGCGACTTCTTCTCCGAGTGCATGAGCCGCCTGCGATTTGAGAGCCGTGTATCCGTGATGCAAAACCGCGTTCACCTGGGCGGCGCTCTCAGTGGTCGTGATACCAACGCGGTCAACAAGACGGTATCGGGCTTGCTGAAGTTGATGTACCCCAAACAGGATATGCCGGTCTCCGATGAAGATCTGGAGTGGGCAACGCGCTTGGGCCTTGAGGTTCGCCGGCGGGTGAAAGAGCAGCAGAAACGGGTGGGGGCTGCCGAGTTCCGCAATACCCATTTCAGCTATTTCATTGGCGATGATGGCGTCGAGAAGTTCGTTGCAACCCCTGAGCTGAGAGCTGATAACGAGATCGGTGACGATCCGTTGGAGCCGGGTCAGATCTGGACCATCAGTGAAGGGGGGGCGGATATTGATGACAATGCCGGCCTGTACCGGATTGAGGTCAATGAAGGGCCTGGTTCTGGGGTGAAGATTCTCAATAACCCAGCACCTGCCGCGTTCAAAGAGTCTGTGCGCTATGCCGAACAAAACCTGTACTCACGTGCAGGGCAGTTGATTGGCGACCGCGATCCGCGCTCCCATGAGTTTTCCATTCAACTGCGGGCTTTTGATGCGGCGAAGCGCGGCTCTAAGTTGGGGATGGCAGCGCTAATCGCCATGTGCAGCAGCTTGCTGAAGAAGTCCGTCAAAGGTGGGTTAATCGTCGTTGGTGAGATCAACCTGGGTGGCTCAATCGAGCCCATCAGCAATGCAGTAAACATCGCCGAGCTGGCTGTGGAGAAGGGCGCTAGCGCATTACTGATGCCAGTTGCCGCGCGTCGACAGCTCTACGATCTGTCTGATGACATGGCCACCAAAATCGACATTCAGTTCTATCAGGATGCCCGCGATGCGCTGTTGAAGGCGGTTGTGGAGTAACAGCTCGCCTTGATGGTGGAGCGCAGACCCAAAAAGAAAAAACTGGCCGACCTCAACGTGAGCAGCCATTCGGCTGCTCACGTTGAAGGTGGCCGTTTAGCGGGCTGTGCCTGGCTTTGCACTCAGCAGCCGAGCGAAGACCCAGCAAGCCAGGAGAACAGCGACCAGCAGTGGTGGAAAATGCACCATCAGAATCACCAGCAGCACGATTGCCAAGCAGCCTACAAGGATGCCAGCGAATACGAACACAGCTGCGAAGGTACGTAGCCAAAGCTTCATGCCGCCTCCTTACAGGTAGCCCTGTTCTGCCAGAGAGACGCAGCCTTCCTGGCCGACCACGATATGATCCAGAGTTCGCACCCCGACCAAATCCAGCGCTTGCCTGAGTTTGTGAGTGAGATTGCGATCCGCCAGGCTTGGCTCGGGGTCTCCAGAGGGGTGGTTGTGCACGAGGATCATTGCGGCGGCGTTGTGCTCCAGGGCTAACTTCACGACTTCGCGCGGGTAAACACTGGCGCCGTCCAGGGTGCCTCGGAACAGCTCATGAAAGTCGATCACACGGTGTTTGCTGTCGAGCATGAGCAGTGCAAACACTTCATGCTCATACTCGGCCAGCAGGGCTTGCAGGTGGCTAAATACCTCCTTGGGTGATGTCAGTGCTCGCCCCCGGCGCAGGCGCAGAGTGGCGTAACCGCTCCATAAACC